>NZ_JBVHHE010000025.1:0-102714 GCF_055561235.1 Kitasatospora sp. NPDC022856 | reverse complement strand
GGTCATCGATCCGCCGGGCGACGACGGCCGGATCCACCCGCTGAGCGGCTTCAGGTCCGGGGTTCTGGTCCACATCGACTCCTCGGTGCCAGGGGCTCAGGTCCGGAAGAGCGCGACCTTGAGGGCGCCGTTGTCGCCCGCGTCCGCGAAGACGTCGTAGGCGTCCTGCATCTCGTCGAGGCCGAAGCGGTGGGTGACCAGCCCGGAGACGTCGAGCCGGCCGGCGGCCACCATGTCGAGCAACAGCGGGGTGCTGTGGGTGTCGACCAGACCGGTGGTGATGGTGACGTCGCGGATCCAGAGCTCCTCCAGGTGCAGGACCGCGGGCTTGCCGTGCACGCCGACGTTGGCGACCCGCCCACCCGGGCACACCACCCGGGTGCACAGTTCGAAGGATTCGGGGACGCCGACCGCCTCGATCGCCACGTCCACGCCGAGTCCGTCGCGGCCCAGTGCGCGGACCGTCTCGGGGGTGGCGTCGGCGACGGTCAGGGTGGTGTCCGCGCCGGCCCGCTCGGCGGCTTCCAGACGGCTGGTGGCGAGGTCGATCGCGATGATGCGGGCGGGGCTGTAGAGCCGGGCGGTGATGATCGCGGCCAGCCCGATCGGGCCCGCACCGACCACCGCGACGGTGTCGCCGGGGCCGACCCGGCCGTTCTGGACGCCGACCTCGTAGGAGGTGGGCAGGATGTCGGCGAACAGCAGGGCCTGCTCGTCACCGACCCCGTCGGGGAGGCGGTGGAGGGAGTTGTCCGCGAAGGGGGTACGGACGTACTCGGCCTGGGCACCCTCGACCAGGTGCCCGAGGATCCAGCCCCCGCCTCCCGTGCACTGACCGTAGCTCGCCTCCCGGCAGTACGTGCAGCGGCCGCAGGCGGAGATGCAGGAGACGAGCACACGGTCGCCGGGCTCGACGGTGTGGACGCCTGGTCCGGTCTCGACGACGGTGCCGACGGCTTCGTGGCCGAGGACGCGGCCCTCGGTGACCTCGGGCACGTCGCCCTTGAGGATATGCAGGTCGGTGCCGCAGATGGTCACCGCGTCGACCCGGACGACCGCGTCCTCCGGATCACGGACGGCCGGGTCGGGGACCTCGCCCCAGGTGCGGCGTCCCGGTCCGTGGTACGTCAGCGCCTTCATGTCCTGATCACCCCTGTCGGGCGGGTGCGTGCGGGGGTGGCGGGTCGCTGTCGGGCGTGTACGCCGGGCGGCGGCTCACCGCCTCGCCTTTCCCTTCCAGCGTTGCCCCTGTGACCGGTGGCCGCCATGGGGCGGGTGGGTCGACACCTGGGGCCGTTGGGCCCCGGTCTCCGGTAGGCCCGCCCGGCGCCTGGGGGTGTGCGCGCCTACGCTGGTCAGTGGCATCCGGCGAGTTCCGCAGGAGTCGGAGGAATCCGTTGGGCAGTACACCGGAGCGTCCCGCTCCCCTGCCGCAGCTGCGTCTGGACGACCTGCTGGACGAGCTCCAGACCCGGCTGGACGCGGCACGCGGCACCCGCGACCGGGTACACAGCCTGCTGGAGGCCGTCCTGTCGGTGGGTCGCGACCTGGAGCTGGACCAGGCGCTGCGGCACATCGTGGAGGCGGCGATCACTCTGGTGGACGCCGAGTACGGCGCACTCGGGGTCGTCGGCGAGGGCCGAAAGCTCTCCCGGTTCATCCCGGTGGGCCTCTCGGACGAGCAGGTCGAACGAATCGGACACCTGCCTTCCGGGCACGGGGTCCTGGGCGAACTGATCCGCCACCCCGAGCCGCTGCGCCTGGCCAGGATCTCCGATCACCCCGCCTCGTACGGCTTCCCGGCCGGGCACCCGCCGATGCGCAGCTTCCTCGGCGTGCCGATCCGCATCCGCGACAAGGTCTTCGGCAACCTCTACCTGACCGAGAAACGGGGCGGCGGTGAGTTCGACGCGGAGGACGAGTCGGTACTGGCCACCCTCGCCGTGGCGGCCGGGGTCGCGATCGACAACGCCCGCCTGTACGCGCAGGCCAGGTTGCGCGAGCGGTGGCTGGCGGCCAGCGCGGAGGTCACCAGCAGTCTGCTGTCCGGCAGCCCGGAGGAACGGGTGCTCGACCTGCTGGTCAGCCGGGCCGCCGAGATCTCCGGCGCGGACCTCGCGGTCGTCGCCCTTCCCCTCGCGGACACCGACGAACTGGAGGTCCGGATCGCGGTCGGCCTGAGTGAGAAGCGGCACCGCGGGCTGGTCCTGCCCAGGGAGGGGTCGTTCGTCGGTGCGGTTGCCCGGACCGGTGGCCTCGTGGTCAGCCCCGACGTGAGCAAGGACCCGAGGATCACCGCCGGGCCGCCGCGCTGGGAGGGGCTGGGTCCCGCCGTGGCGGTGCCCGTCGGCACCCCCGAGCACGGGGTGCGCGGCGTGCTCGTGCTGGCGCGGGCGACCGGGGCTGCCCCGTTCGGGCCGGACGAGTCCGGTCCGCTGCTCGGCTTCGCCGCCCAGGCGGCGGTCGCGATGGAGCTGGCCGAACGGCGCCGGGAGTCCGAGCAGATCGCCCTGCTCCAGGAGCGGGACCGGATCGCCCGCGATCTGCACGATCTGGCGATCCAGCGCCTCTTCGCCACCGGCATGACCCTCCAGGGCGCCAGCCGCTTCATCGAGCACCCGGAGGCGACCGACCGCGTCCTGCGCGCGATCGACGACCTGGACGACACCGCGAAGACCATCCGGGCCACCATCTTCGGCCTCCGCGCCCGCGAGAGCGGCCCGGCGGCCGCCGGGCTGCGCTCCCGTGTGGTCGCGACGGTCGAACGGGCGGCGCGGACCCTGGGCTTCACCCCGGGCCTGCGGATGACCGGTCTGCTCGACGTCACCGTGCCGACCGAGGCAGCGGACGGCGCGATCGCCGTGCTGGAGGAAGCCCTGTCCAACGCCGCCCGGCACGCCGGCGCGAGCACCGTCGACGTCACGATCGCCGCCGGGGGCGAGCTGGCACTCACCGTGACGGACGACGGCATCGGCCTGCCCGCGGGCGGTCGGCGCAGCGGACTGGCCAACCTCGCCGAACGGGCTGCCGTCCTGGGCGGCAGCTTCACCGCCCGCGCCCGGCCCGGAGGCGGCACCGAACTGGTGTGGCGGGTCCCGCTGGCCTAGGTCTCCGGATCCAGGACGTCTCCGGCCGGCAGCCTCGGTGTGGGGGCGCCCTCCGGTCCGTAACCGAGCCGGATCAGCATCTGGACGTGGCCCGGCCGCTCATGCGGCTCCCGGGCCTCCCACCGCAGGTTCGGCCACTCCATCGCCTGGTGCAGCAGCGAGGCGCGGACGCCGTGCACCGTGGCGGTGAGAAGGACGTGCTCCAGGGCCAGCCCGGCGCGCAGCCAGTCCCCGGGGCGGTCGCCCCGGGTGGCGAGTACCGCGATCAGAGGCTCCCGCTCGAATGTGGCGGGTGCCTGGTGCTCGCCGGCCCGGAGGGCGGCGAAGTCACGCATCGGCAGCCGGCCGGCGCGGTCCTGCGGTCCGAGGGCACGGACCGGGATGCCGAACGCCGGCAGCTCCCCGCTGCGGATCCACTGGCGGCTCTCGGTCCGCGCGGCCTCGTCGGTGGTGTTGCGGCGCTCGGCCTCGGCCGTGAGCTCCAGCAGCCTGGCCGTCTCGTCGTGGCCGGGGAGGTGGAGCACCGCGCCCTCCGCCCCTGCGACTGCGACGAGCTCGTCGAGAACGCCCGGCGGGACCGGATCGCCGGTGAAGGGCGTGCGGATGGAGTGGCGGTGCCAGATCGCCTCGTACAGGTCGTCCGTACCGGGGAGGTGCACCGGGGACGACTCGTCCAGCCGGACGGTCGCGAACAGGTCCGGTTCACCCGGGTCGGGCAGCAGGCGCACCTCCGGGGCCCACCCGAGATACCGGGCGGCGACCCGCAGATTGAGCACCGCCGCGCCGACGGAGACGTGCATCGCGCGCCCCTGCGGGTCGGCGGCCGGAACGGCACGTTCCCGCACGGCGCGGACCTCCAGGAGCGAGGTCTCCGGCTGGAGCCGGAAGTGCCAGGGCTGGCTGTTGTGGATCGACGGTGCGGCGACCGCGGCGGAGACGAGCTTCTCCAGTGCGGCGGCGTCGAGAGCGAGGGCGGGCATGACGGGCTCCCCGGGGTGTGCGGTCGGCCGGAGGCGGACGACCGACGGTGCGGAGTTCGGCCGGACGGGACCGGGTCGGTGCTTCCGTTCCAGCGTGCGACCGGGAAGCGCCCCGGCGCTTGGGCCGACCGGCTCAATCACCCGGGCCGTCCGGTCTCGGTGCGGCCGGTCAGTGCGGGCGCGGGTGCTGCTGGTCGGTATCCGCGTGCGCGGCGATGACGGCGGCCTGCAGGCGGCGTTCCACGCCGAGTTTGGCGAGCATCCGGGAGACGTGGTTCTTGACGGTCTTCTCGGCGAGGAAGAGTTCCCGGCCGATCTGCCGGTTGGTCTTCCCCTCCCCCACCAGTACGAGGATCTCCCGTTCGCGCGGGGTCAATTGGGCCAGCGCGGCGTCGGTGCCGCTCTCCTCGTGGTGACGCAGGCTCTCCATCAGCTTGCGGGTGGTCGCCGGGTCGAGCATGGACTGTCCGGAAGCCACCGTCCGCACCGCCCCGACCAGGTCGGCCCCCTTGACCTGCTTCAGCACGTACCCGGCCGCACCCGCCATGATCGCGTCCAGTAGGGCGTCGTCGTCGTCGAAGGAGGTCAGCATGAGGCACGCCAGGTCCGGCATCCCGTCGCGCAGCTCCCGGCAGACGGTGACGCCGTCCCCGTCCGGCAGTCGTACGTCGAGGACGGCGACATCGGGCCGAAGGGCCGGGAGCCGCGCCAGCGCCTGCGCGCAGGTGCCGGCCTCGCCGACGACCTCGATGTCCGGCTCCGCCTCCAGCAGGTCGCGTACCCCGCGCCGGACCACCTCGTGGTCGTCCAGCAGGAACACCTGCACGGGCCGGGTGGACTCGGTCGCGTCCATCGCGTGCTCCCCGGGGGTGTACGTGGTCTCCCCAATGATTCTGCGCGCCCGGTCGCCCCGGCGCATCGGAGGGTTCAGC
This sequence comes from Kitasatospora sp. NPDC022856, assembly GCF_055561235.1. Taxonomy (NCBI): domain Bacteria; kingdom Bacillati; phylum Actinomycetota; class Actinomycetes; order Kitasatosporales; family Streptomycetaceae; genus Kitasatospora; species Kitasatospora sp. NPDC022856. Next base: position 97,695 of record NZ_JBVHHE010000025.1, on the reverse strand, counting down.
CGTGCGGAACGACCGCGACGGGCACGGCGCCGGCGGCGGACGACGTGAGCGCCCCGCGCCGCGGACCGCTTGGGGTGCGCACGTCGTCGGCGACCTCGCGAGTGCCGACGCCGACGACCTCCTCTCCCCCGGTGATCCGCTCCGGCGCCGCGCGCGAGATCCGCGAGCCCTGCGGACGTGTGCAGGTCCAGGACCGCCTGGCGGTCCTGTGGGCCGAGCGGGCGGATCACGACGGTCGTACCGTCCGTGAGCAGTGCCTCGGCGGTGGCCTGTGAAGGGTGGGCGATGGACATGGCGGCCCTCCTCGGCCCGTCGACCTGTGCGCGTTTCCAGCCTGGTCCGTGGCGCCCGTCCCGCAAAGGGCCGACCGGCCCTCCGGACGGCAGCGCAGGGGGCCGCGCGGCGGTGCCGGCGGGGCCCGGGCGGCCCTTTCCGGCAGGAACGCCACCGGCCCATCCTGGGAACCGAGCCGACCGTCCGGCGGCACCGGGACCGTGCCCGTGAGGGCTCGCGGAGCAGAGGAGCACCCCGTGTTCATGAAGCTTTCAGACGGCGAGGCCGCCGGGCCCCGCCCGGCGGCACCGCGTGGGCCGGAGCACCCCGGTGACCTGGGCCGTCGTATCGCACAGCGCCGCCGGGAGCTCGGGCTCAGCCGGGCCGAGGCGGCCGCCCGGGCGGGGATGGCCGAGGGCTTCCTCGACTACCTGGAGTCCTCTCCGTCCACCGCCGAGGCGGGGCCGCTGATCAGGCTGGCCGACGCGCTCGGCACCACCGTCACCCGGCTGCTCGGCGGCGAGGTCGACCTCCCGCCCGGCTGGGGGGCCGCCGCGGCCCGTCCCGTGCTGGCGGAGCTGCCGGTCACCGCGTGCTGGGACAGGCTGGTGCCCGGCGGCGTCGGGCGGGTGGCACTGACCACCGCGGACGGCCCGGTCGTGCTCCCGGTCAACTACCGGGTGCTCGACGGCACCCTGCTCTTGCGAACCGCCGCCCACAGCACCCTCGCCGCCGCCCCGGGTACCCGGATCGCCTTCGAGGTCGACCGGGTCGACGAGGCACTGCGCAGCGGTTGGAGCGTTCTGGTCACCGGCCGGGCCGCCGCCTTCGACGAACCCGAGGCGATCGAACGGCTCGCCCGGCGCGGCGACCCGGACCCGTGGGCCGGCGGACAGCGTGACGTGTGGATCCGTCTGCACCCCACCGCGGTGACCGGCCGGATCATCCGGACCGAGGACGAGTCGGGTGATCGGGCTCCGGGGGACGCCGCCCGGTGAGCGGCGCGGCGGCCCCGTGCGCACACTGGGAGCAGGCCGGCAGCGCGGAGGTCGCCTCGTGGCAGCGGATACATCCACCGGTACCGGGCCCGCGTACCCGGCGATGCCGGACCCGTGGACCCTCCGTTACGAGGGCTTCGAGCCTGCCGAGGAGGGCCTGCGCGAGGCGCTCTGCGCGGTGGGCAACGGTTACCTGGTGACGCGCGGCGCGGCCCCCGAGGCGGTGGCCGACGGCGTGCACTATCCGGGCACCTACCTGGCCGGCTGCTACGACCGCGCCGCCTCGACGGTCGCGGGCCGGGTGGTCACCAACGAGGACCTGGTCAACTGCCCCAACTGGCTCCCGCTGACCTTCCGCCCCGCCGGCGGCCACTGGTTCACCGGCCCACCGGCCGAACAGAGCGTGGAACTGGACCTGAGACGGGGCGTGCTCACCCGGCACGCCCTCGTCGTCGACTCCGCAGGGCGACGGACCCGGCTCGTGCAACGCCGTCTGGCCAGCCAGGCACGGCCCCACCTCGTCGCCCTGGAGAGCACTTTCACCCCCGAGAACTGGTCCGGGCCGCTGGAGATCCGCTCGGCCCTGGACGGTGTCGTCGCCAACACCGGCGTGGCCCGCTACCGGGGCCTCACCGACCGCCACCTCGAACCGGCCGGCCACGGCACGGACGAGAACGGCGTGCTCTGGCTGGAGGCCACGGCCGCCGGTTCGCCGCTGCGCATCGCCCTTGCCGCCCGAACCTCGATCCGCGGCTGCGACGAGCGCCTGCGGTCGGCCGACGATCCCGCGGAGGGCCGGGTGGCACAGATCCTCACGGTGGACGGCGAACGGGGCCGGCCCGTGACGGTCGAGAAGACCGTGGCGGTCCACACCTCCCACGACCCGGCGATCGAGACGCCCCTGCACGCCTCCCGGCTGCTGGCCGCCCAGGCGCCCGGATTCGACCGACTGCTGGCCGGACACGCCCTCCGCTGGACCGAGCTGTGGCACAGGTGCCGGATCGAGGCGGATTTCGGGGGCGCCGGTCCGTTGCACCTCAACCTGTTCCATGTGCTGCAGACCTACTCCGAGCACTCCGTCGACCTCGATGTCGGCGTACCCGCGCGCGGGCTGCACGGCGAGGCCTACCGCGGCCACGTCTTCTGGGACGAGCTGTTCGTCCTCCAGCTGCTCAACCTGCGGTTCCCGGAGCTGGCCCGCGCCGTGCTGCGCTACCGCCACCGCCGCCTGGACGCCGCCCGGCAGGCTGCCCACGAGTCGGGGCTCCGCGGCGCGATGTACCCGTGGCAGAGCGCGAGCGACGGCCGGGAGGAGTCGCAGCTACTGCACCTGAACCCGCTCTCGGGGCGCTGGCTGCCGGACCACAGCCACCTCCAGCGGCACGTCGGGTCGGCGGTCGCCTACAACATCTGGCAGTACTACCAGGCCACCGGCGACATGGACTTCCTCGCCGGCCCCGGCGCCGAGATGCTGCTGGAGATCGCGCGGTTCTGGTCCTCCGCCGCCAGCTACCACCCGGCCCGGGACCGCTGGTCGATCCGCGGCGTGCTCGGCCCGGACGAGTACCACGACGCCTACCCCTGGGCAGAGGGGCCGGGTCTGGACGACAACGCGTACACCAACGTCCTCGCCTCCTGGGTGCTCGCCCGCGCCCTCGACACGCTGCGCCTCCTGCCCGGCTACCGTCACGACGAACTGGTGGAACGCCTGAGGCTCGACGCCGGCGAACTCGACCGCTGGCGCGCGGTGAGCCGGCGCCTGTACGTCCCCTTCCACGACGGAGTGCTCAGCCAGTTCGACGGCTACGAGCGGCTCACCGAGCTCGACTGGGCGGCCTACCGCGGCCGCTACACCGACCTGCGCCGACTCGACCGGATCCTGGAGGCCGAGGGCGACACGGTCAATCGGTACCGGGTTTCCAAGCAGGCGGACGCGCTGATGCTCTGGTACCTGTTCTCCGCCCGCGAGGTCCGGGACCTGCTGCGCCAGCTCGGCTACCCGGCCCGGCACGAGCTGCAGCGCCGCACCACCGCGTACTACCTGAGGCGCACCGTCCACGGCTCGACGCTCAGTTCGGTGGTGCACGCCTGGGTGCTCACCCGCTCCGATCGCCGGGCCTCCTGGCGGTACTTCCGCGACGCCCTGGTCGCCGACCTCAGGGACGGCCAGGGCGGGACCACGGCGGAGGGCATCCACCTCGGTGCCATGGCGGGCGCCGTGGACCTGCTCCAGCGCTGCTACACCGGGCTGGAGATCCGGGAGGACGCCCTCTGGCTCGACCCGCACCTGCCGTCCGCCCTCGGCTGCCTGACCCTGGAGCTCCGTTACCGCGGCCACTGGGGCGTCGTCCTCGCCGTCGACCACAGGGCGGTGACGGTGAGCCTGCGCGACAGCCCGCAGGATCCCGTCCGGATCCGCCTCCGGGGGACGACGACCAGCGTCGCACCCGGCGAGACGCGCGTCCTGCCGCTCTGACGCCGACGAACACCGCCGCGGTCACCGCCGGCCGGACCAGAGCGGCTCCACCTGCTCCCAAGCGGACTCCCACTCCAGACCGGCCCCGCGCTCCAGCCGGCACCGCCGCATCACGTACCCGCCGACGGCCGGCAGGGAGAGCGCGATCCACGCACCGGCGCCGACGATCGCGGCGTTCGAGAGGACCGTACCGCTGGACGGGGCGGGAGCCGCCGGGAGGCCGCCGTCGTCGACCTGGATCACGACCGCCGTGCCCGCACCGGCCCCGGCCGGAACCGCGATCAGCCCGGCTCCGGGACCGGCCGGATAGCTCCACCTGGCCTGCGCGTGGGAGCGGGTGCCGCCCGCCCGGAGGTCGTCCGGCTGGGCGGGCCCCGAGGTGACCGCGGTGACGGTGTGCCGGTGCCGGGCGATCTCGTGGGCGTCGTGCGCCCCGGCCCGGAACAGCAGCAGGCCCACGCCGGCGGCGCCGACCAGCGCGGCGACGAGCGCCAGTGCCAGCGCCGTGACAAGGCGGCTGTACGCCCGGTCGACCCTGCGGCAGAGCGGGTTGCGGTCGTGCCCCACAGCGCGGCGGAGGTGCTGCCCCAGGCGGGTGTGCATGGCCGGGTGTCCATGAGTGGTGACTGCACCGGACATGACGCGCCTCCTCAGTGTCGGACCGGTCCCCCGCCGGCCCTGCAATCAGTCTTCCCGCGGCGACCGGGACGGCACAGGGTCCGCCGGATCGGTCGCGCGGCCCGCCCGTCCCCGGAACAGCGGGCCGGACAGCCCCGATCGGGGGCCGTCCGGCCCCTGCCGTGACCCGCCGACCGTGGTGCCATGGAAGGACGAGCCGGCCGGATCGAGCTGGGAGCACGCCATGGGAGCCGCACGGGGAGACCGGATCATCGTCCAGGGCACCCGTCCGGGAGCAGCGCGGCGCGACGGCGGCCGCCGCGGCCGGCGCGGGGTCGATCTCGGCGACGGACACCCGGGTCCCTCACCACCGGCACGATGAACCCGCCGTCGACACGAGGGTGGGCCGGACGTCGGAGGCCGTCGCCGTGGGCCGTCGGCCGTGGAAACAGGGCCAGCCCCGGTGTCCTGCCGCCGGACCTGCTGACCAACCCCCAAGACCCCCGTCCCGACCTCGGAGGACATCATGAACGGACCGATCGTGGTGGGCTTCGACGGCTCACCCGAGAGCGTGACCGCGACCGGCTGGGCAGCCCGCGAGGCGCTGCTCCGCGGACTGCCTCTGGAACTCGTCGAAGCGTGGCCGTGGCCGAAGACCGACGTCCTCGGCACCGACCAGGCGATCGCCTGGAGCCGACAGCGGCTGGCCGCCAAGGAGGCGGAGCTACGGGCCGTCCTCGCCTCCGGTGCCGAGGTCACCTCGGCCCACGTCCCCGAGGACCCGGCGGAGGCCCTGGAGGCGGCCGGCCGGGGCGCCACCATGCTGGTGCTCGGCTCACGGGGCCTGAGCACCCTGCGGGGCTTCCTCGTCGGTTCCGTGAGCCAGGAGGTCCTGCGCAGGGCGACCTGCCCGGTGGTCCTGGTCCGGGCGGAGGAAGCCGGTAGGAAGCCGGCTCAGGCGGAAGACGCCGCCGACGACGCGGCGGCGGACGGCGGGGTCCTCCTGGGCCTGGACCTCCGCCGCCCCTGCGACGACGTGATCGCCTTCGCCTTCGAAGCGGCCCGGCTGCGTTCCGTGCCGCTTCGGGTCGTCCACGCCTGGGACCCTCCCGCCGGCAGCGAGTACATGGCGTTCGCCGCCATCGGTGCCATGGACGCGGAACTGTCGGCCTCCGAGCGGCAGCAGCTCTCGGACGTGCTGGGTCCCTGGCGTTCCCGCTTCCCCACGGTGACCGTCGCGACGGACCTGGTCCGCGGCCACGCGGCGGTCGGCCTCGTCGAGGCCGCCGCGGATGCCGGGCTCCTCGTGGTCGGCCGCCGGGTCAGGCGCGCGACGCTCGGTGCGCACCTCGGGCCGGTGGCGCACGCCGCGATCCACCACGTCCACTGCCCGGTCGCGGTCGTCTCCTACGGCTGAACCCGCGGAAGGCCGTCCGGCTCGCCCATCGGGGCCGAACGGCCCCCGCTGACAGCCCGGGTGACGACGCAGGCTGGTGCCGAGAGGTGAGAACGATGCACACAGTCGTCGTGTACGAGAGCATGTACGGCAACACCCGCGAGATCGCCGAAGCCATCGCCGAGGGCGTTCACCGGGCCGACCCGGAGGCATCCGTCGACTGCCTCCCGGTGTCGCGGGCCGACGCCGAGGTGACCCGCACGGCGGACCTGCTGGTCGTCGGCGGCCCCACCCACATGCACGGGATGTCCTCCGGCGTCAGCCGCCGGCTGGCCGCCATGGCCGAGGCGAAGAAGGAGGGCCACGAGGACGCCGCCCACGAGGCGCACGAGACCGCCGGGGGTCCGGGTCTGCGCTCCTGGTTCCACTCGCTCCCCAAGACCGAACCCGGCACTCACGCCGCCGCCTTCGACACCCGCGCCGGCACGCGAATGAGCGGCGGAGCCGCGGACGGCATCGCCCAACGGCTCACCCGCCACCGCTACGACCTCGTCACCGACCCCGAGGGCTTCGTCGTCGAGGAGACCGACGGTCCCCTGCGGCAGGGCGAGATCGAGCGGGCACGGGCCTGGGGCGCCGGGCTGGTCTGAGTCGGCTGCGGACCAGCGGGAGACGTCTCTCGATGTGCGGGGCGCGGACGCGGTGATCGACGCCTGCCGGCGCTGCCTCGCGTCGCTGTTCACGGACCAGGCGATCGACTTCCGCGCGAGCGGATGGGCGTCGACCGCCCCTTCCTGGCGCTGTCGGGCCGGACCGGCGCGGCCCCGGCTCCCGAAGGATCCGGCCGAGACTACCGAGGACCGCCGCAGCCGGCCGGCGGGCCCGTTCAGGTACCCGCCACCTCGTTCGCGTATCGTGCGCCGACATCGGAATCCGCGAAGGGCAGTCCATGAACACGTCGGCGTCACCAGCCGCTCCGGGGGCGTTGGGACGGCATCTGGGCCTGTTCGACGCCGTGGTGATCGGGCTCGGGTCGATGATCGGCGCGGGAGTCTTCGCGGCGCTCGCGCCCGCCGCTTCGGCGGCCGGCTCCGGGCTGCTGGTCGGCCTGGCCCTGGCGGCCGTGGTGGCGTACTGCAACGCCACCTCGTCGGCCCGGCTGGCCGCGCGCTACCCGAGGTCCGGGGGCACCTACGTCTACGGCCGCGAGCGCCTCGGCGACTTCTGGGGCTACCTGGCCGGATGGGGCTTCGTGGTCGGCAAGACGGCCTCGTGCGCGGCGATGGCACTCACCGTGGGCTCCTACGCGTGGCCCGCCCGGGCGCACGCCGTCGCGGTCGCGGCAGTGGTGGTGCTGACCGCCGTCAACTACGTCGGGGTCCAGAAAGCCGCCTGGCTGACACGCGGAATCGTCGCCGCCGTCCTGGCCGTGCTGGCCGCGGTGGTCACCGCCTGCCTGGCCGGCTCGACGGCCGACGCCGGCCATTGGGCGGTCGGCGCGGACGCCGGCTTCCACGGCGTCCTGCAGGCGGGCGGCCTGCTGTTCTTCGCGTTCGCCGGGTACGCGAGGATCGCCACGCTCGGGGAGGAGGTGCGCGATCCGCGACGGACCATCCCCCGGGCGGTCTCGCTCGCCCTCGGCATCACCCTGGTGGTGTACGCCCTCGTCGCGCTCGCCGTCCTCGCCGTACTCGGCCCGGCCGCTCTGGCCCACTCGGCGGCGCCGCTGGTCGACGCCGTCCGGGCCGCCGACGCCCCGGGCCTGGCCCCGGTGGTGCGCGCGGGTGCGGCCGTGGCGGCGCTCGGCTCGCTGCTCGCACTGATCCTCGGGGTCTCGCGCACCACCCTGGCGATGGCCCGCGACCACCACCTGCCGCACCGGCTGTCCGCCGTCCACCCGCGTTTCGGCGTGCCGCACCGCGCGGAGCTGGCCGTCGGCGCGGTGGTCGCCGTCCTGGCGGCCACCGCGGACGTGCGCGGCGCGATCGGCCTCTCCTCCTTCGGCGTACTCGCCTACTACGCCGTCGCCAACGCCTGCGCCTGGACCCTCACGCCCGCGGAGGGACGCCCACCCCGGGTCGTGCCGGTGGTCGGCGCGGCGGGCTGCCTCGTCCTTGCCGCCGCCCTGCCGGCCGCCTCGGTGCTGTGGGGCGCCGCCGTGCTCGCGCTGGGCGCCACCGTCTACGGCGCGCGCAGGCTGCTTCGCCGGGGCTGAACACGCCTCGGTGGCCGACTGCTGCACCGACGGCCGTGACGCGCGGGCCGGCCGGGCGCCGGCCGGCCGGGAGTCATGGTGACGACGGTGCCGCCGCCCGGGCATCGGGGCAGCCGAGAGTCACCGTGACGACGGTGCCGCCGCCCGGGCGCGGGGCCAGGGTCACCGTGCCGCCGTGGGCGGTGGCGACCGCCTCGACGATCGCGAGGCCGAGCCCGGTGCCGCCGCTCGTGCGCGAGCGCGAGCTGTCGCCCCGGACGAACCGTTCGAAGACGTGCGGGGCGAGCTCGGGAGGGATCCCCGGGCCGTCGTCGGAGACCATGACGCGGCGGGCTTCGACCCGCAGGACGACGGTCGTGCCGTCGGGGGTGTGGCGGTGGGCGTTCGAGAGCAGGTTCGTGACGACCTGGCGCAGCCGGTGCTCGTCCCCCGTCACGACGACCGGCTCGGGCGGCAGTTCGAGCCGCCAGTGGTGGCCGGGCGCCGCGACCCGCGCGTCCTGGGTGCAGTCGAGGGCGATGCGGGTGAGGTCGACCTCCTCGCGGGCCAGCGGCCGCCCCGCGTCGAGCCGGGCGAGCAGCAGCAGGTCCTCGACGATGGCTCCCATCCGGACGGACTCGGCATCGATGCGGCGCAGGGAGTGCGTCACCTCGGCCGGGGTGCCTCCCGGGTGGCCGAGGGCGAGTTCGGCGTGGCCCCGGATGGTGGCGAGCGGCGTCCGCAGTTCGTGGCCCGCGTCGGCGGCGAAGGCGCGCAGCCGGTTCTCGGACGCGTGGCGCTGGGCGAGGGAGTGCTCGACGTGGCCCAGCATCCGGTTGAAGGCGAGGGCGACCCGGCCGGTCTCGGTCCTCGGGTCCGCCCCCGGTACCCGGTCGTCGAGGACGACCTCGCCCTCCGCGAGCGGGAGGGCGCCGATCCGTTCCGCGGTGTCGGCGATGCGGTTCATCGGGCGCAGCGAGAGCCTCACCCAGAGGGCGCCGGCCACGCCGGTGATGCCGAGGGCGATCGCGAAGGAGACCAGCTCCAGTGCGACGACGCGGTTCTCGGTCTCGTGGACCTGGTGCAGGGGGAGGCCGGTGATCAGGACGTCGCCGTCGCGCCCGGCGACGGCGCGGAGGCGGTAGGGGCCCAGGCCGGAGAGGCGCACCGAACCGGGTGTTCCGCCCACCGGGAGCCGGGCGAGGTTCTGCCGGTCCCGCTGGGTGAGGGCGACGGTGTCGTCGGTGTCGGCCGGGAGGGTGCCCTCGGCGACCCCGTCGTCGTCGGCGTCGCCGTCGACCACGCCCGCGTTGGTGACCTGGCCGTTCACCAGGCGGGCGCCGAAGGTGCCGGGGCTCTGGGCGCGGGTGTCGCCGCGTGGTCCCGGGCCGGCGCCGCCGTGTTCCAGGCTGGCGGCGTACCGTCCGCCCGCGTCGGCGAGGCGCTGGTCGAGCTGGTTCACCAGGTAGTGGTCGAGCGCGGTGGTGACGGCGAGGCCGACACCGGCGAAGGTGACGGCCAGCAGGGCCAGCAGGCCTGCGACCAGCCTGCTGCGGATGGTGCGCGGCACGAGGCGGCTGTCCACCAGCCGGCCTTTCACCGAGCGGCCCTTCACGCGACTGGCGCTTTGATCAGGTAGCCGGCGCCCCGGACGGTGTGGATCATCGCCGGCCGGCCCGCGTCGACCTTCTTGCGCAGGTAGCTGATGTAGAGCTCCACGACGTGGGCCTGCCCGCCGAAGTCGTAGGACCAGACGGCATCCAGGATCTGGGCCTTGCTCAGCACCTGGCGCGGGTGCTGCATCAGGTAGCGGAGCAGTTGGAACTCGGTCGGGGACAGCTCGACCGGGGTGCCGCCCCGGAGCACCTCCCTGGACTGCTCCACCAGGACGAGGTCACCCAGCACGAGGGCGCCCGCCGGCACTGCGGCCGCGGAGGTGTCCGCCGCCTGGGCCCGCCGCAGCAGCCGCCGCAGCCTGACCACGACCTCCTGCAGGCTGAAGGGCTTGGTGACGTAGTCGTCGCCGCCGGCTTCGATCCCGGCGATCCGGTCCTCGACGGCGTCCCGGGCGGTCAGGAACAGCACCCGTACCTGGGGCTGCTCGGCGTGGATGCGTGCCAGCACCGCCATGCCGTCCAGGCCCGGGAGCATCATGTCCAGCACGACGGCGTCGGGCTCCCAGCCGCGGCACTCCAGCACCGCCTCCTCCCCCGAGGCCGCCCCGCGCGACTCCCAGCCCTCGTGGCGCAGGGCGGCGCACAGAACCTCGACCAGGTCGGGTTCGTCGTCGACCACCAGGACACGCGGGGTGGGCACGGGCATGGCATCCAATCCGGTCGGCGCTCCCGGTCGCAGGGGGCGTGCAGTAGCTCTCCGCGCCATTGTGCCGTGCCAGGGTGAGAATCCGCTGAGACCGCGAACCGTCGATCATGGCCCTGAGCTGGCAGAACTCTCTGCGGGAGGGTCTGTGGCGGCGGAACTCAGAGGGAACTGAGAGGTACGGCTGACACGGTGGGCCGGTCTCCGGATCACGGTCGTCCGCGTACCCTGCCGGGCCGCGCGCAGGACGTCGGAGCCGCGCAGAGAGGAACAGGACCATGGGTACCGCAGTCCAGCGACCGCGTCGCGCCGCGCCTGCCGGCCACCGTCGGCACCAGCGCACCTCGCAGCGGCCGGTGCTCCCGCCGTGGCTGCTCGCCCGGCTCGTCCCACCGGCCGTGGCCACCGGAGCGGGCGCCGTGCTCGCCCTGTGGTGGCAGGACACCTACGCGGTGACCGGTGCCGACCAGTGGCTCACCGGCGCGGGCCGGATCACCGGCCTGCTCGCCGGGTACGCCGCGCCGGTGCTGCTCCTGCTGATGGCCCGGATACCCGCCCTGGAGCGGGACGTCGGCGCGGACCGGCTGGCGCGCTGGCACGCGATCGGCGGGCGCTACCTGGTCGGCCTGGTCACCGTCCACGTCCTCACCGTCGTCTGGGGGTCCGCGCTCACCGCGCACCGGGCCGTCGTCCGCGAAACCGTGCGGATGGTGCTCCACGACCCGGACATGCTCAAGGCCACCGCGGCCACCCTGCTCCTCCTCGGCACCGGCGCCGTCTCGGCCCGGGCGGCCCGCCGCAGGCTGGGCTACGAGACCTGGTACTACCTGCACCTGGCGACCTATCTCGCGGTCGCCCTCGGCTTCGCCCACCAGCTCACCAACGGCGCCGACCTCGGCCGGGGGCCCGCCCGCGCCGGCTGGTACGTGCTCTACCTCGGCACCTTCGCCGTGCTGGGCCGGTACCGGCTCGCCGTCCCGTTCCTCCGCGACCGCCGCCACCGGCTGCACGTCGCGGAGGTCCGTCCCGAGGGCCCCGGGGTGGTGTCCGTCTTCCTGACCGGTGAGCGGCTGGCCGAACTGCGCGCCGAACCGGGCCAGTTCTTCCGGCTCCAGTTCCTCGCCCCCGGGTTGCGGTGGGCCGCCAACCCGTACTCGCTCTCCGCACCGCCCACCGACCGGTTCCTGCGCTTCACCGTCAAGGGACTCGGCGGCCACAGCGCCGCCCTCGCCGGCCTCCACCCGGGGACCCGGGTGCGCGCCGAGGGCCCGTACGGGGCCTTCACCGCCCGCCGGCGGACCCAGCGGCGCGTCCTGCTGATCGCCGGCGGCGTCGGCATCACCCCGCTGCGGACCCTGTTCGAGACCCTGCCGGCCGGGCCCGGTGAGCTGACCCTGCTCTACCGGGCCCGGGACGGCGAGGACCTGCTGTTCCGGCGGGAACTGGAGCGGATCGCCGGGACGCGCTCGGCCCGCCTGTCCTACCTCGTCGGCCGTCGCGACGAGACGGGCGACCCGCTCTCCGCCGCCGCGCTCGGCCGGCTGGTGCCGGGCCTGGCGCAGCACGACGTGTTCCTGTGCGGGCCGGCGGCCATGACCGGGGCGGTCACGCGCGAGCTGCGTGCCGCCGGCGTCCCCGCCCACCGCATCCACCACGAGTCGTTCGACCTCTGAAGGAGCCCGCCATGCGCCGCGCCGTTCTGGCCAGCACCGTCACCGCAGCCGGCGTCGTCCTGCTGCTCTCCCTCAAGCCGCACGGCTCCGCCTCCCCCGGGGCCGCCCCCGTCATCGGTTCCGATCCGGGCGGCACCGCGTCCGCCGCCCCGGCGACGCCCGGGGGGTCGTCGGCCGGGGAGCCGTCGGCCGGGGATTCGTCGCCCTCGGCCGCCGCAGGAGCGGGTAACGCTTCCGGCACCCGGGTCGTCACCGGCAACGCCGTCGACACCCGCTACGGACCGGTCCAGGTGCGGATCACCCTCAGCGGCGGCCGGATCACCAAGGCCGAGGTGGTGCGGTACCCGTCGGAGAGCAGGCGCGACCTGGAGATCAACCAGTTCGCCCTGCCCCGGCTCAACCAGGAGGCCGTCTCCGCGCAGAGCGCGCGCGTCGACGCCGTCGCCGGCGCCACCTACACCAGCGAGGGCTACCAGCGGTCGTTGCAGAGCGCCCTCGACCAGGCGGGCGTCTGATGCTCAGACACACCGAGCACGCCATGGGGACGGTCTTCTCCTTCGCCGTCCGCGACGCCGCGCCCGCCGACCTCGCCCCGGCCCTCGCCGAACTCCACCGGCTCGACCGGCTCTTCTCCACCTACCAGCCGCTGAGCCAGACCAGCCGTCTCGCCCGCGGCGAGCTGACCCTCGCCCAGTGCGATCCGCTGGTGACCAAGGCCCTCGACCACTGCGCCGCCGTGGCACGGGAGACCGCCGGCTACTTCTCCGTACGGGCCGGCGGCTCCCTCGACCCGTCGGGCTGGGTCAAGGGCTGGGCGATCGAACGCGCCTCCCACCTGCTCACGGCTGCCGGGTTCCCGCACCACAGCCTGACCGGTGGTGGAGACGTCCAGACGGCCGGAGCCCCGGCGCCCGGCCGCTCGTGGCGCGTCGGCATCGCCGACCCGGCGGCCCCCGGCCGGCTGGCCGCCGTCGTCGAGGCGCGCGACCGCCTCGCGGTCGCCGGATCCGGTACGGCCGAACGCGGCCCGCACATCCTGGATCCACACACCGGGCTCCCGCCGCGCGGCGCGCTCTCGGTCACCCTGATCGGCCAGGACATCGCGCTCACCGACGCGTTGGCGACGGCCGCCTTCGCCATGGGGCCAGCCGCCGCCCTGCACTGGGCCGAGCGACGCAGCGGCATCGAAGCCCTCGTGATCCTGTCCGACGGCACCCGCCGGGGCACCTCCGGCCTGACCGCCCTCCTCGCCGCGCCCTGACCCGGGACCACGGCCGCACCGACCCGGCCCCTCGGCGTCGGGTGTTCGTCACGCGGGTGCCTGCGGTGCGCGCGGCCGGGCGCCGTGAACTCCGCCGACCCGGGAGCTCTGTTCCCACGGACCGGACGCAACTCACCGTTGCGGCGATCACCGCCGTCCCGATGGCGTGGGCGCTCTACGGGGCCGACGCCATCGGCTCGCGTACCGGGGACGTCGCCGTCCGATGGCGCGCGCCTGGGCGATGGTGGCCACCACTGGCTGGTGTGGCCCCCGCAAGGCCGGGAGCTGAGCGGGCCCACCCGGCTGCGCCACCGCCGAAAGACTTGACGCCGACCGTGCGACGCGGTGCCATGAGTCCCGACGGAGGGGGCACACGGTGGCCGACGAGGGCAGCGATGCCGAGGACCGGAGCGACGAGGGCCGGGGCGACGAGGGCGGCGGTGACCAGCCGGATCGACCGGATCGACCGGATCGAGCAAGAGGCCCGTACCAGAACGGATTTGAGGACACCTTCTGGTTGGTACTGCTCGGGCTGATCGTGGTGGTCCTCTTCGTGGTCGGCCTCCTCTCCTCCTTGGGCGGTGACGCCGGACCGGCGAACCAGGACTGGAACTCCGGCTGGCACTGAGCGGGGCGTCCGGCACTCCGCCACCCGCTGCCCTCCGAGCGGCCTCCCCGGTGACCGCCGTCGTCGGTCACTGACGGGTCTTCTGCTCCGTCAGTCAAACGACTGATGTGCACCGCGCTCGGGTCCGCCAGGGTCGAGGGCACCGGGTACTTCCCGGTGGCGGGCGCGCGGGCGTGCCGCGAGGCCCGTCGACGCACGTGAACGAGGAGTACCAGGATGGCAACCAGTCAGTGGTCCGTCGCACGGTGGAGGACGGTCGTGGTCACCGGGGCAGCGGCCCTCGCCGTCGCCGGCGGCGTCGCCGCACCGGCCGGCGCGGCGACGCTCCCAGCGGCTTCGGCGGCGGACGGTCCGGTCGCCGGGAACCAGGACCTGCGCGACGCCGTGCAGGCGGGGGAACCGGCGCACCCCCGGGACCACCCGAGCGGTCGCCCGCTGCTCAGGCACCACTGGATCATCAAGGCCCAGTACGGCACCGTGTCCGCCCTGAACCGGGCGACCAGCTTCGGCTGGCAGCGCAACTACAAGGACTGGACGGTCGCCATCGTCGGCAACGACATCAAGGGGAAGAGGGTCACCGTCTACACCAAGATCACCAACCTGTTCTACGGTGAAGGCGGCGTCATCGGCGCCCAGACGGCTCCGACACCGCAGGTGCTGATCGCCAAGAACACCATCAAGGCCCAGAACGTCGACATCGTCACCGAGATCGTGAACGTCCACTTCATCAGCCCCCAGTGGCAGGACGTCTTCAGCGCCGACTGCAGCGCCCAGGAGAACCTCCGCGACGCTGTGAAGGCCCAGCTCGCCTGCACGATGGGCTGACCCCCTCCGGACCGGCCGGTCGGTCGCCACACCGACCGGCCGGTCCGGCACGTCCCCGGCCGACGACCTGAGTTCAGCCTCAGCGCAGACGCCCCAAAGCGTCGTCGTCGTGCTCGGCGCATCCAGCACAGCGGCAGCGCCGCCCCCGCCGATTGACGGGTGAGGACCGTCGCTTGCCCAGTGATTCGTCTCGCGACAGACGTTCCCCAGGCGATCTCAGCGCGGTGTCCGACGTCCTTCCGCAGAGCACGACCCGGCCGGCGCGGCGATCCGGGCGACGGTACCTGCGGGCCGGCGCCGCGAACCCGAGGCGAAGGCGCGGCAGCCCGTGTGACAGTCTGAACGGATGGCTGACGAGGACTGGGTGAGGATCTTCACCGTCGAGAACGCGACCGGCATGCCGCAGCCCGGGCTGGCCCTCGCGGTGTGACTGCGCGACCACGGCATCGACTGGTCGCCGGTCGACGAGCAGGACATCCGCTGTGACCTGACCTGCGGGCCCGACCGCGAGTCGGGTCGATGGCGGGGCTTCGTGACCGTGTCGGTCCGAGCCGGTGCGCTACGCCCGCTGGGTCTGCACCCGGACCAGCCGACCGCCCGCGCCGCCCTGCCGCTCGCCCCCGACTGGTGGGGCTCCTGGACGCGCAGCCGGAGACCGGCCGTCCGGCGCTCGGAGGTCGCCGCCGCCCGGCGCAGCCTTGCCGCCTACCGCCGGTACGCCCGCGGCTCGGCCGAGGTGCCCTCGACGACGTCATGACGGCCAGGAAACACGGCATGCCCCCATCGGTTGGTGGTGCCTGCTCCCACCGACGAAGCGCTCGCCGTTCATGGCCGGCTCGATGCGGCCCGCATCCCGCAGGTCGAGAGCATGCCGCCAGATCCCCGCAGCGTCGCCGGGCATGGTGGCGAACGTCGCGGCGACCAGTTGTCCGGCCGACGCCGCCCGGCGGCCCGACTCCGTACCCAGGAACCCGCCGCCGCCGGCCTGCGGAGCGCGATGTGACAGGACGGTCGTACCTCCCGGCGGCATCCGGGTCGGTGTAGCTTCGGCTCCCGGAGCGCCCTTTCGGACGCTGGGAGGCATCGCGTTCGGCTCGGGGACCGACCGGTCCACCAACGAGCCGACCTCCGCGGGCGCGCGTGGGAGAGGGGAAGACGTGAGTCACATGATCGACCCGACCGTTCCGCGGGCGCGGCGGATCACTCGCCCCGATGCGATCCTGCGGGGGGAGGAAATCGGTGCCGGACCGACCTGTCTCCTGTTGCATGCCGGTGGCGAACGCCGTCAGGTGTGGGCGCCGGTCAGCGAGTTGCTCGTCGAAGCCGGGTTCCGCTGCGTGGCCTTCGACCAGCGGGGCCACGGCGACAGCGACGGCCGTGCTCGGACGCTGTCCGCGTGCGCGGCGGACGTCGCCGCGATGCTGTTCGCCGAGCCGCCGGGGTGCGTGGTCGTCGGTGCCTCACTGGGCGGGCTCGCCGCCGTCGCCGCCCTCGGCGATCCGGCGGCGCGGGCAAGGGTGGCAGGGCTGGTACTGGTCGACGTCGTCCCCTGCCTCGAACCTGCCCGAGTCCGCCGCTTCCTCGCCGCCGGCGGCCTGGCCGGCACCCACACCGAGCTCGTCGAGGACATCCTCGCCCAGGTCCCCCGGCTACGGCAGATCACCGGCGCACTCGACCTTCCCCTCCTGCTCGTCCACGGCGACACCGGTTCATCCGTCACCGCCGAGGACATCGACCAGTTGCTGCGCCTGGCCCCGCACACCACCGTCCGTTCCGTCCACGGCGCCGGACACCTCATCGCCCGGGAGCGACCCGTGGCGTTGGCCCGAGACGTCATCGCCGTCACCGGCGCCTGGGGCAGCCCGCAGTGATGACGAGGAGACCGAGGAGGCGTGGCGCCGCCGTGGACCCCTGCCGGAGTTCAGCAGGGGCCCACGGTCTGGACCGCCGTGGAGGGCCGGCCTCCGTCCGAGCGGCACACCGGCCGACCTCAGCGACCGCCTGTCACCGGCCCGGTGCCGACCTCACTTCCTCAGGTGACGGGCGAAGAACTGGGCCGCGACGTCTCCCGCGAACCGCGGGACGCCGGTGTGTCCGCCCATGTTGGCGTGCAGGGACTTCTCCTGGGAGCCGAAGGCGTCGAAGAGGTCCAGAGCAGCCTGCCGGTCGTTCCCTTCGTCGTCCCACTGCAGCAGGACGTGCAGCGGGATGGTGACCTGCCGGGCCTCCTCGAACATGGCGCGAGGCACGAGACTCCCGGCGAAGAGCCCGGCGGCCACGATGCGCGGCTCGACCACAGCGAGCCGGATGCCGATCGAGATCACACCCCCCGAGTACCCGACCGGGCCGCCGATCCCGGGCAGCGCAAGGAGGGCGTCCAGGGCGGCCTGCCACTCCGGGACCGCCTTGTCGACCAGCGGGAGGACGAGGGCGTCGACGATCTCGTCGCTGACCGGCTCGCCCGCCTCCATCGCCCGGCGCAGGTCTGCGCGGGCCTGATCGACGGCGGCCAAACGGGGCCGGTCACCGCTTCCGGGGAGTTCGATCGTGGCCGTGGCGAAGCCCTCTGCGGCGGAGTGCCGGGCCCGGTCCACCAGCCGGGGGTACATCTTCCGCAGTCCGAGGGGCGGGTGGCCCAGCAGGATCAGCGGCAGCGGTGAGGATACGGCTGCGGGCGTCCACAGGATGCCCGGAATCTCACCGAGGGTGAATTCGCGTTCGAGGACGCCTTCGTCGAGGCGCCGCTCGGAGGTGAAGCGCATGGTCGTGCCTTTCGGGAGTGCACTGAACGGCGCTCCCGGACGACCTGCCTATCGCCCGACCGTGACCCCGGAGGGGAGCACCCATGTCGATACTGCGTCCACGGGTACCACCTCCTCGATCTCTCGCACGGTCACCGGGAATGTAGCAGCGCACCCCTCGTCCACCAAACGGGTTTTCCCACGGCCCCCGCGAACAGCTTCTCCGGGCCGAGCAGCGGCCTCGTTCACGCGGGGCCCCGACGTGGGAGGGTTGGCGTTCCCCATGGTGGGCAGGCGTAGACCGCACTCCGGCCGCCCGAAACAGCCGGGCATCTGCCGGGAACCGTTATTCTCCTATCACTGCTGGCGGGGGTGACCTGGGAAGGGGGCGGGGTGAGAGCGGCGCGGGCTTTGGCGACCCTGGACGAGGTCGGTCTCGGTGACCACGTCTGCTGGCGGATGGGCCCCGCTGCCACGTTCGCCGACGCGCGGGCCTTTCTGGCGGACGGAGCCCTGTACGGGGACAAGGTCGTGGTTATCGGTTCCCTCGGCACCGCCGAGATCGAACGCGACGGTCATCCCTCCACCTCGGTGGTCCTCGATCTGCCGGACGCACTGGACATGGACATGATGCTTGCTGCGGTGCGCAGGGAAGTCCACACCGCGACCCGGGAGGGCTTCCGGTCCGTACGGGTCCTCACCGAGCGGATGCCCCCGACGGCAGCCTCCGGGGCCGAGGAGCTGCTGGCCGGGGAGCTCAAACTCGACGAGTTCGCTTCGGAGAGCGGCGCCATGGTGGTGTGCGCGTTCCGGCCGTCGCGGTGGGACCGGACTACCCTGGACGGTGTGGCGTGCATGCATCCTCACGAGGTGGGCACACGTGCTGCGCGTCCGTCCTTTCGGATGTTCAGCACGGGCGCCAACAGGTGGAGCGTGGACGGAGTGGTCGACTTTGAGGGCGCGGCCGCGTTCAACGCCGTCGTCCGCGCCGCGGTCAGTAAGTCGTCGATGGTGAAGCTGGGGTTCCACGATCTTGAGCTCATCGACGCTGCCGGCATGCAGGCTCTGGTCGACGCGGCCCGCCACCTGCCGGGCCACCGGGTCGTCGTGGAGGGCGCCAACGAGACCGTGCTCCTCTGCTGGGAGCTGGCGGGTTTCGCGGCCGCCGACCTGCCGGTGGTGATGGCGACATGACCGCGACCGTACCCCCGACGTCCGACCGGGGCGAGAGCCCGTTCCGCCACGAGCTGTACCCCTATCGCGGCGACGCGCAGTTCCTGTCCGGGACCCTGGGATTCATCCACGAGGCCCTGGAGGCCGACGAGGCGGTGGTCGTCGCGGTCCCCTCGGACAAGACCTCGCTGCTGCGCGGCGAACTCGTCGACGAGCCCGCCGTCACCTTCGTCGACACGACGACGGCCGGGCCCAATCCCGGTCGGCACATCGCGGCCTGGTCGGCCTGGATGACCGAGCGGGGTGAAGGCGGCAGGCCGGTACGGGCCATCGGTGAGACCGCCTGGCGCCATGCACGCAGTACAGCGCACCTCTCGGAGCTGCGGTACCACGAGTGGCTGCTGAACCGGGCCTTCGCGCGCAGCGCCACCTGGTCGATGCTGTGCCCCTACGACGCCGCCGACGACGACGAGGACGCCCTGCGATCGCTGTCGCGCTGCCATCCGCTGATCCGCCGGGCCGACCGGGATGCGGCCAACGAGGAGTATCTGAGCGCCGAGGAGTACCCCTTCGAGGAGCTGGCCGGCCCGTGCGATCCCTTCCAGGAACTGAGCTACACAGAGGGTGATATGGCCGCGATCCGCACGAAGGTGACGCAGTGCGCGAGCGACGCGGGTGTCCTGCGGGAGCGGTTGCCGAAACTGGCCGTCGCCGTCACGGAGATCGCGACGAACAGCATCCGCCACGGGGGCGGCCACGGCACCCTGCGCACCTGGGCCCAGGACGCGACGTTCCTCTGCGAGTTCCGTGACTCCGGCTACATCTCCGACGTGATGGCCGGCCGCAGCCGCCCCACCGCTGATCAGATCGGCGGCCGCGGCCTGTGGCTCGCCCACCAGCTCTGCGACCTCGTCGAGATCCGCTCCAGCCGCGCCGGGGGAACCACCATCCGCCTGCACATGGACGCGCCCCGGCAGCAGTAGTGGACCGCCGGAGTCCTGCGGGCGGCGTGAGGGGCGCCGCTTCGCCGACGCCACCGCCCGGCAAGCGCTGACGGGGCCCTTCCGCCGCTGTCCGGAATGGTTCTCGCCGGAATTCAAAGGACGGCGGACAGCCCGGCGGACGCACCGGTCCGGCGCCGTCAGGGGCTGTCGCCCTGCCAGTCCCAGCGGCGCCGGTCCGAGGGTCGCTGTCGGTAGTGGGCGCGGCCGCCGGCACCGAACGCGCCGAGCTCGGTGGCCAGCGCCGCGCCGTGGTCGAGCCGCTCGGCGTCCCAGCCGGTGACGTCCAGGAGCAGGCCGTCGAGCGGGCCGCCGACCAGTTCCCGGTACTCGTGCCCGGGGCGCGGCCCGGGGTCCGGGTCGTCGTGGTCGGCCCCGTACACGCGGCCGCGCAGCAGTGCCTCGTCGTCCATGCCGCCAGCATCCCAGCCGGCACCGACACCGGGCCGGACGGTGGCCCCACGAACCGTCAGGCGTGACAAGACGGTCACCCGTCCACGGCAACGGTCACCGCAACGCGGCGACGGGGTCGGGCAGGTGACGCGGCACCGGGCGCTATTGCGCGCCGCGCGGCGGCAGCCGTTCGGTGATCCGGTCGAACAGGTCCGTCAGCGGCTCGCTGACGTCCCGGCCGAACTCGGTGAGCCCGTAGGTGACCTGAGGCGGCGTCGTCGGCTCCACCTCCCGCCAGACCAGGCCGTCCTGGACCAGGGCGCGCAGGGTCTGGGCGAGCATCTTCTCACTGATGCCCTGGATGCTGTCGCGCAGCTCGTAGAACCGAAGGTCATTGCTCCGCAGGGAGATCAGCACCCAGACGCCCCACCGGCTGGTCACGT
Source organism: Kitasatospora sp. NPDC022856 (assembly GCF_055561235.1). NCBI lineage: Bacteria > Bacillati > Actinomycetota > Actinomycetes > Kitasatosporales > Streptomycetaceae > Kitasatospora > Kitasatospora sp. NPDC022856. The sequence continues at coordinate 77,283 of NZ_JBVHHE010000025.1, read as the reverse complement.
GGTCGACCACGTCTCGCGCGGGGCAGTCGGTGTGAAACACCTCATACCGACGGCCCGCCCCGGCTTGCCTCAACTGCGCACCTTCCCTCATGTCCGGAGCTTACCTCCGGGTACGTCCTTACGAGAAGTAAGCCTCTCTCCTAGCGTCAGTTGCCGCAGTACACGACGAACCAGGAGCTGAACATGATCGTGGTGACCGGGGCTACCGGAAACGTGGGCCGTCCTCTGACGCAGGCGCTGGCCGAGGTGGGCGAGCAGGTGACGGCGGTGTCGCGGCGTGCGGCGGCGGTGCCGGACGGAGTCCGGCACGTGGTGGCCGACCTGGCGGAGCCGACGAGCCTCGTACCCGTGCTGGACGGGGCGAAGGCGCTCTTCCTCCTGCTGTCCGGCGACCTGCACGCCGCCGGGGCCAGGCCGGCCGACCTCATCGGCCTGGCCGCGGCCGCCGGGGTCCGCCGGGTCGTCCTGCTCTCCTCGCAGGGCGTGGCCACCAGGCCGCTCGATCCGTCACGGGTGGCGATGCGCGCGGTGGAGGACGCCTTGCGGGAGTCCGGCCTGGACTGGGCCGTCCTGCGTCCGGGCGGCTTCGCCTCGAACGCCCTGGCCTGGGCGCAGTCCGTCCGCACGGAGGGGACGGTCGCCGCGCCCTTCGGCGACGTGGGGGTGCCGGTCGTCGACCCGCTGGACATCGCCGGGGTCGCGGCGGCCTGCCTGCTGGACGACCGGCACACCGGCCGGGTGTACGAGCTGACCGGACCGGAGGTGATCACGCCCCGACGGCAGGCGGAGGCGCTCGCCGCCGTGCTCGGCTCCCCCCTGCGGTTCCACGAACTCACCCGCGAGGAGGCCAGGGCCACGATGACCCGGTTCGTGCCGGTGGAACTCGCCGACGACACCCTGGACATCATCTCCGCCCCGAACCCGGCCGAACTGCGGATCAGCCCGGACGTGGAACGAGTCCTCGGCCGCGCCCCGCACCCCTTCACCGAGTGGGTCACCCGCAACATCGCCGCGTTCCGCTGAGGCACGACCCACCCGCACCACCCGGGCGCCTCGCGCGGCAGCGACCGCACGAGGCGCCCGCCTCCGCCGGCCACTTCCACAGGTCACCGCCACAGCGCCACCGCCGACGGCTCACCTGAGGAAGCCGCACACCGGCCACCCGGACCCCGCTCCGACGACGGAGAGACCGGGACGAGCCGGACGGCCGGGTCCGACGACGGCGATCACGCCGGGCCGCACAGCCCTCGGCCGCCCACTACCGGACGTTCACCCGCCCGGAGAAGCGACGACGTCTCCCGCCGCACGGTCGCCCGACGCCGGGTGGCGCGGACCAGCACGGTGACCAGTGCCGCGAGGTCCGGGGCGCCGGCCGGATCGTCCGCGTAGCGGGTGGTCGGCAGGCGCCCACGTCCCACGCGCCCACGACGACCGCAGCGCGCACCGACGGGGCGGGCCGTCCGCACGGCCGGCCCGCCCCGACCGGCGTCGCCGCGTACGGTCGCGCCGGAGTCAGCGGGCGACCTTCTCGGCCAGGTACGCCTCCCAGGTCCGCCTGCCCGCCGGTCGGTCGGGCGCGGTCAGGGCGCCGGAGCGGAAGGCGGCGCCGATCCTTCAGCCCGGTGCGGCGCGCCCGGTCCAGTACCTCCCGGCCGAGCACGCCCGTTGCGCCGGTCACCATGATCGCGTCGTACTTCATCAGCCACAGCCCTTCTCGTTCTGCCGTCACCGATGAGGAACCGACGACTCACGTGTTCTGTGACAACCCGGAGCACTGATGCGCCAGGAAGGCCAGTTTGTCCGGGTTCCTGATGAGCCGCACGCCGGTGATTCCGGCTCCACCGAGCTCCAGCACACCGCAGGACGTCAGTGCGCCACCCTCCCAGCCCAGCACCATCGCGGTGCCGTTCGCCTCGACGACCTCGATCCGCACCCCGTTCGCCCACCGGGCGAACAGACCCGCCAGGAACCGGGCCACGTTCTCCCGGCCGACGACCGGCCGACGCGCCGCGCCCACCTTGCCGCCGCCGTCCGACCAGGCGACCACCTGTCCGGCGAGCAGTTCCTCCAGCTGCGCCAGCTCGCCGTGCGCCGCGGCCTCCAGGAACCGCAGCACCAACTCGCGGCTCTCCCCCTGGGAGGAGACGAACCTCGGCCGCTCGTCGCCCAGATGCTGCTTGGCCCTGCGGTACAGCTGCCGCGCGTTCGCCTCCGAGCAGTCGAGCACGTCTGCGACGTCCCGGTGGCTGTAGTCGAAGGCGTCGCGGAGCACCATCGCCGCCCGCTCGGGCGGGGTCAACCGCTCCATCATCACCAGGACGGCCAGCGACACCGCGTCCCGCTGCTCCGCCGTCTCCATCGGCCCGAGCGCCCCGCCGTCGGTCCGGACCGGCTCCGGCAGCCACGGTCCGACGTACTCCTCGCGTCGGGCCCGCGCCGACGTCAGCCGGTTCAGGCACAGGTTGGTGGTCACCTTGGCCAGCCACGGCCCCGGCGCGGCGATCCGCTCCCGCTCGGCCCCGTGCCACCTCAGGTAGGCGTCCTGCACGGCGTCCTCGGCCTCCGCCGCCGATCCGAGCATCCGGTACGCCAACGAGAACAAGCGAGGCCGGTGCGCCTCGAACTCCTGAGCCTTCTCCATGGGAGCACACGCTAAATGATCACTCTCGGGAACCGGCACCTCGGCGGCGGATCGCCCGCGCGCCGGGAGCGGCGTAGAAGCCCGTGCCGGGCGACCGGACCGGGCGGATCACCCGACCCGGTCGGGACGCGGCCGGAGCTGGGCGCTGAGAACAGCCCCACCCGAGAGATCGGCGGGGTCGACACCCGCGCCGAGCCCCTCGGCGAGACGGTAGAAGAGGCCGCGCATGCCCAGCGGTCCGGTCTCCCCGGTGTCCGGGCAGGCGCCCAGCGCCCGCAGTTCGGCGTCGAAGCGGTGGGGGTCCCGGCCGGTGCGGTGCCGGGGCTCGATGCCGAGGAGGGTGTGCAGACCGGTGACCAGCTGCCCGTCCTCGGCGTAGCGGAAGTCCACCAGGGGCTTCTCGTTGGCGTGCAGGGACAGCGCCGCCGTCCCCGTCGAGAGCTCACCGAGCAGTTCCTCGTCCTCGACGCACAGCCAACTGCCGTGCTCCCAGACCCACGCCCACGCCCCGTACCGGCCGGCGGTCACCACATAGGCGTCGTCCTCGTAGAGGAGGTCGTCGAACTCGTCCCTGAACGCCTCCTGGGTGCGCTCGGCCAGCGTGTCGGGGTCCGCGCCCATCCGCTCCAGGAGCCCGCGCGCAGTGAGGTCACGGGCGAAGGTGACGCTCAGCAGCGGCAGGTCCGTCCCGTACATCCAGCCCAGGCCACTCATCCGTAGTCCCTCCGTGCAGCGGTCGGCTCTCCCCGCGAGGCTAGACGGCGGGTACGACAGTCCGGCCCCTGCCGGGTCGGGGCACGGGCCGCACGCCGTGTCGTCCAGGTACCACCCGGCCCCCTTCGTTCCCACTCTCGTCGGCCCTCCCACGGACAACGGACAGCGGACAGCGGACAGCGGACAGCGGACAGCGGCACCCACGCCCGGCGTCGCCCACCCCACCACCGTCGGGTGGGCCGGCGCGGCGGTCAGGCCCGGTCGACGAGGAGGGCGGTTCCGTCGAGGATGCGGTTCAGGCCGGAGTCCAGCGGGTCCTCGGCCCGGGGGGCGAAGGCTCCGGCCGCGATGGCGGCGGCGAGGGCGGGGTAGCGGTGGGCGTGGCGGTCGCGGGTGTCGGCGGCGAGGCGGTTCCACTCCTGCTCCCCCTCCTCGTCGCGGTCGACGAGTTGCTGGGCGAGGTTGCGGATGTGGCCGATGACCAGGAGGACGGTGTCGTGCTGCTGGGCGGCGGACAGTCCGGTCGGGGCCAGCACGGCCAGGGCGGCGTCGAGCCAGGCCAGTTGGTTGGGGCCCATGAGCTGGCGGCGCATGGCGGTGGCGGTCAGGATCCAGGGATGGCGGCGGTAGAGCGCCCAGCACTGGCGGGCCCACTCGGTGAGCCCGGGGCGCCAGCCGGCGGACCCGGCGACGGCCTCGGAGGGTACGCCGAGGGCGGAGTCCACCATCAGGTCGACCAGTTCGGCCTTGCCGGGGAAGTACCGGTACAACGCCATGGTGGTGACGCCGAGTTCGGCGGCGACACGCTGCATGGAGACCGCGTCCAGGCCTTCGGCGTCGGCGACCTCGATGGCGCCGGCCACGATCCGCCCGGCGGTCAGTGACGGCTTCGGCCCGCGCCGGGGCTGGTCCTGCTCGCCCCACAGCAGCGCCAGGCTCACCTTCGGGTCGCGCTTCTTCTCCCTGCCGGCGGCCATGCGGGCTCCTCACTGCGTGCGACCGGTCGACCGGCCGCTCCCTCTCGTCGGCGGCCACCGCTTCTCGTTGACGACGCCTCAGAACTGTGTATAACATAAACTCAATTGCTTATTCGATACACAGTTCAGGGGAGCCAGCCATGCTCGACACCGTTCTCATCGCCACCGCCGCCGCCACCGCCGTCGCCGCCACACCCGTCGCCCTCCTCCTCGGCCACCGCCGGATCAGGCAGGCCGCGAACGCCCGGCTGATGCGGATCACCACCCCCGACGGCGTCGACGAGCAGGAGTTCGTCCGCATCGGCGGGATCGAGCAGTGGATCTCCATCCGAGGCGAGGACCTGGCCAACCCGGTGATCCTGGAGATCCACGGCGGGCCCGGCGCCTCCAACGCGATCTACGGGCCCCGTACCCGGGCCTGGGAGAAGCACTTCACGATCGTCCGCTGGGACATGCGCGGCACCGGCAAGACCCTCGGCCGCTCCGGCGCCGACCACCAGGGCGAGCTCGGCTTCGCCCGGATGTACCAGGACGCCGTCGAGGTCACCGACTTCGTGCGCGCCCGGCTCGGCGTCGACCGGGTCGTCCTGGTCGCCAACTCCTTCGGCAGCGCCTTCGGACTGCGCCTGGCCCGCCAGTACCCCGACCGCTATTGCGCCTACGTCGGCACGGACCAGAAGATCCACGACGCCGACGGTGACGACGCCGACCACGTCGCCCTGCTGGCCCGGCTGCGCGCCGCGGGCAAGCGCAAGGAGCTCGCCGCCGTCGGAGCGATCGACCGCGACCGCCGGACGTGGACCGCCGAGCAGTACGGCACCTACGCGAAGATCGCCGCCACCACCGACCCGCTGACCTTCAGCACCATGAAGTCCGTGGTCATGAGGTCGCTCTGGTTCTCCCCGCTGCACTCGCTGAGCGAACTCGGCACCCTCGGCAAGGGGATGAAGCTCTCCGAGCAGATCCTCCCCGACACCGCCGGCTTCGACGACCGGGCCGACGGCACCTGCTTCGAGCTGCCGTTCTTCGTCTTCCAGGGCGACCAGGACGTGCTCAACCCGACCGACCGGGCCCGGTGCTTCCTCGACGACGTGCAGGCGCCGGTCAAGGAGTTCGCCCTGATCAGGGACGCCGGCCACTTCGCGTCCTTCCGCCACCCCGACCAGTTCCTGCACCTGATGCTCACCAAGGTCCGGCCGGTCGTCGCCACCGCCGGGCTGCACGCCGCGGGCCGGTGAGGTTGCCGGGGAGACGGGTCTTCCGCGCGCACTCGGGTGCGGGCCCGCGACAGCTTCTATGATCTTCGGCATGGCAACCCGACTTGTGCAGATCAACATGAAGGCCCGGGACGACTCCGCGCTCGGCCGGTTCTGGGCGGAGGCGCTCGGTTGGGGCCTCGACAGCGAGGGGCCCGGCGTGACCAACCTCGAACCCGTCGGCTTCAGCTACCCCGATCCCACGGCCGTCTGCATCGATCTCATTGCCCGGCCGGAACCCAAAACGGTCAAGAATCGGGTGCACCTCGACCTGGCCACCACCTCGACGGCCCATCAGACGGAGCTGGTCGCACGGCTGCGGGACCTCGGCGCGACGCTCGCCGACGTCGGTCAGGGCGACGTCCCCTGGACCGTCATGGCCGACCCGGAGGGCAACGAGTTCTGCGTCCTGGAGCCCCGCACGGTCTACCGGGACACCGGGCCGATCGCCGCGGTGGTGGTCGACTGCGCCGACCCACGGGCGATGGCCCGGTTCTGGGGCGAGGCGATGGACTGGACGCTGCACGAGGTCACCGACGACTACGCGACCATGCGCTCCGCCGCAGGCGTCGGCCCCTACCTGGAGTTCATCCGCACCCCCGACACCAAGAGCGGGTGGAACCGCGTCCACCTCGACCTCCGCCCCTACCGCGGTGACGACCACGCGGCGGAGGCGGACCGGCTGCGCGCCCTGGGCGCCACCGACCCCGGTGTCGACCAGTCCGAGATCCACTGGACGATCCTGGTCGACCCGGAAGGCAACGAGTTCTGTCTCCTCAGCCCCGGCTGACTCCGGCCGAGGCCCGACCGGCTCCGACCGGCCCGGAGAGCGCGGGCGTCCGCCGCACCCGGGTGGCGGACGCCGGCAGGACCGGGGACCGGCCGGCGCCGGGCCGGCGCGACCTCGCCCGCGCGAGGGGCGGGCGCCGCTCCACCCGGTCGCCGAGGCCCTGCTGCACGGGGCGGCGGCGGGGCAGGCTAGGTTACCCGGGTGAGTCTCCTCGATGATGTGGCCGAGCACGACAGCTGGCGATGCTGGGTGTGCGACGAACCGGTCGACCCCGACAAGTCGGTGAACGACCCGCGCGGGCCAAGCGTTGACAGCCGGACCGCCGACCGGAAGGCCAAGGTCGCCGAGCGGCTCGCGCACCGCGCGTGCAACTCCCGCAAGGGCGCGGTCAAGGTGGTCATCGCCTGGCCGGACCGCCTGTACGTGGTCGAGCCCGCGCCGCTGATCGCCGTGGCCGCGAGGCTGGAGCGCAAGGGCGGCCGCGAGATCGTGGGCCGCTGCCCGACCAGGCAGGACGCCCAGGAAGCCGCGGACTGGCTGGTGGACCGGTTCTCCCGGCTGGTACCGGACCTGCCGGTGACCGCCCACATCGAGCCGGGCGGCGGCCAGTTCCTCGTCACCCTGGCCACCGGCCGCCGCTGACCGGGGATCACCGGCACGAGCGTCACAGGCCGAACCAGCACCCGGGCGGGACCCGCCCGGACGGTCCGGCGACTCAGGCCGTCCGGGCCGCCTTGAGCACCTGGGCCGACGTGCCCACGGCGCCCTGCGAGTAGCCGGCGATCAACAGGCGCAGCGCCCGCTCGGTCGCCCCGTCCGCCGGGGTAAGCACCATCAGCCGCTGGTCGGAGCCGTCCGTGGCGGCGAGCTGGTCGTAGCAGAGGGCCAGCTCCCCGCCCACCGGGTGTCGCATCCGCTTGCTGCCGTGGGACCGCTCGCGCACCGTCCTGTCCTCCCACCATTGGGCGAACTCCGGGCTGCCGTCCAGGAGTTGCGCCACGACCGCGTGCAGCCGCGGGTCGCCTCGATGCCGTGCGGAGGCCGAGCGCAGCGCACCGACCGTCTCCCGCGCGAACTGCTCCCAGGACGGCTGGGTCCGGCGGTTCTCCGGGTCCAGGAAGGTCAGGCACGCCGTGTTGGCGGCCGTACCGGTGCCGAACCCGTCGCCGAACAGCGCGCGGGCCGCGCTGTTCCACGCCAGGACGTCGAGGCGGTGGTCGATGACGTAGGCGGGCAGCAGCGGCATGCCGTCCAGTACCGCCCGCAGGGACGCCGCCGGCGCGGTGGCGACGTGCCGGCGCGGGGGCACCTCGCCGCGCGCGGTGAGGTGCACGTACTCGCGCTCCGCGGGGGTCAGCCGCAGCGCGTCGGCGATCCCCTCCAGCACCGCCGAGCCGGGGGTCCCGGCGCGGCCCTGCTCCAGCCGGATGTACCAGTCCACGCTCACCGCCGCGAGCTCGGCCACCTCCTGGCGGCGCAGGCCCGGGGTGCGGCGGCGCGCGCCCGCCCGCAGGCCGACGTCGCCCGGCAGGGTCCGCTCGCGCGTCGCCCGCAGGAACGCGCCCAGTTCGGCGCGGGGCCCGTTCTGTCGATCGTTCACAGCGACATCGTCGCCGGTCGGGCGCCGCGCGGTCCACGCCGGAGGGTGGCACGCCGCGTACCAGGATGCGCGCGGCCTCCCCCGGGGCGCCGGGCGCCGGAAGGCTGGTCCCGACCGAACACCACCGTGCGACCCGGAACGGAACCACCCATGAAGCGCTCGACCCGCGTGACCGCCCTCGCCGCCACCACGGCCGCCACCGTCGCCCTCGCCGGCGCCGCCTCGACGGCGGCCCACTCCGCCACCCAATCGGACCGCTTCGGGCACACCGAGGTGCGCGCGGGCGTCCCCCGGCACACGCCCCGGTTCACCGTGACCAGCCCCGACTGGCGGAACGGGACGGTCCCGGCGGCCGGCTACGCGAACGCCTTCGGCTGCTCCGGCGCCAACCAGGCACCGACCGTCCACTGGTCCGGCGCCCCCGCCGGCACCCGCAGCTACGCCGTCTCGCTCTTCGACCCGGACGCGCCGACCGGCAGCGGCTTCTGGCACGCGATAACCTGGGACATCCCGGCCACCGTCACGACCCTCACCGGCGCCACACCGGCCGGCGCGGTCGCGGGGCCCAACGACACCGGCGCCACCGGCTACCTGGGCCCCTGCCCGCCGGCCGGCGACCGCGCGCACCACTACGTGCTCCGGGTGGTGGCGCTGGACGTGCCCGGCCTAGGCCTGGCCGCGACCAGCACCCCCGCCGTGGCCTCCTTCTCGATGGCGATGAGCGGACACATCCTCGCCACCGCCGAGCTGACCGCCACGGCCCGGCGCTGACCCGCCCGGCGCTGACCGTCCCGGCTCCCGGGGCGGCGCCGACCACGACGGTGGCACGGAGCACCGGGAGCCGCTTCCACACCGGGAGCCGCGTCTAGAGGAGGCCCAGGTGGGCCTCGACGCCGGCCTCGTCGCAGCTGGCGTCCCACAGGGGCCCGGCGACGGCCGGATCGGTCATGTGGGCCCGCGCGGGCTCCAGCCGCGGCGCGCCGCGCAGGCCGAAGGCCCTGGGCCCCCACAACTGCCCTCCCCGCACCCGCGGGTCCAGGACCGCCCGGACGATCGGCCACGCCCCGGCGTCCTTGCCCTGGAGCAGCAGCCCGGCGGGCAGCGCGCGCAGCCGGGTGCCCCGGGACGCCGCGTGCACCCCCGGGCGGGTCGGGGTCAGGGAGTCCAGGGCGCCGCCGGGGTGGGCCACCACGCTGAGCAGGGTGCTGCCGCGGGCGCGCAGGCGGCGGTCCAGCTCGAAGGCGAAGGACATCTGCGCCAGCTTCGACCGGCCGTAGGTACGACTGGCGCGGTAGTCCCGAAGCGACTGGAGGTCGTCCGGGTCCAGCCGTTCGGAGCGCGCCGCGAAGCTCCCCACCGTGACGATCCGGGCGGCCGGCGCCGCGGACAGCAGGGGCGCCAGTGCCCGGGTCAGCGCGACGTGGCCGAGGTGGTTGACCCCGAACATCAGCTCGTGACCGTCCTCCGTCGTCCGCCGCGGCGGGTCGTCGAGCGCGACGCCCGCGTTGTGGACCACCGCGTCGAGGCGGTCGAGCCCGAGGCCGTCCGCCACGCCGCGCACGGATGCCAGGTCGGCGAGGTCCAGCGGAAGGTGGCGCAGCCGGGCGGCGGGAACACGCGACCGGATCGCCGCCATGGCGGCACCCGCCCTCCCCCGGTCCCGGCAGCCGAGCACCACGACGGCCCCGGTCGCGGCGAGCTGCTCCGCGACGAAGTAGCCGATCCCGGCGTTGCCTCCGGTGACCAGGAAGGACTTGCCGGCGGCGGACGGCAACCGGTGGACGTCCCACGGCGGGCTCAGGGGTGCGGGGGTCATGACGAGCGGCTCCTTCGGCTGGGGGAGGTGTGCGGGACGGCGGCGCCGACCTGACCCATCACACAGCGGCCGACTCACCGATCACTGATAGATCGCCGTCATCACCGACAGCCCCCCGTCACCTCCCCGAACGCACCGCCGGGTACGGCGCCTCGGCCAGCGGTCGAGCACCGCTCGGAGGCGGCTGATCCCCCGGCCGCCCCCACCGCGGCCGCAAGGCCGCAAGGCCGCAAGGCCTCAGTCACGGCTCGCTGGGAACGTCCTCGCCGCCGGTGCGGGCGGCGGCGAATCGCCATGCCTCGATGTCGCGGTAGCGGATCGGCCCGGGGCCGCGGCCGATGTTGCTGCCGACGAGGTGGAGGCGTTCGGTCCGCCAGGACCGGCCCACGAACCCGGCGAGTCCGGCCGCGGCCTGCGGCACGCTGGTGGGGTCGTCGCGGCGGGACCGTGCCAGCGTCAGATGGGGGCGCAGGGGGCGTTCCGTGAACGTGATCCCGCAGGACCTGATCACGCTCCGGACGTCGGTGGCGAGCAGGTGCAGTCCGTCCAGGTCGCCGTCGATCCCGCTCCACAGCAGGCGCTGGTCGAAGTGGCCGCCGCCCCGCAGGCCCAGGCGCAGAGCCGGGCGCGACGCGGCCTGGCCGGCCAGCGCCGACCGCAGCAGCGGCACCGCCGTGGCGGGCAGTTCGCCGAGGAAGGCGAGGGTGATGTGCCAGTCCTCGATCCGGTTCCACCGCAGCCGCGGGTACCCGGCGTAGGCGGGTCGCAGGGCCCGGGCCAGTTCGTCCTTGGCATCGTCGGGCGGGGCCAGCGCCACGAAGACGCGCAGGGTCGAGGGCTCGGGTCGATCGTCCACGAGGGGGCAGGCTAGCCGAGGCCGGTCCGCCCGCGCGCGCCGGGGGCGAGGGTGCGCGGCGGGACGGGCGCGGCTCGGGCGTTCGCGTCACCGGGCTGGTCGTGACCCCGCCGGACGAGACGAAGCCGGTCCACCTCACCTGGCCGGGCACCCGCGCCCTGCCCGTCACGGACGGCGGCGGCTCCCCGGTGGAGGTCGGCCCGATCGGAAGCGCCGGCCAGGGCAACTGACGCACCCACCGGGCGCACCGCCGAAGGCCGTCCGGCCGGTGCGCCGCCGGCCGGCCAGCGTCCGGGGCCGACCGGGGTCAAGGCTCCACGTAACCTCTTCCTGTGCCCGACTCCCGCCTGCTTCGCGTCGCCGTCCTCGTCCTGGAGGGCGCGAAACCGCTCGATGTCGGCATTCCCGCCCAGGTCTTCACGACCCGCGCGAGCATGCCGTACGAGGTGCGGGTGTGCGGGGCCGCGCCAGGTCCGGTGACCGGCGGCGACGGCCTGTCGTACCTCGTCGCCCACGGCCTCGACGCGCTGGCATGGGCCGACATCGTCTTCGTCCCCGGGTACCGGTTCCCGGGCCGCGACGACCCGCCGCGGGCCGTCGTGGACGCGCTGATCGCCGCCCACCACCGGGGCGCGCGGCTCGCCGCCATCTCGACGGGCGCCTTCGCGCTCGCCGCCACGGGCCTGCTCGACGGCAAGCGCGCCACGACGCACTGGCACTACGCGCGGGCGCTCGCGGCGAAGCACCCGCTCGTCCAGGTCGACGAGAACGTCCTGTTCGTCGACGAGGGCAGCGTCCTGACGTCCGCCGGCGCGGCCTCGGGCATCGACCTGTGCCTGCACATCCTGCGCGGCGACCTCGGGGTGGCCGCGTCGAACCACGCCGCCCGTCGCCTGGTCGCCGCCCCCTACCGCAGCGGCGGCCAGGCGCAGTACGTGCCGCGCAGTGTGCCCGAGCCACTCGGCGAGCGGTTCGCCGCCACCCGCGAGTGGGCGCTGCACCGGCTCGGCGAGCCCCTCACCCTCGACCTGCTCGCCCGGCACGCCGCGGTGTCGCCGCGCACCTTCTCGCGGCGCTTCGTCGACGACACGGGGTACACGCCGATGGAGTGGGTCATGCGGGCCCGCCTGGACCGGGCCCGTGAGCTGCTGGAACGCTCCGAGCGGCACATCGAGCAGATCGCCGCCGACGTCGGTCTGGGCACCGGTGCCAATCTGCGGCTGCACTTCCGTCGCATCCTCGGCACGACGCCGAGCGAGTACCGGCGCACCTTCACGGCCCAGCAGTCCTAGGAGCAGCCCGGGCCGTTCCACGCGGGGTGTTCCGGGTCTACGGCGTCCCGGCCGGGGGCGGGCCGGAGGCTCCGACGGCCTTGGCGCAACGCGTGGCGAGGTGCGCGAACGCGCTCCCGAGTTCGGGCGGGCCGACGACCTCGATGTCGGCGTCGAAGCTGCCCGGGGCGGCGGCCAGGCCGGTCCAGGGCCAGGATCCGAGGACGAGTCGGCAGCGGTCGGGGCCGAGCGCTTCGACGATCCCGTCCCGGGCGAAGCCGGCGACGGTGGGGGCGGGGAGGCCGAGCACGACCTCGCCTCCTCGCCTTCCTGGACGACGGCCGGGGCCCGCTCGGATCACCTTCGAGGACGGGTGAGCTGGCGTGATCCTTTTGAACCGTGGCAATCACGCCGCTGTCGTGAGCGGGCGCCGTACGCGAGATTTGGTGGTGAACCGAAGGGACACCACTCATGACGCGCATCGCCATCAACGGATTCGGCCGCATCGGACGCAATGTGCTGCGTGCGCTGCTGGAACGTGACAGCGACCTGGAAATCACCGCGGTCAACGACCTCACGGAGCCCGCCATCCTCGCGCGGCTGCTCGCCTACGACACGACGGCCGGCCGGCTCGGCCGCCCGGTGACCGTCGACGGAAACGCCCTCGTCGTCGACGGCCGTCGCATCACGGTGCTCGCCGAGCGTGAACCCGCGCAGCTGCCGTGGGCCGAACTCGGCGTGGACATCGTGCTGGAGGCGACCGGTCGCTTCACCTCGGCCGGGGCCGCCCGCGCCCACCTCGCCGCCGGCGCGAAGAAGGTCCTGGTCAGCGCACCGTCGGACGGTGCCGATGTGACGCTGGCGTACGGGGTCAACACCGACGCCTACGACCCGGCCGCGCACACGATCGTCTCGAACGCCTCCTGCACGACCAACGCCCTCGCGCCACTGGCCGCGGTGCTCGACGACCTCGCCGGCATCGAGCACGGCTTCATGACGACGGTGCACGCCTACACGCAGGAGCAGAACCTGCAGGACGGCCCGCACCGCGACGCCCGCCGGGCCCGTGCCGCCGCCGTCAACATCGTGCCGACCACGACCGGCGCCGCCAAGGCGATCGGCCTCGTGCTGCCGAACCTCGACGGCAAGCTGTCGGGCGACTCGATCCGCGTGCCGGTGCCGGTGGGCTCGATCGTCGAACTCAACACCACCGTCACCCGCGACGTGACGCGCGACGAGGTCCTCGCCGCGTACCGCGCCGCGGCGCAGGGGCCGCTCGCCGGCATCCTCGAGTACTCGGACGACCCGCTCGTGTCGTCCGACATCACGGGCAATCCGGCCTCGTCCATCTTCGACTCGGCCCTGACCCGCGTCGACGGCCGACACGTCAAGGTGGTCGCCTGGTACGACAACGAGTGGGGCTTCTCCAACCGCGTGATCGATACGCTCCAGCTCCTCGCCGCCAACTGACGGCAAGTCAGCTACCGCGGAACGCTCGACCGGGATCTCCCGGTCGAGCGTTCCGCACGCGCGCACCCGACAAGCAGCGGACGAACCGGCCGGGCCCCGCTCAGTAGGTGAAGTGGGTCGAGTGCCCAGTGGACGTTCCGCCCGGCCGGTACGGTGTCAACCCGTCGGTGGTCGTCGGGGGTTGCGGATCACCCCGCAGGGATCGGGCCGAGGTAGGTGCCGCCGGAGACGTCGAGGGTCTGGCCGGTCACCCAGCGGCCCCGCGGCCCCGCCAGGAAGCCCACCACATCGGCGATGTCCTCCGGTTCGCCGATCCGTCCGAGTGCGGTGATCGACTCCAGTCCGGCCACCGCCTCGGGAGCGCCCGTCCACCCGGCGGTCATGTCGGTCAGTACCACCCCGGGTTCGACCGTGTTCACGGTGATCCCGCGCCGGCCGAACTCGTTGGCGAGCGACGGGCCGAGAGCGGCCAGCGCCGCCTTGGTCACGGTGTAGCCGATCTGGAGGGGGCTCGCGATCCGGGTGGCCGCCGAGCCCACGTTGACGATCCGGCCGCCGTCCCGCAGCAGGGGTAGCGCCCGCTGGATCACGAAGATCGGCGTGCGCACGTTGACCGCGAGCAGCCGTTCCAGCTCGTCCTCGGTGAGCTGCCCGATCGAACTGGCCGAGTGGACACCCGCGTTGTTGACCAGGATGTCCAGACCGTCGGCGCCGTGCTCGGCCAGCCCCGCGGTCAGTTCCTCGAACAGCCGGTCCACCGCGCCGCTTTCGCCGAACCCGGCCCGCACCGCGAACGCCACACCGCCGGCCTCGGCGATGAGCGCCACCGTCTCGGCGGCGGCCGCTCGGTTCGCACCGTAGTGGACCGCGACCAACGCCCCCTCGGCGGCGAGCCGTCGGGCGACGGCGCGCCCGATCCCGCGCGAGCCGCCCGTCACCAGGGCGGCCTTGCCGTCCAGTTCCCCCACGTCGTCTCCCCCGTCGGCGTCCCGGCCGGAACCGGGGCCGGTCTCGTAGCAAGGTCCGGAGTTCCGCCCCCGTCGAAGGGGCGAAGATGTCCGGGATCGGCTCGTGCCGACCGATGGGCCCACCCTCTGGACCGCACTGTACGGGAGGTTCGAGGACGAAGTCCGGAGAACGCGGAGGCCGGGCCACCCGGCGGCGGGGGCGGGCTGTCCGCAGCGGTGGCTCCGGACGCACCGGTGATGGTGCCCCACGGGTCGGCCGCAGTCACGGGCCGGAGTCACGGGCCGATGTCACGGGCCGAAGCCGCAGGCCGGAGACCTTCGGGCGGCCGGTCCCGAATCCACCCGACCAGGTCCTCCCCACCGGCTCCGGAGGGTGACCGGCACCGACCCCGACGGTGGGCCGAACGGGTGAACCGCAGGCTCTCCCGCCGCCGACCACCCGCCACCCACCGTGTCACCGCCAGCACGGGTACGCCCCGTTCCCGGGGCCCGCTCACCGACACCGGCAACGCTCCGTCGCCACCCACGGCCGCAACCCCATCCAGGCGGTGGCGCAAGCGGGTTCACGACACCGGTGACGCTGAGCGAACGTCATGCGGGAGGCCGTTTCGGCCCGACCCCGATGGCAAGGCGCTCCTCAGACCCATGGAGGAGGCGTAACTGATGATCACCGAACAGCAGATCCGTACCGTCCTCGACCACCCGGTCCACGATGCCGACGGCCACCGCATCGGCAAGGCCGACCACCTGTTCCTCGACGACAGGACGGGCAAGCCGGAGTGGGTGAGCGTCAAGACCGGATGGTTCGGGACGAGCGAGTCGTTCGTCCCGATCCGCGATGCCCGGATCGTCGACGACCACCTCGAAGTGCCCTACCCGAAGGCCACCGTCAAGGACGCGCCCAACGTCGACGTCGACGGCGGCAACCACCTCTCCGCCCAGGAGGAGCACCGTCTGTACGACCACTACGGCATCGCCTGGGACAACGCCTGGCACGAGGCCAACCAGCCCGGCGACGGCGGGTGGGCCCACTCCGGGGACCGGACCTCGGCCACCGGCGCGGCAGGCGCTGCCGCCGCCACCGCGGGTACGGGCGCCCGGGCGGGTACCGCGGCCGACCAGGACGACGCGATGACCCGCTCCGAGGAACGGATGACCGTCGGGACCGAACGCCACGAGGCCGGCCGCGCCCGCCTGCGCAAGTACGTCGTGGAGGAGGAGCAGCAGCGGACCGTACCGGTGCGCCACGAGGAGGTCCGCGTCGAACGCGAGCCGATCACCGAGGCCGACCGGGACGCCGCACTCGCCGGTGATCCCATCGGCGAGGCCGAGCACGAGGTCGTGCTGCACGAGGAACGGCCGGTGGTCCGGACCGAGGCCGTGCCGGTGGAACGGGTGCGGCTGACCACCGAGGAGCTCGTCGAGCAGGAGACCGTGACCGGCACGGTCCGCAAGGAGCGGATCGAGGCGGAGCTGCCCGAGGACCCGCCCGCGACGGGCAAGGACCGGCGCCGCTGAGCCACCGGCGCCGCCGAGCGCGGTACCGGTGTCCGGACGGGCACGGGAGCAGAACGCGCGGGCGGGCACGGCCGGGGTCGCCAGGACCCCGGCCGTGCCCGCCAGCCCTCCCCCGAGCCGGGCCGAGCCGGGCGGGTCGGCTAGTTGGGGGCGGCGGCCATCGAGGTGACCGCCTCCGCCACGCTGGACCGGTAGATGCCCATCTGCGGGTTCAGGACCCGTGCGCCGCTGCCGAGCGGGAAGTTCCGGGTGTTGGCGAGCGGCATGTTGGTGTCGTCGTCGTCGACCAGCACATTGAGCTCGTTGATGCCGGGGACGGTACCCGTGGTGGCACCGCTCGGGTCGAGGTCGATCACCGCGTAGGCGCTCTGGCCCGCCGGGACGGCGAACCGCGCTGTGCCGCTCGCGAGCACCGGCTTGATGTTCTTGCTCCGGTCGGCGGCGGTGGAGTTGCCCAGGTCGACCCCCGGGGTGGAGCTCAGGCTGCAGGCGGCCGTACCGCTGTTGCGTACCTCGATCACCCACTGGGTCGGGGCCCCGGCCCGGGCCGTCGCGTGGATCGCCAGGCTGTCGATGGCGCACGGGCGGGCGGCGGCGCCGGCACTCCCGCCGTCGGGCCGGGTGCCGCTCGACGGGCTCACCCCGGACGGCGTGTGCGACGCCGCTCCGGTGGCCGGCGCGCTCGTCCTGGGCGCACCGGTGGCACCGGCCGGCGCCGAGGGGGCACCGGTGGCCGGCGCGCCCGTCGCGGAGGGCGTCACGGCCACCGCGGTGGTCGCGGGCGCCGTCGAGCCGCCGACCGCGTCGGTGTTGTCGGGCCCGCAGGCGGTCAACGCGAGACCCGCCCCGGCGACGAGCACGACGGAGGCGAGCAGCGGACGGCGGCGGCGGACGAACATGGTGGCTCCCCGATGGTGGCGCGTACTGAACTGTGTTCGGACACACCACAGGACGACCGGCCGACCGCGAATGGTGGCATGCACAGCGTCACAATCATGAGGACAGGACGGCGACGGAACCGTGACATTCGGTCGGGTACAACGCAGTTGACAGGGCGCCACCTCTCGGCAACCCATCCTTCCGGTGGGGGCGGATCGGCCCGCCCCCACCGCACGGCCCACCGCCGTCCGCGCTCCGAGGTCCGAGCGGTGGCGCCGGTCAGTCCTCCCGGCCCTGCCCCTGCCCCTGCCCCTGCCCCTGCCCCTGCCCCTGGCCCTGGTCGTCGCCGTCGCCGTGGTGCCCGGTGGTGCGGGCGTAGACCTGGTAGTCGGTGTGTTCCGGGCCGCCGGGGCCGGTCAGCAGATTGCCGCTGGTCGAGCCGAACACCACCGTGTCGCCGCGGGCGTCCACGGCCGGGTCGACCGACGATCCGTTGCCGAGCGAGCCGTCCGGTGCGGTGGAGACCCGCTCGGTGCGGCCGGTGCGCAGGTCGTGGCGGTAGACGTCCCAGGCCGCGTGCTGCGGGCCCGCCACCAGGTTGTCGGCGGCGGAGGAGTAGTACACCCAGCGGTTGTCGGCGGTGATCCGGCCGTGGTCGGAGGAGCCGACCGAGGCGGTGCCGGGCAGGCCCCCGCTGATCTTCGTGACGGTGCCCTCCCCGAGGTCCCGGACGTACAGCACGGTGTGGTACCGGTGGCCGTTGGTCGACCCGCCGGGCTCGGGCAGGGCGTAGATCGCACGCCGCCCGTCGGGGCTGATCGTCGCGTCGAAGCTCGCGTAGCCGAGCGTGCCGTCGGGGGCGAGGCTGGCGGCGGAGATCCGGCCGGACGCCACGTCGTACGTGTAGTAGACGCCGGTCGTCGGCCGGGCCAGGCCGGGCCGGGCGCCGCGGGGGAGGTCCGCGCCGCTGCCCGGGGCGAGCTCCACGTCGGCGGCGGGACCGGCGGCGCCGGCCGCGGGCGCGGGGGTTCGGTCGGCGGAGCTCTGGTCGGCGGGGGTCTGGTCGGCGGGCAGCAGGTTGCCTGCCAGCGAGGTGAAGCCGACGGTGCGGCCGTCCGCGCTGATCGTCGGGTTGAGGGACATGCTGTCGCCCGGCTTGCCGTCCACGCCGCGGGTCACCAGGCGGGTCTTCCCCGTCCAGCGGTCGGTGACGTAGATGTTGTAGTCCCAGGTGTAGGGCCTGGCCAGCGAGGCGCCGTCGCCCTGGGGGGCCGGGACGAGGTCGGTCCGGCTGGAGACGAACGCCACGTAGCGGCCGTTCGCGCTGACGGAGGGCGCGTACGAGGCGTGGAACCGGTCGGTGTCGGTGCTGACCGGTCCGCCGCTGACCAGTTCGGTGCGGCCGGTGCGGCGGTCCCGGACGTACACCTCGGTGCGTCCCGGGACCGGCAGGCCGGGGACCACGTTCACCGCGTCGCTCTCGAAGGCGACGTAGCGGCCGTCGGCGTTGATCGCGGCGTAGTCGGTGAAGCCGTCCAGCGCGTTGTCGTCGTCGGACAGGTTGACCCGCTCGGTGCGGCCTGTCGCCAGGTCGCGGACGTAGGCGTCGCGTCCGCTCTTCGCGGGCTGGGAGACCAGGTTGGTCGCCCACGAGGTGAAGAGCGCGTAGCGGCCGTCGGCGCTGATCTGCCGGTTCCAGGACTGGTCGTCCGGCCCGGCGCCGTTCACCCCGACGCTGACCTGGACGGTGCCGCGCGCCGCCGGACGGGCCTGGGCGGGCACGGCGGTCACGGCGAGTACGGCAGCCGCCGCGAGGACGCTGCCGCCGCCGGCCAGCCACCGGTTGCTGGTGGTGCGGGTGGTGCGTGCCATGGGTCTGTCCCTTCCCCTGGTGATCGCCCGGCCGGGCTCCCTCCCGGAAGCGGGCTCCCGACGAGCCAATCGTCGGGAGGCACGGCGGTCAACGGTCCCGGGGGATCGCGGCGGAAGATACGCCAACGAACGTATCCCGCGCGGGGGCGCGAAGCGGTAGGTACTCCGCGCGGCGGCACCTCTCCCCCGCGGCGGCGCGCATCCCGCGCGGGATGGCGAGCCCGCGCGGGGCGGCGAGCCGGTGCGGAGCGGCGAGCCGGTGCGGAGCGGCGAGCCGGGTGCGGAGCGGCGAGCCGGTGCGGAGGCACCCGCTCGGCGGCTCACCCGGCCGGGATCAGCACGGGCTTGACCACGCGCCCCTCGTCACAGTCGCGCTCGGCCTCGTTGACCGCGGCGAGCGGATACGTCCGGATCAGCTGGTCGAAGGGGAACCGCCCGGCCTGCCACAGTGCGGTCAGCCTCGGCACCAGCAGCCCCGGCACCGCGTCCCCTTCGCAGAGGTGGGAGATCCGCCGGCCCCGGTCCAGTGCCCCCGGTTCGATCGCCAGCGCGCCGCTGAGCCGGGCCACCAGTCCGAGGTGTCCGGTCGGGCGCAGCGCCAGGAGCGCGTCGTTGATCAGCCGGACGGAGCCGGTGGTATCCAGCGCGTACCGGGCGCCGCCGTCGGTCAGGCGCCGGATGCGGCCGGGCAGGTCGGCCGAGGTGGCGGGCAGCGGGACGGCGCCGAACCGTTCGGCGAGGGCGAGCCGTTCGGTGTACCGGTCGACGGCCACGGTGACGGCGCCGGCGGCGGTGGCCGCCATCACCGCGGCCAGGCCCACCGCTCCGGCGCCGAAGACCGCGACGGTGTCGCCCGGACCGGCCGCGAAGGTGTTCAGGACCGCTCCGGCGCCGGTGAGGAAGCCGCAGCCGAGCGGTCCGAGCAGTTCAACCGGCAGTGCGGGGTCGACCCGGACGGCGTTGCGGGCCAGGACCACCGCGTACTCGGCGAACGAGGACTGGCCGAACCACCGGGGGGCCAGTCCTCCCCCGGCCGCGTCGGTGAACCGCGCGGCGTGCTCCGTGCGCCCGCCGAAGAGGTTGAGCGCGGCGAAGGAGTCGCAGTAGGCGGGGGCCGCGCCCCGGCAGCTCCGGCAGTGGCCGCAGGAGTCGAAGCTCAGCACGACGTGGTCCCCGACGTGCAGGCCGGTGTCCGGGCCGGCCGTCTCCACCACGACTCCCGCCCCCTCGTGGCCGAGGACGGCCGGCAGCGGTGAGCGGCCCGCCGAACGCCGGACGGCGAGGTCCGTCCGGCACATCCCGCAGCCCGCGATCCTCACCAGGACCTCGCCGTCGGCCGGCCCCGTCCCCAGGGCCACCTCCTCGACCGTGAACGGCCCCTGGTGGGAGCGCAGGACCGCCGCGCGGAACCTCACCCCTCCTCCGGGCGGTGCACGACGAACGGCCTGAGGTTCCCGTAGAGCCCCCACGGCCCGCCCGCGACGCCGACCCCGCTCTCCTTGGTGCCCGCGAAGGGCTGGGCGAGGGAGAGCTCGGCGTGGTGGTTGATCCAGGCCGTCCCGCACTCCAGCCGGTCGGCCACCGCCTCGGCGCGGTCGAGGTCCGTCCCCCAGACCGAACCGCCCAGACCGAAGCCGGTGTCGTTGGCCGCCGCGACGGCCTCGTCGACGCTCCGGTAGGCCAGCACCGGCAGGACCGGTCCGAACTGCTCCTGCGTCACCACCGGGCTGTCCGGCGGGACATCGGCGAGGACCGTCGGGGCGAAGAAGTGGCCCGGCCGGTCCAGCCGGTGGCCGCCGGCGGCGGCCCGGGCGCCGTCCGCCAGGGCCCGGGCCGTGTAGTGCTCGACGCGGGCCAGTTGGGGGGCGTTGTTGAGCGGCCCCAGCTGGGTGCCCGGGTCGAGCCCGGGGCCGACGACGGCGGCCCTGGCGCGCTGCGCGAGGGCCTCGACCACCTGGTCGCGGAGCCGGGCCGGGGCGTAGACGCGCTTGACCGCCATGCACACCTGCCCGCAGTTGCGGAACGCCGCCCAGAACAGCCGGTCCGCAATCCGCTCGACATCCACGTCCTCCAGCAGGATCGCGGCGTCGTTGCCGCCCAGCTCCAGGGTGACCCGGGCCAGCGAGGGCGCCGCGCCCGCCGCGACGGCCCGGCCGGTCGGGATCGACCCGGTGAAGCTCACGTGCCGGATCCCCGGGTGGGAGACGAGCCGGGCACCGAGCGGTTCGAGCCCGGTGACGATCGTCAGGACGCCCTCGGGGAGCGCGCCGGCGAGGACGGACCCCAGCAGCCGGGTGGCGAGGGGAGTGAACGGGGAGGGCTTGAGGACCACCGTGTTGCCCGCCGCGAGCGCGGGCGCGAACTTCGCCGCCGCGAGCTGGAGGGGGAAGTTCCACGGCACGATCGCCGCCACCGGCCCGAGCGACCGCCAGCGGACCTCGCTGCGGACCGGCCGGCCGTCGTCGATCGGCCGGGGCACGGGGGCGAGCCCGGCGAAGTAGCGCAGTCGGGCCGCCGTACGGGCGACCTCGGCGGACGACTCGGCGAGGGGTTTGCCCTGTTCACGGGTGAGCAGCGGGGCCAGCTCGGCGCCGGCCGCCTCCACCGCGTCGGCCGCCGCGAGCAGCGCGCGGGTGCGGGCGGCCGGGTCGGCCCGCCAGCCGCGCCAGGCCTGGTGGGCCCGGCCGACGACGGTGTCGAGTTCCTCGGGCCGCTGGTCGGGAGCCTCGTCGAAGGCCTCGCCCGTCGCCGGGTCGAGGACGGCGAAGTGCTCGCCGCGTGGGCCCGGCGAGCGCCGGGGCACGGTTGTCGGCAGCATGCCGGCAGTCAGCTCTGTGCGACGGCGGCCGCGTGCTCGCGGGCGTGCCGGTCCATCTCGGCCCGGAAGGCGGCCACCAGGTGCGGCCGGATCCTGCCCACCGTGCGGTCGCCGCCCTCGCAGACCGCCCCGCGCACCCCGACGATGTCGGTCCCGATCCGGGTCAGCTCGCCGAGGTCGCCGAGTCGGACGCTGCCCGCGAGGGCCGCGAGCAGCCCGGCCTCGTGGGCGAGGCGGACGAACTCCGCGCACGCGTCCGGCGGGACGTGGTCGAACAGCCGGCTCCCGTCCTTGATCGCGGTGTCGAGCATGGCCGCGTCGGAGCCGGAGCGGAGGGCGATGTCGGGCAGGGCGAGCGGGTTGACGCAACCGATCCGGTGGGCGTCCGCGTAGCCCGAGGCGACGACGAAGGCGTCCGGCCGGTAGTCCTTCACCGCCCGGACCACCCCGCGCATGACCTCGACGGCCTGGTCCGGGGTCGTGCACCCGTAGAGGCCGACCTTGATGTACGTGGCTCCGGAGACCGCCGCTCCGAGCGCCGCCTGCGCGACCGTCCCCGGCTTGTACGGGACGTCGCCGACGGTGGCGGAGACCGGCTTGTCCGCCGGGACGGCGTCGCGGATCTCCCGGATCACCCACGGGAAGTTCGCGCCGAGCGAGCCCTCGTCGGGCTTCTTGACGTCGACGATGTCGAGGTGCTCCGCGGCCTTCGCGCAGTCGAGGGCCTCCTCGACGCTGTCCGGGGAGATGAGAAGCAACACGGTGGGCCCCTTCCACCGCAGGTCCGCCTGCCCGGGGGCAGGTGGGCGGAGTCGCCCGGATCACGTGCGGTCCGCTCATCATCGCGGCGGCCCGCGGACGTCGGTAGAGCGCACGGAGTGCGAACGGGTCGTGGGGACGGCGCGCCCGGCGCACCGTGCGCCGTCCGCGCCGACGCGAGCCGGCCGTACCGCGTGAACCGGCCGGGCCGTCCGGCCGGGCCGCCGGGGTACGCCGGCCGGGGCGGCGCGGGCCCGGCGGTCGTGGTCGGGGGCGCGGCCGCCGTACAGTACCGGGACGACCCGCAGCTTCGTCACCGTCCTGGTGGCACGCGATCGCGGTCGGGGGTGCGGACGGCGGATCCCGGCGGACTTCATGGCATGATCAACACCCGCGTCGGACGCGAGTGGACGCCTGCCATCCCCGCCCCGCCCCCGACCGCCCCGACCGGCCGCACGCACCGCCGCCCCCACCAGGCCTCCGACCACCCGAGGGCCGGGCCGCCAGCCCTGCCCAGCGGACCACCGCGGCCGCCACCAGGCACCTCGCACACGGCGTAAACTTCAACCACGACGACAAGGGACCATCTGTGGCAACCGACTACGACGCCCCCCGCAAGACCGACGACGACGGGTCGCACGACAGCATCGAGGAGCTGAAGACCCGCCGCACCGACACCTCCTCCGGCGCCATCGACGCCGTCGACCAGCTCGAATCGACGGACGGTGTCCAGCTGCCCGGCGCGGACCTCTCGGGCGAGGAACTCACCGTCACCGTGCAGCCGATGCTGTCCGACGAGTTCACCTGCGTGAACTGCTTCCTGGTGCACCACCGCAGCCGTCTCTCGCGCATGAAGAACGGCCGCCCCCTCTGCGTCGACTGCGACTGACCGACGGCCGCCGGCCCGCGACCGCGGCTGAACGACGACCGCGACCGGCCGACGACGGCGACCGGGGACCGGGGCCGCGGTACCGCCGCCCCGGTCCGGCTCCGGCAGGCGACTGCCGGACCGGCCGTCACGCGGGTACCGGGGCCGGCACGATCCAGAGCTCGGCCGGGCCGTTGACCACGGCGGACCGCAGGCGCACGGGCGGCGGGCCCTCCGGAGCCAGGACGGCGTCCGGGTAGGAGCCGAAGAACCCGGACAGGGCCACTTCGGCCTCCAGGCGTGCCAGCGGGGCGCCGAGGCAGAAGTGCGGGCCGTGGCCGAAGGCCAGGTGGTCCTTGGCCGGGCGGGTCGGGTCGAAGTCGTCCGGCCGGTCCGGGTGGACATCCGGGTCGCGGCCGGCCGCGCCGAAGGCCAGCAGGATCGGCTCACCCCGTCGGACGACGGCGCCCTCGCCGAGGTCGATGTCCTCCAGCGCGTACCGCAGCGGAAGGTGCATCACCGGGCCCTCGTGACGCAGCGTCTCCTCGATGACGTCCTCCCATCCGAGGGTTCGCTCGTGGACCAGGGCGAGGAACCGGCGGTCGGTCAGCAGGGCGTGGACGGCGCTGGTGATCAGGTTGACGGCGGCCTCGTAGCCGGCGCCGATCATCAGGAAGAGGGTGTCGCGGGACTGTTCCTCGGTCGGCCGGCCGTCGCCGCCGGCGAACGAGGGGGTCATCCGCCGCCTTGCCGCGCGGTGTTCGCCCCCGTAGAGGTTGAAGAAGGTCTGTTGCAGGGCCAGCGGTGCCAGTGGCCACCCCTCGGGCACGTCGGCCGGCCCCGGCCAGTGCTTGCGCGGGTCCCGGGAGACCCGGGGGTCGCCGGCCAGTGCGCGGATCACCTCGCTCCGGGTGACGGACCAGGCGATGACGCCGCCGGGGAGTTCGACCCGCACCGCGGGCCCGGCGGAGCGGAGCAGCGCGTTCTGCGCCTGCGGGGCCCGGGCGGCCATGTCGAGTACGGGGCAGCCACTGTCTTCGGGAGTCACGGGCCTGCTCCTCGGGGTTCGTGCGGCGCCCGGGCGGGGCGGCGTCACCGGCCCCGACCTGCCGCGCCGAGGGCCCACGTGTTCGTTGTAGGGCGGGGCGCACGGCCGTCAACGGCCTTCGCCGCCCGCTCTCCGGGGGTCGCGGCGGCTCCGACCAGGCCGGGCGGCCCGGTCGGCCCGCGCCGCCCGGGTCCACCTGGGCCTTCCTCCCGGGGCGCGCCGGTCCGCCCCCGGCCCCGGCCGGTCCCGGGTGCTCGTGGCCCGGGTGCCCGGGAGCGGGCCGCCCGCCGCAGCGGCATGACCTGCCCTGGACGTCCGCACGGAGCCGGCCCCGTTCGCCCGGCGGACGGTCCCGTCCGTACCCCGCGCGAGGCCTACCGGGCACCGGCCCGCGGACGTCGCCCCACGCCTTCGCCGCGACGCTCCGGACGCCGCCGTGGCCCGCCACCCCGGGTACGGGGTGACGGGCCACGGGCCGGCGGTCAGAAGTCGAGCACCTGGCGGTCGAGCGGGTACGCGGAGCGGTGCGGGCCGTCGTAGGGCGAAGGGTCGATCGGCAGCACGCCGGTCGGCTGCAGCCCCAGGTTGTCGTCCCAGAGCCGGGGCGCGACATGGCCGAGCACCCGGAACTCCCGGAAGGTGAACGGCGGGCTGTCGGTCGGGAAGAACTCCGCCGTGGTCATCACCTGGAAGTGCAGGTGCGGGGTGGTGGAGTTGCCGCTGTTGCCGATCAGCCCGAGGACCTGCCCGGGTTCGACGCAGTCGCCCGCCCGGACCCGGAGCGATCCCGGCTGGAGGTGTGCGTAGAGCAGGTACCGGCCGGGGGCGACCTCCAGGGTGATGTGGTTGCCCACGGTGTCCTCGATCGGCGGTACCGCGGGCGGGTACGGCGGCGGGTTGTCCGGGACGCCGTCCTGGACCTCCACCACCCGGCCGCCGGCAGCGGCGAGGACCGGCTGACGATAGGTCAGATAGCTGGTGAGCTGCCCCGGATCGCCCTCCCAGGTCTGCCCGTCGCCGCCGACCCGGTACCAGTCGATCGCGAAGCGCTGCGGAACGTAGAACGCGCCGTTGATCGGGGCGAGTCCGCGCCGGTGGTGGGTGTTGTCACAGCACGACTCGCTGGCGTACCAGCTGCCCGGGCGGACCGGCGGCAGCAGGTCCGGCGGCGCCGTACGGGCGGTCCGGGTGGGCTGCACCGTCTCCTCGAAGGGCGAGGAGCCCGACGCGGACAGGACGGCCCCCACCAGGTGGTGCTCCACCACCTCGGGGACCGGCTCGCCCGGGGCGAGCGCCAGGTCGATCCAGAGCACCCACTGCTGCGAGCCCGGGATCACCGTCTCCGCCGGTGGCTCGGGCGGCGGCGCGGCACCGCGGCCGCCGTCGGCCGCCGGGTCGCGCGGGCGGTCGCCGACCGCGCCCGGCAGCGGGTCCCCGACGGGATTGGCCGCCGCGCCCAGCGCCGACCCGCTCAGCGAGCCGACGACGCGCTTGGTGGCGGCGTCCTGGACGTCCACGCGGTCCAGCCGCACCGCGAGGCTGGTGGACAGCGCGTTGGTGGTGAGCAGTTCGTAGGAGAGGTGGACCTTCCCGTCCGAGGCGTCGAACGGCGCGGGCTCGGTCATCACCGCCGCGGTCAAGGGGGTGAACTGCGTGCCCGGTGCGAGGGCGGGCCGTCCGGCCGCGTGGCCGGGCGTGCCCGCCGCGGCCAGCGCGACGGCTCCCAGGACGGCGGCGAGGCGGCGCAGGAGGGGCCGGCCGCCGATGCGGCCGCCGGCTGCTGGGTCCGGGTCGGTCATGGTGTTCCCGGTTCGTCGTCGGAGCCGGTCCGTCCGAGACGGACGGCGGCGCGCCCCATCGGCTGGGGCGCATGCCCATGTAAGGCGATGCCGGTCCGGCTCCGCCCGACGCCGGTGCCGACCCCTGGCGAAGACCACCCGTCCGGTCGACACCGGAGCCGAGGGGCCGGATCCGGGTCGCCGCCTGCCGCTCGCGGGAGCGGCCACGGTGCGACGGTGCGACCGCCATGGTCTGAGGACGGCAGGCGCGCGCGGAGGAATCCGCGCGCGCCTGCCCGGGAGCACCCTCTACGATCGTCGGGTCCGCCGGCCGGTACGCCATGGGTCCGGGGGCCGCCGGACCGTGGTCGAGGCAGAACGGGGGTGCCTTGGTGAGGTGGCGACGGCGCACGAGGACCGCCACGGGCCCCGAGCCCGTGGCGACGGCCGAGGCCGTCCCGCTCCCCGAGGAGCGTCCCGCGGCGGTGGCGGCACATCAGTGGAGCCATCGCTGGGGGCCCTGGGCCGAGCAGTGGCAGGACTGGCTGCGCCGCTCCCCCGTCGGGGTCGACCTGCTGGTGTGGTGGCGGGACGAAGGGGGCGACCTGCTCGCCCTCGTCGGGCCGCAGCGCTACCTCCAGCGGCTGGCCGAGCTGCTGTCCCGCGCCTCACCGCGGGACGTGGCGGCCCTGGGGATCGGGTGCACCCGCCGCATCGACCGGCCGTGCCGCGATCCGGGGACGTGCGGCCAGGACCGGGCCGACGACGACCCGACCGCCGCACCCCGGCACCGCACGGGTCCGGTTCCGGGCGCCTGCAGCGGGTTCAAGGACTGCTGGAGCGCGTACGGGATCGACGTCGAGTTCACCGCCGACGACCGGCACCGCGCCGTGCACCTCCAGGACCCGTCGGACCGCTCCAGGACGGACGCCTGGGTGGACGGCGTCCGGGTGGCGGACGGGATCACGCTGGACAGCTCGGGCTACTGGGTGGACGGACGGTACTACGTGGTCCAGGCCGAGGGCCCGCAGGACCACCCCGAGCAGGGCCACACGATGGGACACCTCGGCTGCACCGTCCTGTCGCTGGTCGTCCACGACGCCGAGCTGGCCGCCACGCGGATCCTCGTGCCCGGAGCCACCGAGGCGTGGACCGATCCCGAACTGGGCCGGGACGGCGACACCTTGTGCGTCTACCCGAGCCGCGGGGCCCGTGCGGCCGGGCGAGCGGACCGCGTCCTCCCCGTCGAGCCGCTGCCGCCCTCGCCGTCGCGCTGACCGTGGCGGAGGGGGCCGGCCGGACCGCGGGTGCCCGTCACAGCATGACGAGCAGCTTGGTGCCCGTCACCAACTTGCGGTTCACCGAGGTCGACTGGACGAACACGGTGTACGACGGGTTGTCACCCGGCTTCACCGTGGCCTCCGCCGACGGCAGGCCCAGGAGCCGGCGGGCCGCCGGACCGGAGAACACCCTGCCCGTCATCCGGCCGGTGGCCGGGTCCTTCTCGGCCACCGCGAGCTGCTTCGAGCCCTGGATCTTCTCCCGCTTGGACAACTCGTAGTAGGCGCAGCCCGTCTTGTAGGGGTGCCCGGCGCCGGTGACGAAGTCGCGGATCGGCATCGCCTCGTCGACCGGGACCAGGATGTACTTGCCGGCGTCCAGGGCGTCGAGATTGGCCGTCACGTCGGCGGTGCTCAAGTCCTGGCCCATCGCGAACAGGTTCCTGGTGCCGCGCACACCCTGCTCGCGGCCCCGCAGGAAGCTCGTGGCGGCCGACTTGACGGTGCCGATCGCCTCCTCGACGCCCTTGCTGGAGTCCGCGTCCCAGATCGCGATGTTGCCCGCGGGGAAGCCGTACTCCTGAGCGGTGCGCTTGGCCAGCGAGTTCGGGACCAGGATCGCCGACGTCCAGTGGTCGGGGAGGTCGTCCATGGCCTTCTGGATGCGGCTCAGCCACGTGCTCAGCACCGTGCTGCCCCGGCCGCCGTTCATCTGGGTGTGCATCCGGCCGTTCTGCGAGAACCCGGAGGCGTTCTCCTCACCGTCGGTGACGACGACCTGGAGGAAGGAGTGCTCCCCGTACCCCTCCCAGATGTTCTTCAGGTCGTCGACGGACTTCACGGCCGCCTCGATCAGCGCCGTCGCACCGCCGTTGACCTTGTAGAGACCGCGCAGCGACGGCAGGTGCTTGACGTCCATGTCCCACACCAGGTTCTCCACCTCGTGGTCGAACGCGTAGAGGCTGATGCGGGTCTCGTGACCGAGCCGGTCGGACTCCTCCTGAAGGCCCTTCACGAATTCGTCCACCACGCGAACAAGCTGCGCCGCGTGCTGGCGCATCGAGCCGGAATTGTCGACCACCAGGGAAACGTGGTTGACCTTGTGCTTGATCCTGTTCGCAGACATTCTTCTACCCCTTGTCCCAACGCGCTCGCGACGCCTTCCGGCGCCCCCTCCAACGTTGGTTCCACACTACGGTGAGGCACTGACAATCCTCCCTGGCCTGGGGCTTCACCGCCCATTGACGACCCGTCTGATTCGCCTGTCCGAGGACGGGAAACCGGAATGCGGCGCCGGGCACGGGTCGGACGAATCACCGCTCGTCGCCCGGCGGTCACCCGAATTCGGAATACCGCACCCGCCACCGTCCCGCGCGGATTTCCTCGCCGTCGACCTCGCCCCGCTCCCGAACGCGGACCGCGACCCGGCCCAGCGGTCACCCGCCCGGCCCGGACGCGCAGAACGCCCGCCGGGACCAGGCCCGCCGGACGCTGCTGGAGGGGCGCCGGACCCTCAGACGAGGGCGATGACCAGGAGGAGGAACGCGGTCACGATGACGGCCACCCGCAGGTAGTGGAGGCGGTCCCAGCGGCCGAGCTGCTCGCGCCAGTCCGCCGGGGCGCTCTCCGGTGTCCAGTGCGCCGCCCGGGAGTTGATCGGCACGAGCAGGGCGACCGACATCACCACACTGAGGACGAGCAGCCCGGCGGCCGTGGCGACCAGCCCCGCCCCCGCGTCCCCCCAGGTCACGGCGGACCACGCCACGCCGAGCACCACCGACCCGATGTACCAGAACGGCATCACCCGCCCGAGCAGCCGGGCCCCCTCGCTGCGGGCGGCGAGTCCGCCGTTGTGCGGCAGCCCGTCGACGATCGGGTTGACGAAGACCGCCACCGCGAACTCCACACCCACCAGCAGGCCGACGACCACGACCGCGACGACGGCCAGTGCGTTCTGCATGTTCCCTCCCCGAGTTCGGACCCGGCGCCTTCTAGCGCCGCTAGGTCATGGGGCAATGCTAGAGGTGTCGCCGCTCGGATGTCTAGCGCCGCTAACCTCCAAGGTGCGGAGGGTCGTCCCGGCCGCCTTCTCCCCGGGACGTCGCCCCGACCTCAGCCGCCCGCCGGACCGCCCCCGGCCGCCGCGACCACGTACCAGTGGGCCGGCAGCGCGACCCGGGAGCCGTCCGGGTGGTGTTCGCTCATCGCGAGGTCCGTCCCGCCCTCGTCGAGGATCTCCAACCCGGCGCCGCGCAGCAGCCCGGGCATCTCCCCCGGCGTGACCTCGGCCGGGCGCAGGTCGTGCTTGCGGACCTGGCGGAGCTTCTCCGGCGGCCCACCCGGCCGTTCGGCGACCTGCCGGAGCACCGTCTTCGCGGCGGCGGTCGGCTCGACCACGAAGCCCCGGCCGCGCCGGCCGAGCAGCAGGGCGACGGCGGCCGCGACCGGTGGCCGGTCCGCCGGTTCGCTCTGGTGGAGCACCGCCCGCAGGTAGACGTTGGCGTCGCCGAGCCGGTCACCGAGGCGCCGTACCCCCGCCAGGTCGGTGAGGTCGAGCTGCTCGAACTCGGCCACCGCGTCGCGGTCCGCCCGACGGGCGTGTGCCACGGCCGAGGCGGACAGGTCGACGCCCACCGCCCGGGGGAACCGTCCGGCCAGGTAGCGGGTCTGGGTGCCGTTGCCGCACCCGAGGTCGACGATCGGCAGCGTGCGGTCGGCGTGGCTCGCGAACAGGGCGGTGTGCGGGGCCGCCGTCAGCGCCGGATCCGCGTCCCAGAACGGCTCGCCCGGCTCACCCGTGTTCTCCGCCCAGAACCCCTCCCACGCGCGTACGTAGCGCTCCGAATCACTCATCAGCTGGTCTCTCCCTGGGTCGTGGCAGCGGTGACAGCCTCCATACCGGGCCCTGCGGCGGCGGAAACCGGCCG
The DNA here is from genome assembly GCF_055561235.1 of Kitasatospora sp. NPDC022856. Lineage (NCBI taxonomy): Bacteria > Bacillati > Actinomycetota > Actinomycetes > Kitasatosporales > Streptomycetaceae > Kitasatospora > Kitasatospora sp. NPDC022856. Next base: position 47,177 of record NZ_JBVHHE010000025.1, on the reverse strand, counting down.
ACCGAAACCTTCACCCCACGTTCGACCCCGCACCGGCGAAACCACCCGATCGGTGACTTCCGATCGGTGACTCCCGGGTGGGCGAAGGCGCCGGACGAAGGCGGCGGCCGACGGGGCCGCCGCGTTCGGGACGTCCGTGTTGACCGCTGCGGAACCGAACACCGACCGCCCCGCTGTCGTCCACGGACGTGGACGACAGCGGGGCGGAAGCCGGACCCCGGGGGCGGCTCAGCCGACGTCGATGCCGGTGACCGCCGGGGTGCCCATGCCCACCGCGTCCGCCTCGTACCCGGCCGCCGCGAAGGCCCGCCTGGTGAGGTCCAGGGCCGCCTCACCAGCGGCCGTGCGGTCGGCCGCCTCGACCTCCAGGCGCAGCACGAACGTCCCCTCCGGCTCGTCCAGGGTCAGCACATCGAGGTCGGGGACCTCCTCCGTACCGACCTCCTCGGGATCGGCGCCGCGCACGACGGCCAGCAGGGTACGGCGAGCGGAGTCCTCGACCGGTCGCTGGACTGTTCCGGGAATGGTGATCACATAGCTGCCCATGCCCTACGTGTCACCCGAACCCGGCATCGCAAACCTCGGCGGGGCCGTGCGCCCCCCGGATGTCCCGTGCCCGATGTTTCCTCCCAGTTCAGAGGCATGATCATCCACCCAGGTCGGCGGTCGGCAGGACTCCCGGCGGTTCCGACCACTGGGGCGACCACGCGCCTCGCGCGCGCGGCACCGAGGCTCACCGCCCGCGCCGGCCGGAGATCGTCCGGTCGCGTCGCCAGCTGGAGGGGTCTGCCGCCGGCCGGCCTTCGGGGCGGCTACGCAGGCCGTCGTGCCCCGGGCTCCGGGCTCGCGCCGGGCAGCCGGGTGCGGAACGTGGTGGTGTCCGGTGTGTCGAGGACGGTGAGGGTGCCGCCGTGGACGGTGGCGATGTCACGTGCGATGGACAGGCCGAGGCCGGAGCCGCCGTCGTCGCGGCTGCGGGCGTCGTCGAGGCGGGTGAACCGCTCGAAGATCCGCTCCCGGTCGGCGGGGTCGATCCGGGGGCCGTCGTTGCTCACGTCCAGAACGGCGCACCCGGTGGCGCTGTCCTCGAACAGGCGCACGGTGACGCGGTGTCGGGCGTGGCGTCGGGCGTTGTCGAGGAGGTTGGTCAGCAGGCGCCCGAGCCACAGGGCGTTGCCCGGGACGGTGATCTCGTCCGGGGCGTCGAGGACGACCGGGTGGGGCTGGGGTCCGTAGGCCCGCGCGGTGGTGCGGACGAGTTCGGTGAGGCGGACCGGCTCGTCGGGGTGGTGGTGGCCGCCGGCGTCGAGACGGGCCAGGAGCAGGAGGTCGGTGGCGAGCGACTGGAGCCGTTCGGTGTCCTGGAGCGCGCCGGCCACCAGGTCGGCGCGCACCTCGGCGTCGGGGTGGGTGAGCGCCACCTCCAGCTGGGTCCGCAGCACGGCGAGGGGACTGCGGAGCTCGTGGGAGGCGTCGGCGATGAAGCGGCGCTGTCGGGTGCCGGCCGCCTCCAGGCGTTCGAGCATGGCGTTCATGGTGCCGGCGAGGCGGGCGATCTCGTCGTCGCTGCGCGGGTCGGGAACGCGCCGGTCGAGGTCCCGGTCGCCGATGGCGGCCACCTCGGCGCGGATCGCCTCGACCGGCCGCAGGGCGCGGCCGGTCGCCCGCCAGGTGAGGGCGCCGACGGTGAGCAGCAGGACGGTGCTCAGGGCGGCGAGGGCGCCCGTGGTGAGGTCCTCGGCGGCGTCCGCGGTGCGCAGGGAGGCCCCGACATGGACGGTGGCGGGCCCGGTGGGGGTGGCGGCGGTGACCGTGGTGACGCGCTGGTGGTGCTCGTCGCCCAGGGCGCCGAGGTTGAAGGTGTCGTGGCCCTCCCGGTGGCCGGCGGGGGTGAGTGGCGGGTGGCCGGCCAGGTTCTGGCTGGCGGCGACCACCGTGCCGTTCGCGTCGACGACCTGGATGAAGTCGGTGCCGTGGTCGAGCGGCAAGGGGTTGCCGAGGTGCCCGTCGGTGGCGAGCCGGGCGACGGCCTGGGCCTGTTCGCGGGCGCCGGTCTCCACGGTGCGTTCCAGGTTGACGCGCAGCAGGAGGATGACGGCGGCCGAGGCGACGGCGAGGACGACGGCGACGCTGAGGCAGGCGGCGGCGGTGGTCCGGGTGCGGACCGAGCGCGGGGCCAGGCGGTCCAGGAGGGCCACCGTGCGGGGGTGGCCGAGGAGCCTGCCGAGGGCGGTGCGTGCCCGGCGGTAGGCGGCGGGCCGGCGGGGTGCGGGGCCGGCGGTCGGGTCAGCCACCGTCGGCCGCCAGGCGGTAGCCGGTGCCGCGGACCGTCTGCACCGAGGCCCTGCCGAAGGGGGTATCGATCTTGCGGCGCAGCGCGCTGACGTGCACCTCGACGGTGTTGGGGTCGCTGTCGAGGGCGCTGTCCCAGACGGCGTCGAGGATCTCGCGCTTGGAGACGGCCTCGCCGGCCCGGCGGGCGAGGTGGTCCAGGACGGCGAACTCGCGGGGTGTGAGCGCGATGGCGGTGCCGGCCCGGGTGCAGGTACGGGCGGCGGAGTCGACCACGAGGTCGCCCAGGACGGTGCGCCGGGGTGCGCGGCTGCCGATCCGGCGGGCGAGGGCCTTGAGGCGGGCGACGAGGACGACGAAGGAGAACGGCTTGGACAGGTAGTCGTCGGCTCCGGTGTCCAGGGCTTCGGCCTCGTCCCACTCGCCGTCCTTGGCGGTCAGCATCAGGATGCCGGCGTCGCTGCCGGCGGCCCGCAGCCGCGCGCACACCCGGTACCCGTTGAGACCGGGCAGCATGATGTCGAGCACGATCACGTCGTAGGCCTGGTCCATGGCCTTGGCCAGGCCCGAGAGGCCGTCGTGGGTGATGTCGACGGTGAACCCCTCGGCGGTCAGCCCGTGCTGCAGCGCCAGGGCCAGTCGGCGCTCGTCCTCCACCACCAGTACTCGCATGCCCCCAGGGTGGCAGGTCCGCGGACCGGGCGGCTGAAGGTGCCTTCAGGTCTTCAGCTGTCCTTCAGCAACGCCCGGTCATGCTGGCCGTACCGTCCGGGCGCAGGTCCCGGGCCTTGTCACAGGATCGGGGTGGGCGCAGTGAGCGTGCCCGGAGGCGGGACGCGGTCGCCGCAGGAGCCGGGCGGCGGCCGGGGCCGGCAGGCCGTGGTCCTCGGCCCGGACGGTGTCCGGCACCTGGTGACCGTCGACGGGGCCACCGGCACGGTCACCGGCAACGCGGTCCTGGGCGGCTGATCCACCGGGTCGGCGCGGCCGGGCCGCGCGCGGAGACACCGCAACCGCGCTCCGGCCGCGGCCGCCCCGACTGGCTCGAACAGCTCCCTCTGGAAAGGCGCAACCCCGTGACGCTCTCCTCATCCGCCCTGCTGGCCGTCAATCCGCTGGACGCGAGTTCCCTTCTCGGCGCGTTCGGCGCCCTGGGCATCGCCGTGGTCCTCTTCGCGGAGACCGGTCTGCTGATCGGCTTCTTCCTGCCGGGTGACTCCCTGCTGTTCACCGCGGGCCTGCTGTGCACCACCGGCTCGCACAGCGGACCGCACCTCGACCTGGCCCAGGTCCTGAGCGCGTCCGCCGTCGGGGCCCTCGCGGGTGCCCAGGTCGGCTACGTCATCGGGCGGCGCGGTGGCAACGCGCTGCTCGCCCGCTCCCGCAACAGACGGCTGCACGAGGGAGCTCTGCGGGCCGAGGAACTCCTCACCCGCTACGGCCACGGCAAGGCCGTGGTCCTCGCCCGGTTCGTCCCCGTGGTCCGCACCGTGCTCAACCCGTTGGCCGGAGCCCTGGGGGTCGACCTCCGCACCTTCACGATCTGGCAGACCGTGGGTGGCCTCGTCTGGACCTTCGGTCTCGTCCTGGCGGGCTACGCGCTCGGCTCGTCGGTGCCCGATGTCGACCACTACCTCCTGCCGATCGTCGGCGTCGTCATCGCGGTCTCCCTGCTGCCCCTCGTGCTCGAAGTCCTCCGCTCGCGCCGCCGCCGGGAAGCCCGATGACGGCCGCCGCCACCGCGCTCGCCCTCGACGGCCGCCCGATCGACGCCGGCCTGTACCTGCGCGCCGACCACTGGGCCCAGCACCTTCCCGCTCCCGCCCGGGAGGTGATCACCGCGTTCTCCGCCTACGGGCTGGGACTTCTGGCCGTCCTGTTGCTCTGGGCCTGGTGGCGCGCCCGCGCCGACGACGGCGCCGCCATGGCCCGGGCTCTCGGCGCGCCGCTGGTGGTCACCGCCGTGTTCGCCGCCGACACCGTCCTCAAGACCCTGCTGCACGAGCCACGGCCGTGCCAGGTCCTCGACGCCGGCACCACGCTGGAGGCGTGCCCCGGCACCGGGGACTGGTCGCTGCCGAGCAACCACACCGTCATCGTGTTCGCCGGCGCCGCCGTACTGTGGCAGGTCAGCCGCCGCATCGGCGCGCTCGCGCTGCTCTTGGCCGCCGCGATGGGCGCCTCCCGGGTGCTGGTCGGCGTCCACTACCCGCACGATGTCGCGTTGGGCGCGCTGGTGGGCGTCTGCGCCGGATACGGGCTCGGCCTCCTGGCCGGGCGGGGCGGGGGCGTGGTGGACCGGGCCCGGTCGGGCGGCGCGCACCGATGGCTCACCGCGTGACCGGCCGCCGACGGCCCGCCGTCCTCGCCGGGAGCTGGGCGGCGTTCGCCGTGCTGGCGGCCGTACTCGCCGCGCACGACTGGACACCCTTCCCGTTCGAACGGACCGCCGTCGACTGGAGCGTCGCGCACCGCCCGCCCGTCGCCGAGACGGTGGCCCTCGCCGTCACCTCGCTCGGCACGGGTGTCGCGCCCTACCTCCTGGTGCTGGCCGCGGGCCTCGTCACCCTGCGCGCCTCCCCCGCCCCCCGGTCCCGCCGTGCGACCGCCGGGACCGTGCTCGCCCCCGTGCTCTGCCTGGCCGCGGGCCAGTTGCTGCGCCAGGGCCTGATGCACGCCTTCGGCCGCCCCCGGCCGCCGCGGACCGACTGGGCGTTCACCGCCTCCGGATTCGCCTTCCCGTCCGGACACGCCTTCACCTCCGCGCTCTGCGCGGGCCTGCTCGCCCTCGCCGTCGCCCGCGCCCACCCCCGGGCGGCCCGGGCCGCCGTCGTGACCGCGGCCCTGTTCGCGGGCTCGATCGGCCTCAGCCGCATCTACCTCGGGGTGCACTGGCCCCTGGACGTCCTCGGCGCCTGGCTCCTCGCCGCCGGCTGCCTGGCCGCCGCCTCGATCGTTCCGCGTCCCCCGACGCGATCGAGGGCTCCCGCGCCCGAAGTCCCGTAGCGGCCGGCCCAGCCTGCGCACGGCTCGACGGGAAACCCCGCCGTGCGGCGGTTGCACACCACAACCGCACCGCTCGGACGGCGACCGCCCCCGGCCCGGCCGGGTCGCCCGGTCCGGGCTCCTGATCCACCGAGGTCCCGCGCTTCCCCCGGAGCGCGGGGCCTCGGTCGCACCCGCGGGGAGCCGGTTTCCGGTTCCCCGCCTCGGTCGGCCACGGACGCGCACCTGGTCCGGCCCGGTCGACCGGCGGCCGTTCGGGCCCCGGAGGCCGAACGGGGATCCGACGACGCGGACGCTCCGGGAACGGCGGTGGCCCGACCCCGGGAGGTCGGGCCACCGCCGTACTGTGCTGCTGGACGGCAGGTCAGTGCTGCCAGACCCGCACGTAGTCGACCTGCATGTCGGCCGGCGTCGCCGACGGACCGCCGCCGGACCAGACGGCGTTGTTCAGGATCAGGTACTGCGGCGACGAGCTGATGCCGGTGGTGATCTGTCCGACCTGCTTGCCGTCGTAGAAGTAGGTCACCGAACCCGGCTTCCACTCGGCGCCGTAGGTGTGCCAGCCGCTGTAGTTGCCCGTGGCGCAGCCGCCGGGGCCGCCGGACGGCGAGTGGTAGTGGTAGCAGGCCTGGCCGCCCAGGCCCTCCATGACGTCCATCTCGCCGTCGGCCGGCCAGTTGTGACCGTCCGTCCAGAACGCCGGCCAGTTGGCGATCTGCGAGCCGTCGGCGGGCAGGTAGATCCGTGCCTCGAAGGCGCCGTAGGTGAACTCCGCCTTGCCGTTGGAGGAGAGCATGCCGGAGCGGTACGGGTAGGTCTTGCCGTTCACCACGGTCGGCTGCTGGGCGATGTTCAGGTGCAGCGAGCCGCCGCTGACGGTGGACTGCGACGGGGCGTAGGCCGCCAGCTCGATGTCGGGGTTGACCGGCTGCGTGGTGCAGGTCTGGCAGCCGAACCAGTTGGGCGTCCACTTGGCGCTGTCGACGGTGCTGCCGTTGAACTCGTCCGCGAACACCGGGCGCCAGCTGCCCGCGATGCCCAGCGGACCGCCGGTGGGGGTCGGCGTCGGAGTCGGGGTAGGGGTGGGCGTGGGGGTCGGGGTGGGCGTGGGCGTCGGCGTCGGCGTCGGCGTCGGCGTCGGCGTCGGCGTCACGGTGCCGCCGCTCGACGTGAAGCTGTGGACCGGCGTCAGGTTGTGCCAGCCGTCCGAGGCCTGGTAGGCGACGAAATAGGTGTACGAGCCGCTGGGGAAGGTCCGGCTCTTCGGCGTGACGGTGGTCTGCCGGGTGCCCAGCGTGGTGGCGACGGCCCCGGGGAAGTCGTAGTTGGCGCCGCTCGCCGAGCGCACCGCGATGGTCAGGCTCTGCAGTTTGAGCCGCTTGTTCGCGTGCACCTTGGCGGTGGCGGTCACGGCCGAGTCCGGCGCGGGCGAGGTCGGCGTGATGCCGAGCGAGTCGACGGTGACCGGGCTGGTGGCCGCCTCGGACTGCACCGCCCAGGTCGCGGTGCCGGCGGTCACGGCCGCGGCCGCGAGTCCGGCGACGGTCAGCCGCTTCCACGCCGTCGGCGCGCCCCGGCGGTGTCGGGCGTTGTTTCGCAGGGTTCTCATGCTGTGGCAGTACCTTTCCTGCCCCCCTGGAGAGCCGCGGGCCCCGTCCGCGGCAGGAGCGGAGGAGAGCCCGTCGAGGGTGGAGCTTGTGCGAACGGACGCGTCCTTCGCAAGCCGCGGAGCCCGGGCCCACCCCGTGCAGGCACCTGGGGCGACGGCCTGCCCACGGGCGAACCAGCAGGTCAGCGCGGGTGTGAGGGCCACCTGCGGGAACACCTGTGAGGTGCGGCACAGGTGACCGGGGCCACACGGGGCGTCCGCTCGGCCGGACCGCGCCGTCCGCTCGGCGGACCCCGTCGGCCCGCCCGGCCGACCCGGTCGCGCGGTCGGCCCGGCGGGCGACGGGCATGGGCGCCAGCCGACGGCCGACGGGCGCCCGCGGTCAGGACTTGCGCCAGAGCGCCCAGCCCTGCGCCCGGTTCTCCTTCGCGACGTACCACTCGGCGGGGTGCTCCGGCCAGTACCCGTCGGTGGCCTTGCCCTCCGGGGCCGCCGGGGTGACCAGGACGGTCGCCTCCGCGGGGACGGGCTGCCAGCGCGGGTCGCGGTACCAGACCCGGCCCCGGTAGACCTCGAAGGCCTGGGCGTTGCGCAGACCCCCGTCGAGGTCCCAGGCCAGGACCACGTTGTCCGTGGGCTTGATCCCGGAGGCCTTGGTGAAGCCGGTCGCCAGCGGCTTGCGGTAGTTCGCGTGCGGGTAGCTGACCTGTTCGGTGATGGTGGCGGTGGCGAAGCCGGCGAACAGCGCGAGGGAGAGTCCGATCGCCCAGAGCACCCGGCGCCCGCCCGCGGCCAGGAACAGGACCACCGCGCCCAGGACGACGAAGGCGGCGACGGACGAGCGCATGACGTTCAGCCGCATCCAGTCGGTGGCCAGGAAGGTGACGTCCGGCAGGGCCCAGCCGATGAACAGCTTGGTGGTCAGCGCCGAGCCCGCGGACCAGACGACCAGCTTGCCGAGGAGCACCGTGAGGCCGACCGTGACGGCCGCCGTGGCGGCGAGCCGGCGGCGGCCGAGCCGGGAGAGCACGGCGGCGCCGACGACGAAGGCCGCCGGGACCAGGAACGAGAGGTAGCGGGCGTAGACCCAGTCGTCGACCCGCCCGTCGTCCGGCAGGGCGGCGGCGGAGGCGAGCGCGGTGCCGACCAGCAGGGCCGCCAGCACCCCGCCGACGATCCGGTCCGGCCGCGGGAATCGGCCGCTGAAGAGCGCGAACAGGCAGACCACGACCGCCAGGCCGCCGATGCCCCAGGTGGAGACGGTGAAGTACCAGATCTGCCCGGCCACCCGGGTCAGCGTCATCCCGGTCTTGTCGGGGTCGGTGAGGCCCTTCCAGAGGTAGCCGCCGACGTCGCTCGGCTCGACGGTGAACTGGCGGTCGAGCCACCAGGACAGCGCCTTGACCCCCACCACGCCGACGCCCAGGGAGCCGAGGCCGACCAGCGTGGTGCGGCACGGGGCCCAGCGCAGCACCAGGACGCCGACGAGGACCACTCCGGTGAGCGCCACCACCACGCCGCCGCGGTCGTGCACGGCCATCGTGTACGCGGCGGCCGCGCCGGTGCCGGCCGCGTACCAGGAGCGGTGCTTGACCGGGCCCTCGCTCAGCCAGCCGTGCAGGCAGAGCAGCCAGGCCAGGATCAGCACCGGCAGCACGGTGTCCGACATGACGAACTCGGAGTAGAAGATCACCGGCGGCAGCAGCGCGGTGGCCCCGGCGAACACGTACGCCAGCAGCCGGCGCAGGCCCAGCCGGCGCAGCGCCAGGTAGGCCAGCGGGAAGACCAGCGCGTTCAGCAGCGCGTTGATCCCCATGATCAGGTGATAGGCCGTGACCGGGTCGTCGGCGATCCGGAACGCCGGGGAGACCAGCAGCGGGTAGCCGCCCGGGATCACCACGCCGACCGGCATCTCGGTGGTCGGCCGGCCCGCCAGCACGCGGGCGAGGACCAGGTAGGAGTCCTCGTCAGGGTGCACCGAGGGGTAGCTCAGGTGCCGGACGAGCACCAGGCGGAAGAGGACCTCGACCGCGTATCCGGCCACCAGGACCGCCGGCCAGAACCAGCGCCGGCCGCGGGCCACCTCGAACCGCAGCGCCACCAGGCCCAACAGGCCTGACAGGCCGTCGGCGGGACGGGCGGGCCCGGCGGTCTCCGTGGCACCGGCCCGGCCCGCGTCGGGGACGGCGGGCCGCGGCAGGGTCTGCGGCTGCGTGGAGCGTTGTGTCATGCAGCTACATATATAGGCTACCGACATATAATGTCCAGAAGAGCAACCCGCCGCGGCGGCGGACCCCGGAGCACCGGACGCCGGCGGGGCGTTCGGGTGCGCACCGACGGTCCGGGCGCTCCGGCACGAGTCGGCGGAGCGCCCGAGGACACCAGGAAGAACGAAACGGAGCCGCACTCCGGTTCAGCCCCGGCCCTTCGTAAGGCGGCGGCGAGGACACCCCACCGGGGTGACGCCCGCCGCCGTCGTCGCCGGGGCACCCTGACCCCGGCGACGGGCAGACCCCCCGTCTGCCCTTGGTGGCCGCGTAGGCGGTCTCGGTGGCGAAACCCCAACCCGGGGCGGCGTCCCACGGGATGTCCAGCTCGTCGTCGGTGGCGTAGACGTAGCCGGCGCCGCGAGTGAAGGCCGTGTCCAGGGTGGCGCGCACGGCGGTCGCGTCCGGGGTGTCGTACACCAGGCGCCAGAACGCCGTACCACTGGGAGGCCGGTGGTCGGCGGTCCCGAGGCAGTCGTCCACGGTGGCCCGGACCACGGCCTGCGGCAGCGTGCCGTGGGCCGTGTCGACGTAGCCCAGGACCCGGGTGTGGCCGCCGCACCCGGAGGCGGCCGGCTCCGTGCCCCACGCCCCCTCCGCCCGGCCCGGGCGGGCCGAGCGCCCCCATTCCTACCGGGCCGATCCCGCTCGGGCGGCCAACTTCGAAAGAACACAGGGAAGTTAGTGGACACCTCCGGAGCTCCTCCGAAAGCCGGCGCCGGACCGACGGTGGGCACGGCCGGGCGGCGTGCGGAGGGACCGGAGCCGCCGCCGACCTGCGGGTCCCGCCGTTCCCAGGGTCCCCCGCGACGCCGAGTCGATCATGGTTGAATGCTCTGCGTCGCGGCACTCGGGGGGCTTGTGCCGCGCCCCCGCGCCCTCCTCCCGGCGATGTGACGCGGGTCACTTCGGCCCCGTGTCACGAACGGGAGGGCAGCTCGCGTCTGGTGGTTGTCCGCACGGCGGGAACGACCGACACGAAGGCGACGATGACGATGACGAACACGACAGCAACAAGGCAGCACGAGGTCCTGGTCCTGGGAGCCGGCTACGCCGGACTCTCCGCGGCGATCCAGCTCGCGGCCCGCACCCGCAAGCGCGCGGATCTGCGGGTGACGCTGGTCAACCCCGACGAGCACTTCACCGAGCGGCTCCGGCTGCACATGACCGCCACCGGCCAGCAGACGGCCGCGATGAGCATCCCGGAGCTGCTGGACGGCACCGGTGCGACCTTCGTCCGCGGCTGGGTCACCGCCGTGGACGCCGGGGCGAAGACCGTCCGGATCGACGACGACCGGGTCCTGCGCTACGACACCCTGGTCTACGGCCTGGGCAGCGTCGCCGACACCGACGCCGTCCCCGGCGTGGACGACCACGCCCACACCCTCAACAGCCCGCAGGACGCCGCGCTCCTCGCCGACCGGCTGGCCCGGCTCGGCGGCGGGACCGTCGTGGTCGGCGGCAGCGGCCTCACCGGCGTGGAGGCCGCGGCGGAGATCGCCGAGCGGTACCCGGAGCTCCGGGTGGAGCTGCTGGGCCGTCAGGAGCCGGGCGCGACCATGCACCCGAAGGCCAAGGCCCACCTGGACGCGGCGCTCGCCCGGCTCGGTGTGCGGGTGCGCGGCGGCGTCGAGGTGGCCAAGGTCCTGCCGGACGGCGTCGAACTCGCGGACGGCACCGTCCTCCCCGCGGACGCGGTGCTGTGGACCAGCGGCACCCGCGTCTCCCCGCTGGCCGCCGCCGCCGGCCTGACCGTCGACGAGCGCGGCCGCGTGGTCACCGACCCGGCCCTGCGCTCGGTCTCCCACCCGGACGTCTACGCCGTGGGCGACGCGGCGGCGGTCCGCCAGGGCTACGGCGTGATGCACGGGACCTGCCAGAGCGGCATGCCCACCGGCGTGCACGCGGCCCTCTCGATCCTGCGGGTCCTGGCCGGCAAGGAGCCCAAGCCCTTCCGCTTCGGCTACTACCACACACCCGTCAGCCTGGGCCGGCACGACGCCGTCGTCCAGTTCACCCACCCCGACGACACCCCGCGCCGGCTCGTGCTGACCGGCAAGCGGGCCGCGAAGTACAAGGAGACGGTCAGCGCCGCGCCGTGGCCGACCTTCGCCCGCATGAAGAAGATGCCCGCCTCGGGCGCGTTCTGGCCGCACGGCGGCCGCTACACCAGGATCCGGAGCGCCAAGTGACCCAGCCGCGACAGGACGACACCGACCAGCTCGTCTTCCAGCAGTACCGCACCCTGCTCTTCTCCGTCGCCTACCGCCTCCTCGGCACCGCCGCCGATGCCGAGGACGTGGTCCAGGACGCCTGGCTCAAGTGGTCGGCGGCCGACCGCTCCCAGGTCGCCGACCCCAAGGCCTACCTGGCCCGGATCGTCTCCAACCTGGCGATGGAGCGGCTCCGGTCGACCCGCCACCAGCGCGAGACCTACGTCGGCCCGTGGCTCCCCGAGCCGATCCTCACCCTCCCGGACACCGCCGAGGACATCGCCGCGGCCGACTCGGTCTCGATGGCCCTGCTGGTCGTCCTGGAGACGCTGAGCCCGCTGGAGCGCGCGGTGTTCGTCCTGAAGGAGGTCTTCGCCTTCAGCTACGCGGAGATCGCCGAGGCGGTGGAGCGCTCGGAGCCGGCCGTGCGCCAGGCGGGGCACCGCGCCCGCGAGCACGTCCAGGCCCGCCGGCCGCGCTTCACGGCGGACCCCGCCCGCCGACGCGACGTCACCGAGCGGTTCTTCGCGGCGACGTCGGGCGGCGACATCAACACCCTCATGGAGCTGCTCTCCCCGGACGTGACGCTGTGGACCGACGGCGGCGGCAAGGTCCGCCAGGCCCTCAAGCCGGTCGTCGGCCTGGAGACGGTGGCCCGCTGGTTCGCCGCGCTCGGCAGCGTGACCTATCAGGGCATCGAGCCCGGGCAGATGCGGGCGGAGCTCACCTCGATCAACGGCGGCCCGGGCCTGGTCTTCCGCGGCCCGGACCGCGTGGTCGCCACGCTGACCTTCGAGTTCGACCCCGAAGGGCGGATCTCGACGATCCACAACGTGGCCAACCCGGACAAGCTCCGCGCCGTCGGCGACGGCACCCGCCACGACCTGCGCTGAGCCGCCGTGGGTCGCCGGCGCTCTCCGGGCCCCGCGCTCCCGGTCTGCGACCTCACTGTCACGGGGGCGGTACCGGGCACGGGCCGGGCGGGTGCGCGAGCGGCCGCCAGGGCGGTGCCCACGTCGTGGACCCCGCCCCCGGACGGCCGACGAGGCCGCGGACTACCAGCCGCCGGAGGTGGTGTGGAAGCCGCCGGAGGTGGCGGCCGTGTCGGCGGTTCGGGTCGACGGGAGGTCGGAGCCGGAGGTGCTGATCCGGGCGGCGCCCCGGCCCGGGGCCTCCTGGCGGCCGGCCGACTCGGTACCGGCCCACCGGGGCGCGGGGGCGGACGCGGGGGCCGCCGGGGGGCGCGGGTCCTCCCGGTCGATCCGCAGGACGAGGCTGCGGCCGCCGGGGTAGCCGCTCCGGTCGCGGTCGGTGCACCGGACCACCTGGCTGTGGGTGCCGCCACGCTCCTCCCAGCGGCCCACGACGGCGCGGATGCTGGGCCCCCAGACGCCGTCGTGCTCGTGCTCGACGGAGAGCTCCCAGTCCGCGGCATCGATCAGCTCGCTGGCACCGACGACGCCCGGCACCACGACGGTGCCGCCGCCCCGGACGGTCGCCACGGCCCGTTGCGGCCGGTCGGCCTGCACGCCGGTCACCGTGATCCGGTGGGCGCCTCGGTACTTCGGCATCTGTCACTCCCGCGGGCTGGTTCGACTGTTCCGTACTCCTCCTCCCTTGAACGGCCGGCGACCGGGCCAGGGTTCGCCGCCGGGCCGATGCCGGGCCGGTTCCCGGCGCGGGGCACGGGTGAGGAGCAGGGGTGAGGAGCAGGGAGCGGGCCGGGGAGAGGAGGCGCGGCCGGCGGAAGTGGGCTGCGCCGCAGCGGAGTTCCGTCGCCGCCGGTCGCCCCGACCGCGGCGACGCGCGTTCGTCGGGCTCCCGCGGCACCGCGGTCCGGCCGGTCGGTGGGGGCAGGCCGGGCCCGCCCCCACCGGAGGCCGGGGTCAGTAGACCAGGATGTCCCAGTGGTTGCCCTCGTTGCAGTAGAGGTTGCCCGACGCGGCCTTCCACTGCGGGTAGCCGTCACCCCGGTAGCCGATGTAGGTGAAGGAGTTCTGGACGTAGGCGTCGATGCAGGAGTTGCGGGAGATGTCGACCTTGTAGCCGTTGTAGTGGCTGTACGTTCCGGAGGCGTGGCCCACCTCGGTGCCGCCCGTGATGTTGATGGCGCAGCCGCTGGACTGCTTAAGGGTGATGATCGTGCTCACCGTGCCGGAGTTGATCTGCTCGAACGACGTGCAGGTGGAGTTGGACCGGGTGGTACAGCCGCCACTGGAACTCCACGTGATGCCGGCGTTCCTGAACTGACCGGCGGCGGTCGACTGCGAGACCTTGGTGCCACTGGCGCCGGCCGTGGGCGCCGTGACGGCGAGCCCGGCCAGGGCCAGGGCGATGACGGTGGCTGCGGTGCGGGGCTTCATCTGCGTCTCCCGGTGAGGGCGCTGAACCTCGGACCGGGCCAGGATGGCCCCGGCGCCCTCTATGCGAGTAGACCCCGTGCTGTGAATTTCCCGTGACGGCGGCGTGACCGGGTCGCCCCGAGCGCCGCCGCCGTGCCCGCCGACGTCCCCCACCTCACCGCCCCGGCCGGATCACGCCTGGGCGAGCAGCGGGTCGTAGGCCGTGGAGCGCTGACGGCCCGCCATGAAGGCGAGGAAGTCCTTGATGAACGCGGCCCGCGTGTACGTCCCGTTCGAGTCGAGCAGTTCGCGGTGGAAGCCGGTGCGGAAGAGCGCGCGGTACTCGTCCGCGTCGATGCTCTGGTTGCCGTCGGCATCGGTCACGTCGAACAGCACCTCGGCGACCCGGATCAGGGCGGGGCCGGCGAGGGAGGGGACCGCCTCCGCGTACTCCTGCCGGCTGACCCGGCCGTCGCCGTCCGTGTCGAGCGTCGACTGGAGCTCACGCCACCAGGCGGCATAGGCGTCGTAGAGCCTGGTCTCCTCCGGCTCGTCCAGGTCGAGGCGGCCGGACAGCTCCCGTGCCATGGCCGCCAGGTCGGGCCAGTCCAGGTAGCCGTTCCCGGTCTGGTCCAGCACGGCGTCGAAGAACTCCTCGGCGCCGCGCCGCCCGGCACCCGCCCGCGCCGACCGCCCCGACGGCCTCCCGGCGCCGGGCCGCCCGGGCTCGTCCGGGAGCGGGGTGACCAGTCGCAGCAGGGCACCGAACCGCTTCATCCCGTCGCCCACGGCGGCCAGCGCCCTGGCCCGGGGGTCGTCGCTGTCGGGTGACAGCGAGATCAGGTCGAGGAGGTTGTCGGCGGTGACCCAGCCGTCCGGCAGCAGGCGCGCCGAACCGAGGGCCAGGTAGGCGGCCTGGCTCAGGGCCTGGGCGCCGGGGACCTCGGTCAGTCCGGCCCGCCTGCGGAACGTCTCCGGCAGGGAGGCCACCGTGACCACCCCGATCGCCGGCCCGGCGAGGGCCCGGCCGGCCGCCCACAGCGTCGGCACGCCCTCCAGCAGAGGAGGCGCCGGAAGGTGGTCGAAGAGGTGGTACAGGATGGTGCGCAGCGCCTCGGTGTTCTCCAGCTCCTCCTCGACCACCCGGTCGTAGTACGGCCAGAAGTCCCTTAGTGAGGCGGGGAGTTGGCCGGAGGAGTCGCCCAGCAGCGCCTGGAAGGCCAGGAACTGCGCGTACAGCTCCTCCATCGCGGCCTGGTCGAGCGGCCGCCCGCTCCAGCGGAACATGGTGACGGCGCTCTCGAACATCGTGGCGACCACCCACGCGCGGGCCGCCGGGTCCATCGCGTCGTAGGGCCGGTTCGCCGCGTCGGTGCCGCTCATCCGCGCGTGCATCCGGTTGAGCCGGGCCACCTCCCGGTCCCGGGCCGCCTCGTCCGCACCGGTCACGCGCTGCAGGCTTCGCAGGGTGTTGGCCATCCGGCGCCAGGGGTGGGTGAGGAAGGTGGAGCTGTCGACCAGGGCCGCACCGATCTGCGGGTGGGCGGCTTCCAGGACCGTCGCCCGGATCATGGCCACGGCCCAGCACGGGTCGTCGAAGAGGCGGTGGAACCGCGTGCCCGGGCCGAACAGCGGTCCGGGCCGCGCGGTGGACCCGGCTCCGGGAGTGGGTCCGGGTGTGGGAGTGGCCCCGGCTGTGGGGGTGGCTCCGCTTCCGGGGGCGGTGTGCTCGCCCTCCGGGTGGTCGTCGGTCGTCCGGGTCACGGTCCGGCCTCTCCATTCGTGTCGGCCGCCACCCCGCCGAAGCGGCGGTGGCGTCGCTGATAGGTGTTCAGGCACTCCAGGAAGTGCGTCGCCCGGAAGTCGGGCCAGAGCACCGGCGGGAAGATCCACTCGGCGTAGGCGACCTGCCAGAGCATGAAGTTCGAGATGCGCTGCTCCCCGGAGGTCCGGATGACCAGGTCCACGTCGGGGGTGTCGGGGAACGGCAGGTGGGCCGCGAAGACCTCCTCGTCGAGGGTCTCGGCCGCCGCACCGCTGCGGATCAGCGAGCGCGCGGCCTCGACGATGTCCCGGCGCCCGCCGTGGTCGAACGCCACGGTCAGTGTCATGCCCCGGTTGCGGCTGGTGAGCGTCGTCAGGTCCGCGAAGTCGCGGGCCAGTGCGGCCGGGATCCGAGGATCCGCGCCGCCGAGGAAGCGGCAGCGGATCCCGCGCGCGTGCAACAGCGGAGCGTGCTTGCGCACGACCCGGCGCACCAGGTGCAGGAGGTAGTCGACCTCCTCGCCGGGGCGGCTCCAGTTCTCGGTGGAGAACGCGTACAGGCTGAGCCACCGGACGCCGGACGCCCGGGCCGCCTCGATGACGTCGATCACCGTCGCCTCGGCCGCGCGGTGACCGGAGGTGCGGGGCAGATCGCGCCGTGCCGCCCAGCGGCCGTTCCCGTCCATCACACAGGCGACGTGACGTGGCACCGGGGCCGAGCGCTCCCCTGCGGCCGGCCGGGGCACGGCCGCTCCCCCGGGCGGCGCGAGACCTCCGAAGACCTGCTCCACCACCACTGCCGCCCCCTCCGCTCGCCGCCGGCCCGCGCTCGCCGCGAGGCCGTCATGAGCGTGCCGGGGCCCGGGCCGTACTGTCCGGCGATCGGGCGATCTTCACCCGATCCGGTGACGGCGGGGCCTCCCGCCACCGCCTGCGGCACCGGAGGCCGAAGGGTGGCCCGGGTGCTCAGAGGTCCGGACCGGCCTCCAGCTGCCGGGTCGGTCGCCCTCGGCCGCCCGGCGGCGTACGCCGGGCCGGCCCGGGACGGACCGGCGTACGCCGGACTGCGAGGTGATGACCGGACGGGCCGTCAATTCGCCTGGATCGAGGCCGCCGCCCCCCGGTGGGCGAACCGGCGGAGCCGGCGTACTTCCAGCCGGTGATGACGGTCGCACCGGTGGACCCGGGCGGTGCGGACCGCGAAGCGGTGCGGTGGACGACGACGGCGCGCGCCGGCGCCTGGACCGGGCCGTCGACAGCCCGCGCGGCCGTCACCCCGTCAGGATTGCGGCCAGTCGGGCCGATTCCGCCCGGACGCGAGCCGGCGCCCCCGCGGCGCTCAGGGCGTCGAGGGCCGGGAGCGCCTCACGGATGCCCTCGGCCACCGCGCACTCGGCGGCGAGTACCAGCGCGTCGGCCAGTCCTCGCCGGCCGGGCTCGGTGGCGAACTCGGTGATCACGGCCGTGAGCACGGCCCAGGTCGTCCGGCCCGCACCGGTGCGGGCGGCCTCGGCCAGGACGGGCAGGACCCGGTTCGGCTTGGCCACGGACAGCCTCCAGAGTGCCGCGATCCATCCGCCCAGCAGATCCGGCCGGAGCCGGCCCTGGGCGCCCGCCGCCAGCAGGAAGTCCAGCGCGGCGGTGCGGTTCTCCGCCCGGGACGCGGTCAGCCCGTAGGCGAGCAGGAGGTGGCACACCGGTCCGAACTCGCCCGGCACCTCCGCGAGCCGGGGCAGCAGGGGGTTCGGCTCCCGGGGACCGGGCGCGTCCACCCGGAACACCGCGCCCGGGACGCCGTGCGCCGCGACGGCCTCCGGGTGCCACGGCGCCACCCAGGCGAACTGGACGAGCTCGATGGCCGGCGTCGACGGAACGTCCACGAACCGGGCGTACTCGGCGGGGTCGGGGACGGCGTGGAGGAGGCCGGTGACGCCTTCGGGTGCCGGCGCGGCCTCGGGGGCACACGGTGCGATGCGCACGACCGGAGCAGGGGCCCGGCCGACGCCGTTGAGCCGCTCGGGCATGTTCGCGGTCTGGGTGTGGAACCCCCGGGGTGCGGGCGGAGCGACGTCCGGCGGCAGCTCGCAGCCGAGCCCGGCGGCCGCGGCGCGGACGGCCGGCAGCGCGGGCGGGGCCACCCGGAGCAACGCCTGGGCCAGGTCGGCGGGTGAGGGGCGGGCACCGGCGGTCCGGTACGCGGCGAGCCGGTCGAGCAGCACGGCCGGGTCGATCGTGCCGTCGCCGGCCGTGGGCGTGGCGAGCAGCAGCGGCACCGGCGCCTCCGTGACCGAACACGCCGCCTCGTGCACGCGCACCGCGGTGACCACACCGAGGGTGCGCATGAAGTCGGGCATCCCCAGCAGCACGGCCAGGCTCGCCCGGGGCGCCTGCGGCCGGCCGGTCAGGGCGTCGAGCAGGACACCGAGCGCTCCGCCGACCTGACGGAGGGGCGGGAACCGGTCCGGGTTCGCGGCGCGCCGTGCGGCGAGCGGGGCCAGCGCGGCCCGGAGCGCGGCGGCGTCACGGTGGTGCTCCGCCACCAGGGCGGCGAGCACCACCTCGAACTCACCCGGGTCGGGCACCCGGTCGGCCATCAGGGCGCTCAGCCGCTCGGCGGTGTCGAGCGGCCCCGCGGGTGCGGCGGGCAGTTCGGCGCACGCCACGCGTACCGCCGCGACCGGCGCGTCCGACTGCGGCTCCGCGGGCGGGGCGGGGATCTCCAGCAGGCGGTGGGCGTCGGGCCGCAGGGCGGGTCCGAGATCGGCGGCCGCGGCGCGCACGGCCCCGGCGACGGCGGGTGCGGCGTGCGACAGGTGACGGGCGACGAGACGCAGCGCCTGCTCCTGGACCGCGGGGAGCGGATGGGTGAAAGCCACGGCGACGGCGGGCAGCAGGCCGTCGGCCCCGGCCGGGTCGCGGCGCAGCGCGGCGTCGACCCGGCCCAGCTGGACGGTGGCGAGGCCCTTCTCCGGGCGGGCCAGGACGGCGCCCGTGAGTTCGACGAACAGCTCGGCCGGCAGCCGCTCCGCCACGGAGACCAGCGCCGCCTGGGCGGCCTTGGCGGCGCCCGGCGCACCGTCGGCGGCCAGCCGGACGTGGTCCCCGGCCCGGGCGAGGATCTCGTCGGCGTCGAGGGCCAGCACCGCGTACAGCCGCAGGAATCCGCGCAGGTTGCCGGGCCGGTCGCCGCGCAGCAGTCGGCCCAGGCAGAGGTCGATCAGTTCGGCGCGGTCGAACAGTCCCTCGGCCGCCACGACGGCGAGCGACTCGGCCCAGCCGCAGGTCGACAGCGCCTCGGTGAACTCGGCCCCGGCGTCCGGGACTTCGAACGCTCGACGGGTGAACTCGGCGAGCCGGGGCTGCGCCCGCAGCCAGGAGAGCAGCGAGTGGTGGTGCGGCACCGGTTCGCGCAGGCCCTGGTCGGCGAGCCACTCGCCGATCTCCCGGTGGTGGGAGCCCATCAGCCGGCCCTCGCGGAGCCACCCGATCACGTAGCCGTCGGTGGTGGGGGGTTCGGCGCCGGACCGGAGGGCGAGGCCCTGGGTGATCCGCCACCGGGCGGCGTCGCCACGTGCGGGCAGCCATGCGGCGAGCCGGCCCGCGAGTTCGCGGTGGAACGCCGCGTCCCGGTGCGGCGCGAGCAGGGTCAGCAGGACGGTGTGGTGGTCGGGGCTGCTGGAGCCGCCGCCCGGCCGCGGCCAGGTGACGTCGAGGAGGCGGCGGGAGGTGAGCCACTCCAACGCCTCGGCCGGGGTGGCGGCAGCGAGGATCCCGGCCAACTGCAGTGCGGCGAGCTGGTCGTACGCGGTGGAGTACCGGCCCCGGTCGCCCGACGAGAGTTCGCGCACCAGCTCGGTGCGGAGCTTGCGCAACGGGGTCCGCAGATGGCGCAGCTCACCGGCGGGCACCGGCCGGAGCCGGTCGATCACCCCCTGCGGGATCCGCGCGGCGATGAGCGCGCGCGTCTCCTCCCAGCTGATCGACTCGCTCGTACGGTCGGTCACGACGTCCCCCATCCGGTCCGGCTGATGGTCGTCAACCTAACCCGGCACACCGACAACACCGCGGGCGCGACGGCCGCCGGCCCCGGCGGCCACCCCCTCGTCGAGCAGCACCCCCACCCCGGCGCACCGTTCGCCCGGACGGTTGCGGGGCGCCGCCGGGTGCACGGCCCGTCCCGGCCACTCCGACGACCGGGCTCGTCCGAACCGGCGGGGGCACGACTCGGTCCACCACCGCCCGTTCCGTGCCGGAAGGTGGTAGCCGGTCGGACCGTCGATCCGCCCGCACCGGGCCTGTCAGTGCCCCGGAGTAGGTTGCGACGCATGAGCCCAGTGAACTCCGAGGCTGCCCGTCAGCCGGCCGGCACCCGTCCCCGTTGTCCCGCCGTCGGCCCGGCGCGCGGCGCCGAGGGGCACCGGCGCGACGCCCGCGCCACCGTCGAGGTCCTTCCGCTGTGGGCCGCCCCCTGGTCCCTCACCGCGCGGGCCCCGGCGGCGGGGTGACGCTCCCTCGCCCGCGGCACGGCCGTTCAGCTGTGGTTGACGATGACGAAGATGCCCCAGGCGATCGCGGCGAGCACGGTGGCGAAGCAGAGTACGGCCACGGCGTAGCCGACCGGTCCGACGGCGGCCGGGGGCCCGGTCACGGCAGACCGCCCGGCGGGGCGGGCCGACGGGTTGAGGGCGCGCAGGCCGAGGGCGAACAGGGCCGGCAGGCCGGCTCCGGCGACGAGGCCCACCACGACGATCCCCCACAGTGCGTCGAGGTTGATCCAGGAGTTCACGAGGCCACCTCGCCGGCGTCCGGGGCCGGGACCAGCGAACCGGTCCAGGCCTCGTTGACGTTCTCCGGCGTCACCGCCACGGCCGGCCGGCGGGAGGCCGCGAAGAAGGCGATCGAGGCCAGGACCAGCACGATGAAGATCACTACGACGCCGATGGTCCCGCCGATCCCGTGGGCGGCCCAGTAGGTCGCGGCGCCGACCGTCGCGGAGGCCGGCAGGGTGAGCAGCCAGGCCACCGCCATGCGGCGGGCGGTGTTCCAGCGCACCACGGCGCCCTTGCGGCCGACCCCGGCGCCCAGGATCGACCCGGTGGCCACATGGGTGGTGGACAGCGAGTAGCCGAAGTCGGTGGAGGAGAGGATCACCGCCGCCGAGGCCGACTCGGCGGCCATGCCCTGCGGCGACTCGATCTCGATGAGTCCCTTGCCCAGCATCCGGATGACCCGCCAGCCGCCGAGGTAGGTGCCCAGGGCGATGGCCATCGCGCAGGAGGTGATCACCCAGATCGGGGAGGTGGCGCCGGCCTGGAGGGTGCCGTTGGCGATCAGGGCCAGGGTGATGACGCCCATGGTCTTCTGCGCGTCGTTGGTGCCGTGGGCGAGCGAGACCATCGAGGCCGAACCGATCTGGCCGATCCGGAAGCCGTGGTCGCGCGGGCCCTGGGAGACGTCGCGGGTGAGCCGGTAGACGAGGTGGGTGCCGACCACCGCGACCGTCCCGGCGATGAACGGCGACAGGGTGGCGGGCACGATCACCTTGGAGACCAACCCCTGCCACTTGACGGCCGAGACCCCGACCGCCGCCATCGTCGCCCCGACCACGCCGCCGATGAGCGCGTGCGAGGAACTGGAGGGGATGCCGAGGTACCAGGTGGTCAGGTTCCACAGGATGCTGCCGGCCAGTCCCGCGAAGACCACCACCAGGGTCACGTCGGCGCTGTCGACCAGGCCGCTCGCGATGGTCGCCGCGACGGCGGTCGACAGGAACGCGCCGACCAGGTTCAGCGCCGCCGAGAGGGCGACCGCCACGCGCGGGCGTAGGGCGCCGGTGACGATCGAGGTCGCCATGGCGTTGCCGGTGTCGTGGAATCCGTTGGTGAAGTCGAAACCCAGCGCGGTGGTGACCACCAGGGCCAGGACCGCGTCGTTGCCCGTCACGGAGCCGAACCTAGCTTCCGGCCCGGACGGACCGGCCGTGGACGAGCCCGGCGCGCCGGGGTTTCGACCGGACGGGGCCCGGCGGCACGCCGTCGCCGGGCCACCGGGCGCAAAAGCACGGCCGGGCCGGCGTCGCCCTCCTCGGGTGATCACCCCACGGGGCTGCCGGTTGCTGCGGGACGGGCCCGTTCCTCCGGCGGTCCTGCCCGTCGGTGCGGACACGGCTTCGCCGTGGCCCCGCTGTCCCTCCCCGAGGAGCGCGCCGACGGCGCCCCGCCGGGGCAGCGCCTCGCTACGGCGTTGCCCGCGGGCGGCCGGCCCGTGGCGCCGGGGGCGGTACCGAGGCACGGCCGCCCCGGCCACCGCGGCTCAAGCCGGGCGGACCGCGCCCATGTACGGCATCACGCTGATCGGGAGGACCTCGACGTTCTTCCCCTTGCGCGGAGCGTGGATCATCTTGCCGTCGCCGATGTAGAGGCCCACGTGGTGGATGTCGTCGTAGAAGAAGACGAGGTCACCGGGCTGGAGGTCGCCCCGGGCGACGTGCGGGCCGGACTTCCACTGGTCCTGGGATATCCGGGGGAGCTTGACGCCGGCCGCGCGGTAGGCGGCGCCGGTGAGGCCTGAGCAGTCGAAGGAGTTCGGTCCCGTGGAGCTCCACTCGTAGGGCTTGCCGAGCTGGGCGGTGGCGAACTTGACGACGTCGGCGGCCCGGCCGCCCGCGCTCGCCGGAGCGGGTCCGGCGGCGGCTCCGGCAGGGGCTTCGGCAGCGGCTCCGGCAGGGGCGGCTCCCGCCGGGGTGGCTCCGGCGGCCGGGCGCGTCGCGGGTGCCGTGGCGGCGGCCTGCGCGGGCCGCTCGGCGGCGCGCGCGGCGCGGTCGGCCGCAGCGGCCTGCTGGGCGGCGGCCTTGGCCTTCTCGGCGCTCTCCTGGGCGTTGATCCTGGCCCGGTCCTCGGCGCTGAGCTTGTTGAGCAGGGCCTCGGCCTCGGCGAGCTTGGCCTGGATCTGCTTCTTCTCCTCGCCCAGCGACGCGCCCGCGGCGTCGAGTCGGGCGAGCATCGCGGTGGCCTCGGCGCGGTCCTGGTCGAGCTTGCGCTGCGCGTCGCGGGCCTGCTTCAGCAACGCGGCCTGGCTGTCGGCGACCTGGTTCTGCACGGCCGCGCGCTCCAGGTAGCCGGCCGGGTCGGAGTCGAGCATCAGCTGGACGCCCGGGCCGATGCCGTTGCTGCGGTACTGCTCACCGGCCACCGCGCCGAGCGAGGTGCGCAGTTCGTTGAGCGAGTCCTGGCCGCGGGCGACCTTGTCCTGGATGCGGTTGGCGTCGGCCTGGAGCGACTGCCGCTTCTCCTGGAACCCGTTGTAACGCTCGATGGCCTGCTCGGCCTCCCCGTTGAGCCTGTCCACCTGCTCCTTGACGGAGGCCAGGGTGGGCGCCGGCTCGGCGTGCGCCGTCCCGGCGGCGAGCACCGCGCCGCCGGCCACGGCCGTGGTGAGGACAGCGAGGCGGGCCCGGCTCGGACGGCTGGGTTTGCGGTGATTTCCCATGGCGGCGGGCTCCTTCGGGGGACGGAACGTCGAGAACGGTGCTCCACGGCCGTTCCCTCTACAGCACTTGGAACGAGGGGTTCCGCCACTTCGGTTCGATGGATGCCGTCGTTCTGGTCCGCCGGCCTGGGCCGCCCGACCGTCCACGGAGCCACGGCCGGTCGCCGTCCGGAGGACCGGAGCGTCGCCGACCGTCGTCCGAAGCGACCGTCGGGCGCGGCCCGTTCGGGCCGCCGTCGCCGTGAGGGTCGACCCCCGCCGTGAAGGTCGGCCGGATCCGCGGAGGCTGTCAGCCGAGCCAGACGATGTCGATGACGTGCAGGCGCCCGGCCGGGCGGTTCACCAGGTAGACGAGGCTGAGCTGGCCGACGGAGGCGCAGCGGACGTCTTCGCCTTCGAGGTCGGTGGCGTCCCACTGCGGCCACCCCCAGGGGGTTCGGGAGGCGATGTCCAGCAGGTCGCGGACCGTCCGCTGGGCGTGTGGGGGGAGGTCGACGAAGGTCTTGGCCGCCTGCGGGGACAGCCGGGCCGGCCAGACGCGGTCGCTCACCGGTCCGTCCCGGTGAGTTCGGCGAGGTCGACCCCGTCCCCGTCGTCCGGGCCGGCGGCGACGAACGCGTCGACCGCCGGTGCGCTGTCCAGACGGACCCGCCAGGTCCGGACCACGTGGTGCAGCGGGGAGAGGTCGTAGGTCTGACGCGAGTCGTCGAGCGCCTTGGCCCAGTCCCGTTCGAACGCCGACAGCCACCTGGCGGCCCGCTCGGGCGGCTCGGCGTGGATACGGGCGAGCAGTCGGGCGGCGGCACGCGGCGCCGGAGCCGCCGGCGCGGCGGGAAGGTGGTCGGGCTGGGCGCTCAAAGGGTCCTCCACTTCGCTGCCGGTCACGGTACGGCAATCGGTGCGGCCGGCGGCGGGACCTCAGCCGGATCTCCCCCGACGTTGGCCGATTCGAGTGCGCCGACAGCCGACGATCGGGGCCGGCCGCACCGGTGGGTCGGCGGAGCCGACGCTGCTGGACATGTTCACGAGGATCGGTGCCCCTCGTGGGTGCCGAGGACGGCTCCGCCACCCGGGGGTCGGGGGCTCCTCCCCCGGAGCTACCAGGCCCCCGCCCCGCGCGGACGGGCCGAACGGGCGGTTCATCGCGCGGACCGGGCGCCGGGAGCGTCAGCAGGCCCGACGGCGCACCGCGCCGAGCCGGGCATCTCCCGGCCCGTCCGGGCTCCCCGGCCGGCGTCTCGGCCGCCCCCGGGTACGGCTCAAAGCCCGATCGGGCCGGGGCAGGACCGGAACCGGCCCCCCGGTACGGGAACAACCCACTCCTCGCCTCGCCGGCCGACAGTTTCCGAACCTGCGCGCGATTCCCGCTCCGCCCAGGTAACGGGCACGTCAACCCGCCCCCGCCCGCCGGCCGTGGCGGCCGACGGAGCCGTTACGGCACCACGCGCCCCGGCGGACCCACCGGACCCGGCCCGGGGTCGGGACCGTTCGGCGAGCCGTCGACCGGCCCCATGGGGGTTCACGGCCGGAAGATACGTGGTCGTCCCCCATGAACCGGACGTCCCCGCGCCGCCAGGATCAGCGATGCGCTCGGAGGCCGACCGGCTCCGGCAGGGCTCCACGGACGAAGGAAGAACGATGGCAGAGGGGCAGACGGCGGGTCAGGGCTCGGCGGATCCGTACGCCACGTTCTACCCCGACCTGATCGGGGCGGTGCTGCGCCGTCAGGGCGCGCGGGGCTGGACCGTCACTCCCGGGGACTTCTGGTGCCACGTCCGGCCGGGCGACGCCGGCCTCGGCCGCCGGCAGGGCTGGAAGCTGCACGTGTCCGCCACCCCGCTCTCCGCCCCGACGGTGCTGACCCGGGCCGCCGAAGTGCTCGTCGCCGCCCGGGCCCCGTTCAAGTGCGCCGGTACACCCGGCCGGCTGACGGAACTCGTCTCCGCCCGCTACGACCGGGGCGGCGGCGGGAAGTTCATCACCGTCTACCCGGACGACGACGACCACTTCCGCCGGCTCGCCGAGGAACTGCACCGGGCCACCGCGCACCTGCCGGGGCCGGGCATCCTCTCCGACCGCCGGTACCGGCCGGACAGCCCGGTCCACTACCGCTACGGGGCCTTCCGTGGCTCCCCGCGGCTCACCAACGACGGTTCGGTCGAACCGATGCTGCAGGCGCCGGACGGGACCTTCGTCCGCGACCGGCGCACGGCCGGGTTCACCCCGCCCGCCTGGGCCGCCTCGCCGCTCCCGCTCCCCGACACTCCCCCGGCCGCCCCCGGGACGAGCGTGCTGCTGAACAACCGCTACGTCGTGCACAAGGCGATCCGGCACGCCTACAAGGGCGGCGTCTTCCTCGCCACCGACCGGCGGACCGGCCTGGAGGTCGTCGTCAAGGAGGCCCGCCGGCACGTCGGGGCCGTCCTCGAAGGCACCGACGCCGGCGACCTGCTCGACCACGAGGCCGCCATGCACGCCCTGCTCGCACCGCTCGGCCGATGTCCGCAGGTCGTGGAGGTCTTCGGCCAGGGCGGCAACCGGTACCTCGTGGAGGAGCTCGTCGCCGGGCGCACCCTGCGCGCCTGGGTGTCCGAGCGGCTGCGCCCCGACCGGGCCCAGGTGCTCGACCTGGCCGGGCAACTGCTGGACGTCGTCGCGGCCGTCCACGAACTCGGCCTGGTCCTGCGGGACTTCAACCCCAACAACCTGATGGTCACCCCGGACGGCGAGGTCCGCCTGATCGACCTGGAGTCCCTCGCCCGCCCCGGGGAGCACGTCCTGCGCCTGCACACCCCGGGCTTCGGCGCGCCCGAGGTCGTCGACGGCGCACCGAGCGGCCCCGCCCCCGCGCCGGAGTCCGACCTCTACAGCCTCGGTGCCGTGCTGTTCCACCTGCTGACCGGTACCGACCCGGCGCTCGCCCCGGACCGCGGGGCGGCCCGCGGCCGGGACGAACGGACCGCCGCCCTGCTCGCCACCGCGCTCGCCGACCGCCCGGACCTCACCGACCTCCGCCCGCTCGTCCTCGGGCTCATGGCCGAGGACCGGAACGAGCGGTGGAGCCTGGCGAAGGCCCGCGCGGCGCTCGCCGCGCTGCCCGCCGCCACCGCGGCCGCCCCGGGGAGCGGCACCGTCCTGGACGACCGGACCGCGCGACGGCTGCTCGCCGACGGGCTGACCCATCTGATGGACACCATGACCCCGCAGGACCCGGTACGGCTCTGGCCCGCCGGCCCCTCCAGCGAGGGGACCGATCCGCTGAACGTGCAGCACGGTGCCGCCGGCGTCCTGTCCGTCCTCACCGCGGCCGCCGCCCACCGCGCCGACCCGCGGCTGCGGGCCACCGTCGCCGAGGCGGCGAAGTGGATCGCCGCCCGGGCCGGGACCGGCGGACAGCTGCTGCCCGGACTGCACTTCGGCCGCTCCGGCACCGCCTGGGCGCTGCTGGACGCGGCCCGGCTGCTCGGCGACGACGGCCTCGCCGCACACGCCGCCCAGCTGGCCCGCGCCGTCCCGCTGCGGTGGCCCAACCCCGACGTCTGCCACGGCGTGGCCGGCGCCGGCCTGGCCCAGCTCCACTTCTGGCGGACCACCGGCGACGAGGAGTTCCGCCGACGCGCGGTGACCGCCGCCGAACACCTGCTGACCACCGCCGCGCAGGGCCGCTCCGGTGTGGTGTGGCCCGTCCCGGCCGACTTCGACTCCGAACTCGCGGGCATCACCCACCTCGGCTTCGCCCACGGCGTCGCCGGCGTCGCGACCTTCCTGCTCCTCGCCGGACTCACCGCCGAACGGGAGGACTTCGTCCACGCCGCCCGGGTCGCCGCCGAGACGCTGCTCGCCACCGCACGGGTCCGTGACGGCGCCGCCGCCTGGCCGGTCGAGGACCGCGGCGCCGACGCCCCCGCCCACGCGCCCCACTGGTGCAGCGGCGCCTCCGGCATCGGCACCTTCCTGATCCGGCTCTGGCAGGCCACCGGGGACCCGCGCTACCGCGAGACGGCCGAACAGGCCGCGGCCGAGGTGTACCGCTGGCGGTGGCAGAGCTCACCGGCCGCCTGCCACGGCCTCGCGGGCAACGCCGAGTTCCTCCTCGACCTCGCCGACGCCCTCGACGAGCCCCTCCACCGGCGCCGCGCCGAGGAACTCCTCGCCTGCGCCCACGCACGCCACGTCGTCCACGACGGGCTGCTCCTGATCCCCGACGACACCCTGACCAGGGTGGGCGTCGGCTACAACACCGGACTCGGCGGGCCCCTCGGCCTGCTGGTACGGCTCCACCACGGCGGACCGCGCCTCTGGCTCCCCGCCCCCGACCCGGCCGAAAGGAGGTGACCACCATGACCGAGGACGTCAACGCCCTGCAGCTGCTCGACAGCGAGGAGCAGACCACCACCGGCTACATGTGCTTCCCGTTCAGCATCTTCCAGTGCGGCAACTGGAGCATCAACGACATGTGACAACTCCCCCTCCACAGAAGGAGAACACCATGACCGAGGACGTCAACGCCCTGCAGCTGCTCGACAGCGAGGAGCAGGCCGGCAGCGGCTACATCTGTTTCCCGTTCAGCATCTTCCAGTGCGGCAACTGGAGCATGGGCGACAACTGAGCCTGACCACGGGGTGAAGCAGCACGACACCCCCGGCGACACCCCACCCCCGGTGCGGGTGACCGAGCCCCCTCGGTCACCCGCACCGGCCCCGTTCCGGGCCCCGAACCTCCGGCGCACACCCACCCGCACGGCCCTGCCTCCGGGGCACCGATGCACCGCGCGCCAGGGCATCCGTCCCGGTCGACCGAAAATGATCACGCCCGACGCGCACACGTCAACTAAGGTCGATGGGAGACCCCCTTGCCGCAACCGTCCCGACGATCCCGCGACACCGTCCCGTGGGGCCGGAGTGACAGCTGGGAGGCGGTGAAATGACTGCTC
Source organism: Kitasatospora sp. NPDC022856 (assembly GCF_055561235.1). Lineage (NCBI taxonomy): Bacteria > Bacillati > Actinomycetota > Actinomycetes > Kitasatosporales > Streptomycetaceae > Kitasatospora > Kitasatospora sp. NPDC022856. The sequence continues at coordinate 19,263 of NZ_JBVHHE010000025.1, read as the reverse complement.
GATCAGGCAGCTCACGGCGTCCGTTTGTTGGCGAATCCTCGCCACTGGCGGGACATGCACGAACATAACCGGACAAACACTTCGACCGGTGGAACCATGCGTTCCGGGAGCCCCTGAGCCTGCAAAACACCTCGTGGCCTGCGACTCGGACCGAGGAAGCCATGGTCAAAGAGGGCTGCCACCCAAAGGACTGAACCCTTCTTTACCTAACCTTTGACAAAGCGTCAGTCGACAGCCCTCCGCCCGGTCAGCAAGATGTGCATCCGAGCCGCCTGACAGTGGCGGCCGACCTTTCCGACCATCCGTCCGACATCAAAGACGCTCCACGGCAGTCCGCGCACGGTCCTCCGTCCTCACGGACCCCGGAGTCCTGTTCCGTCGGTGGGCGCGGGTCCGCACGAGGGAGAGAACCGCCTTGGGCCGCTACATGCTCCGCAAGTTGGCCAACTATTTGATACTCGTCATACTTGCGGCTTCTCTCTCGTACTTCGTCGCGGGGCTCAGCCTGCACCCGCAGGCGAACTACGAGGGCCGCAACCCCCCGTTGGCCAAGGCGACCATCAGCAAGACGCTCGACGACGTCAACATGAACCCCGACACCCCGATCGTCAGCCGCTTCGGCACCTGGGCGAACGGTGTGATCCACGGGGACCTGGGCAAGTCGATCGACGGCTCGCCGGTCAACAGCGAGGTGGGCCGCCGGATCGGCGTCTCCACCCGGCTGCTGCTGCTGGCGACCCTGGTCGGCTCGGTCGGCGGCGTCGCGCTCGGCACCATCGGCGCGATCAAGCAGTACAAGTTCTTCGACCGGTTCACGACCCTGGCCTCGTTCTTCGTCCTCGCGATGCCCGTCTTCGTGCTCGGCCTCTTCCTGAAGCTGCTGACGATCAAGTTCCTGGGCGCCGGCACCATCCACTTCACCGGTGAGACGGACGCCGAGTTCGCCGGCCGCTGGGACTTCGCCGCCCTGGGCAACCGGGCCGAGCACATGCTGCTCCCCGGCCTGACGCTGATCCTCATCCAGATCGCCCTGTACAGCCGCTACCAGCGCAGCACCATGCTCGACGTCCTCGGCAGCGACTTCCTGCGCACCGCCCGGGCCAAGGGCCTGCGCCGGCGCACCGCCCTGGTCAAGCACGGCCTGCGCACGGCGATCCTCCCGGTGGTGCCGCTGCTGGTGTTCAACATCGTGCTGCTGTTCGTCGGTGCGACCTTCACCGAGAAGACCTTCGGCTGGCACGGCATGGGCGAGTTGCTGATCAACTCCATCACCCGCAACGACGTCAACACCACGTCGGCGGTGGCCCTGTTCACCGCCGGCCTGGTGCTGATCGCCGGTCTGCTGTCCGACCTGCTCTACGCGGCGCTCGATCCCCGGGTCCGGGTGCGCTGACGCACCCCGCCCCGCCGAGCACCCCAACACCCGTAGAGGAGAGAGAACATGAGCGCCGACCAACCCGCCCCCTCGAACACCTCCGCCGCCGGCGGCGAGGCGGTCTCCGCCCTGGCCGCCGCCACGGCCGGTGTCCCGCAGACCCCGGCCGCCAGCGCCCCGAAGTCCCCCGCCACCGCCCGCAAGCGGACCGGCCGGGGCCGGCTCACCGCCCGCCGCTTCGCCCGCAACAGGCTCGCCCTCGTCGGCCTGGGCATCCTGGTCGTGCTGTTCGTGGCCGCGTACGCCGGCCCGTCGTTCAGCAAGTACGACTACCGCTTCCACGACTACATGGCCTTCAACGCGCCGCCCGGCGGGAACCACTGGTGGGGGACCAACCAGGGCGGCCAGGACCTCTTCGCGCTGACCATGCGCGGACTGCAGAAGTCGCTGGTGATCGGCCTGCTGGTGGGCGGCATCAGCACCGTGGTCGCGGGCTTCGTCGGCGCCTTCGCCGGCTACTACGGCCGCTGGATCGACAAGGGCCTGACCTGGTTCGTCGACCTGCTGCTGGTCCTGCCGAGCTTCCTGATCATCGCCGTGCTGTCGCCGATCTTCCGCAACTCCAGCTGGCTGATCTTCGTGGTCCTGCTCGCGGCGTTCAGCTGGATGATCACCGCACGGGTGGTCCGCAGCATGACGCTGACGCTGAAGGACCGGGAGTTCGTGAAGGCCGCCAAGTACATGGGCGTCCCCGGCCCGGTCATCATCATCCGGCACATCCTGCCGAACATGGCCTCGCTACTGATCATCGACACGGTGATCCAGGTCGGTGCCGCGGTCATCGGCGAGAGCGGCCTGTCGTTCTTCGGCTTCGGCGTGCAGGCACCGGACGTCTCGCTCGGCACGATCATCGCCGACAACACCACCAACGCGCCGACCTTCCAGTGGCTGTTCTACTTCCCGGCCACCTGCCTGGTGCTGATCGGCATCGCGGTCGCGTTCGTCGGCGACGGTCTGCGCGACGCCTTCGACCCGACCTCCGGCGGGGCGAAGTCGAAGGGGCGCCGCCGCAGGGCCCTCGCCGAGCGCAACGCCGCCCGCCGGGGCGCCACGCTCCCCGGCGGCACCCGGGACGTCGTGAGCTCGTCATGACGGACGCGCTCCAGCCCCCGCAGCCCGACACCAGCACCCCCGGTACCAAGGAAGGACTCCGACCGGTGACCGACACCCGGCTGGACAAGCCGCAGCCCGTACTCGAAGTGAGGGACCTTCAGGTCTCCTTCCCCAGCGAGGCCGGCGAGGTCCGCGCCGTCCGCGGCGTCTCCTACGCCGTCCGCCCGGGCGAGGTGCTCGGCATCGTCGGCGAGTCCGGCTCCGGCAAGTCCGTCTCCTCGATGGCCGTGCTCGGGCTGCTGCCCGAAGCCGCGGAGGTCTCCGGTTCGGTCCGGCTCGGCGGCCGTGAGCTGCTCGGCCTGTCCGACAACGAGCTCTCGAAGATCCGCGGCAAGGACATCGGCATGGTCTTCCAGGACCCGCTGTCCGCGCTCACCCCGGTCTACTCGGTCGGCACCCAGATCGTCGAGGCGCTGCGGATCCACCAGGACATGACCAAGGAGCAGGCCCGCACCCGGGCCGTCGAACTCCTGGACGTGGTGGGCATTCCGGACCCGAAGCGCCGGGTGGACAACTTCCCGCACGAGTTCTCCGGCGGCATGCGCCAGCGCGCGATGATCGCCATGGCGATCGCCAACGACCCCAAGGTGATCATCGCCGACGAGCCCACCACCGCCCTCGACGTGACCATCCAGGCGCAGGTCCTGGAGGTCCTGAAGAAGGCCCAGGACGTCACCGGCGCGGCGATCGTGATGATCACCCACGACCTCGGCGTGATCGCCGGCTTCGCCGACCGCGTCCAGGTGATGTACGCGGGCCGGGCCGTCGAGTCCGGCGGTGTCGACGAGGTGTACTACCGCCCGCGGATGCCGTACACCATCGGACTGCTGGGCTCGATCCCCCGGCTGGACAACACCGGGCGCCGGGCCCTGACCCCGATCGAGGGCACCCCGCCGTCGATGGTCGAGCTGCCCGAGGGCTGCCCGTTCGCGGCCCGCTGCCCGATCGCCGTCGAGCGCTGCCGCGAGGTGGAGCCGGCGCTGTCGGTCAAGGAGGGCAACACCCACCCGACCGCCTGCCACCGCAGCCACGAACTGGCCGGCGCGCTGGACCCCGCCACCATCTACCCCGTGCCCGAACTCCCGGCCGCCGTCACGCTGGAGAGCGTGCCGCGCGAGCAGCGCCCCAAGGTGCTGGAGATCGACGGGCTGACCAAGCACTTCCAGCTCACCCAGGGCGCCGTGATCAAGCGCAAGGTGGGCGTGGTCAAGGCGGTGGACGGCATCACGCTGGACATCCGCGAGGGCGAGACGCTCGGCCTGGTCGGCGAGTCCGGCTGCGGCAAGACCACCACCCTGCTGGAGATCCTGGACCTGCCCAGCGGCCAGGCCGGGACCGTCACCGTGTTCGGCAAGGACGTCCGCGGCCTCGGCCGGGCCGACCGCAAGGCGCTGCGCCGGGACATGCAGATCGTGTTCCAGGACCCGATGGCGGCCCTGGACGCCCGGATGCCGATCGGTGACATCCTGGCCGAGCCGCTGCGCACGCACCGCTGGGACAAGGAGCGGATCGCCGCCCGCGTCCCCGAGCTGCTGGAGATGGTCGGCCTCAACCCCGACCACGCCGACCGCTACCCGCAGGAGTTCTCCGGCGGCCAGCGCCAGCGCATCTCGATCGCCCGCGCGCTCGCCCTGGAGCCCCGCCTCGTCATCCTGGACGAGCCGGTCTCCGCCCTCGACGTCTCGATCCAGGCGGGCGTGCTCAACCTGCTGGACGAGCTCAAGGTGAAGCTCGGTCTGAGCTACCTGTTCGTCGCCCACGACCTCTCGGTGGTCCGGCACATCGCCGACCGGATCGCCGTGATGTACCTGGGCCGGATCGTCGAGCTGGGCGACTCCCGGTCCATCTTCGACGCGCCCTCCCACCCGTACACGCAGGCGCTGCTCTCCGCCGTCCCGCTCCCGGACCCGCGCCGGGAACGCGAGCGGACCCGGATCCTGCTCAGCGGCGACCTGCCCAGCCCGGCCAACGTGCCGACCGGGTGCCGGTTCCGCAACCGCTGCCCGAAGCACCCGGCGCTGAGCGAGGCCGAGCAGCAGCGCTGCCGCGACGAGGACCCCGGCAACAGCAGGCTCTCCGACGACCACGTCGCCGCCTGCCACTTCGCCGCCGCCCTCGAAGTGATCTGACCCCACGATCCGACCCCCACGAAAGGGGGCCGGGCCCGGCGGAACAGCCCGGTCCGGCCCCACCCGCAAGTCCGCAGTGCCAACCCTCCAGCACCTTCCGCTCCGGCGGCCCGCTGGGTCCATCCACCCTTCCGCACACTCCCTGGGGAATCCCTTGAAGCACACCCGGATCCCGGTCGCGCTGGTCGCCACCGTCGCCACCGCCTCGCTCTGCCTCAGCGCCTGCTCCAGCAGCTCCTCCGGAGGGGACGCCGCTCCCGCCAAGTCCGAGGCCCCGAAGATGACCCAGCGGGCCATGAACGAGAAGGACCGTGCCGACCTGAAGCAGGGCGGCACGCTCAACTGGGCGATCGACCAGCTCTCCAGCCAGTGGAGCCCGCTGGAGGCGGACGGCAACGAGGTCTCCACGACCGACGTCATGAAGGCGCTCATGCCGACCTTCTGGCACTCGGACGCCGGTGGCACCCAGACCCCGAACAAGGACTACCTGCTCGACGCCAAGTCCGAGACCAAGGACGGCAAGCAGGTCGTCACCTGGACCCTCAACCCGAAGGCCAAGTGGAACGACGGCACGCCGATCACCTGGCAGGACCTGGAAGCCAACTGGAAGGCCCAGAACGGCACCAACCCGGAGTTCAAGGCCACCTCGACGACCGGCTTCGACCAGGTCGAGAGCGTCGTCAAGGGTGCCGACGACTACCAGGCGATCATGACCTTCAAGTCGCCGTTCTCCGAGTGGCAGGCGCTGTTCAACAACGCCGCCAACGCGCCGCTGTTCCCGGCCAAGTACGTCGCCACCCCGGACGTCTTCAACACCGCGTACGTCGACAAGATCCCGACCTCGGCGGGCCCGTTCAAGCTCGACAAGATCGACCAGACCGCCAAGACCGTCACCGTCGTCGCCGACCCCGCCTGGTGGGGCCAGAAGCCGCTGCTCGACAAGATCGTCTACAAGGCCATGGACACCAACACCATGCCGCAGGCGTTCCAGAACGGCGAGATCGACTTCTACGACAACGGCCCGGACGCGTCCGGCTTCAAGCAGATCCAGTCCACCGCCGACGGCGAGGTCCGCGAGGCCGGCGGCCCGAACTTCCGCCACTTCATGTTCAACGGCAAGAGCCCGATGCTGACCGACCCCAAGGTCCGCCAGGCGCTCTTCAAGGCCATCGACCGCGAGACCATCGCCAAGTCGGACCTCACCGGCCTGGGCTGGCCGGCCGCCGCGATGAACAACCACTTCCTGGTGCCGAACCAGAACGGCTACAAGGACAACTCGGACGGCCTGAGCAAGTTCGACCCCGAGGCCGCCAAGAAGATGCTCGACGAGGCGGGCTGGAAGATGGACGGCGACGTCCGCAAGAAGGACGGCAAGGAGCTCAACCTCAAGTTCGTCATCCCGGCCGGCGTCACCATCGCCACCAACGAGGGCTCGATGCTCACCCAGATGCTGCAGCAGGTCGGCGTCAAGGTGAACATCTTCACCGCCCCGTCGAACGAGTTCTTCGACAAGTACATCTACAAGTACGACTTCGACATGACGGCGTTCTCGCTGATCGGCACGCCGTTCCCGGCCAGCTCCGCGACCGCGAACTTCAAGACCGACGGCGGCGCCAACTACAGCCAGGTCGGCAGCCCCGAGCTGGACCAGGCGATGGCCGACGCCGCCGCCGCCCAGACCCCCGAGACCGAGTTCGCGGCCATCAACAAGGCCGACGCCGAGGCCTGGAAGGTCGCCGCCCTGGTCACCCTGTACCAGCGCCCCGCCATCTTCGGTGTGAAGAAGTCGGTCGCCAACCTCGGTGCCCCGGGCCTCTCGGACTACCTGTACGAGAACATCGGCTTCACCAAGTAACACGATCCCGGGGCGGGTCGGCCGGAATCCCGGCCGACCCGCCCCGAACCATGTCGGCCGCGGGCACCGTCGCCACTACGGCCGGGTGCCCGCGCCCCACGGTTCGGGCACGCCCACCCGCACGTCGAGGTCCCACAGGACGCACTCCTCACCGGGCCGGGCCACGAACGACCAGGCCACGGCGGTGCGGCGCAGCTGTTCCGCCATCGATCCGGCGCGCCGCGCGCTGCCGGCGAGTTCTCCGCCCTGCGGATGGTGGTGGAGGTACCGCCCGTAGGCCCTCCGGCAGAAGGCCGCGTAGCGCTCGGTGCAGAGGATCAGCCCGTGCCACGCCTCGTCCACGGCGAACGACGGCATGCCGATGACCTCCCGGTCCAGCATCGCCGCCCCGCAGCAGCGCAGCCACTGGCGCAGCCCGGTCTCGACCAGCTCGCGCGGTTCGAACGGGCACGTCCGGTAGACGGCGGGGGGCAGTTCGAGCGCCTCGACGGCCGCCTGAACGCGGTCGACGCGACGGGAGTACGTTCGTGAGAGCACGCCTGCTCCGTTCCCGGCGGCCGGGCGCTCAGCTGCCGCCGCAGCCGCCGCCGCAACCACCTCCGCCACAGCCACCCCCGCCGCAACCGCCGCCGCTGCCGCCGGAGTCGCCGCTGCCGGAATCCCCGCCGCGGTAACGGGACTTCCTCTTCCGGTCCCCGCCGTCCGTCAGCGAGCCGGCGATGATGCCGAACAGGACGAGTCCGGCCAGAATGACGATACCGATGATGATCATCTATCCACTCCCCCAGTTGGCGCCGGACGAGGTGCCTGACGACCTGCGGCGCACGGATTCCGGCCCGCTCGCGCGGGTCGCTCGGAATGCGGATCCGGCCGCGCCAGGACGGCCCCCGTCTGCGGCGATACTTCATTATGCTCGGAGGGTCTGACACTGAAACAGCGTCAGACCACCGGTGCGGCAAGCCGGCTGCCGTGCGGAGCCGGCCTGGGTGGGCGAGGACGGAGTCGAACCGTCACAGCCGAAGCGGGGGTGTTACAGACCCCTGGGCCCTCCCGTGCCCAGCTCACCCTCGGCGGAGGCGCCGCATCGAAGAGGGCCGCCTCGGGGACCGTCCCCCGAGGCGGCCCGGCCGGATCCGGCGGGCGCACTACGAGGACGTCCCCCGGATCCGGGAGTACCGGAAGCGCTGATACGGGAGCGCTGACACGGGGAGCGGGTGAAGGCGTTCACGGTCGCGCTCCTCCCTGGTGGTTCGGCGCGATGCGCCCACTGTGACGCCCGCCCGGCGGACGGGGCAACCGACTTACGACGACGCCGCCCGGCCCGTCGCCGCGGACGACGCACGGACCGGGCGACCGGGGTCAGGGGTGCTCACCGGGCGGCCGGGCCCGCCGCGGCCGCGTGCCGGGCACGGGCGAGCGTCGGATAGCGGACCGTGAACAGGAGCGGCAGGAGCAAGGACGAGAACGCGGCCCGCGAGCTGAACATCTCCCTGCGCAGGTACCGCACCCACGTCGCCGGCCTGATGACCCGCCTCGGCGCCACCACCCGCTTCCAGGCCGCCCTGCGCGCCAAGGAGCGCGGCTGGCTGTGACCCCGGGGCGGGCCCGGAGCCGGGCCCGGGTCGGGCGTCGACGCGCCTGCGCCGCCAGGGCGGTCCCACTGGATAGCGCGACCGGCGAGAACCCCGGACAGCCACCAGGAGGACACGCAATGTCAGATCCGGCGAAGCGCCGCATCTTCTCCATGCTGGACACGGACGGCGACGGCGTCATCTCGCGGGCGGAGTACGCCGCCCGGGTCGACCGGGCGGCCGCGGCCGTGGGCGCGACGCCCGGGACCCGCTCGTCGTCGCGGCCCGGACCGCCCACGAGGAGGTCTGGCGCCAGATGGACGCCGACCACGATTCCCGCGTCACCTTCGAGGAGTACCGCTCCTGGGCGGGACACGACGCGTTCGAGGCGACCTGCCGGCCCGCCCTCGGCTCGCTGTTCGACCTCGCCGACGCCGACGCCGACGGCCGCCTCACCCGCGAGGAGTTCAGCCGGCTGCGCACCGCGACCGGGAACGCGGAGGGCGACGTCGACGCGGCCTTCGACGCCCTCGACCCCCACGGCGGCGGCACCGTCGACCGCGACACCTACCTGGCGGCCATCCGGGACTTCCTCACCACCGGCACCTCCTCGATGGCGAGCGTGTACGGCGACGGCCGACCCGCGCCGGCGCCGGTCCCGTCCCCCTGAGCCACTCGCCCCGGGGCCGGTGGTCCGGCCGGTTCGTGCTCACCGAGGGGTCTCAGCGCTTGATCTCGATCCGGTCGATGGTGACCGCCTCAAGCGGCCGGTCGTTCGCGTCGGTGGCCACCGAGCCGAGTTCGGCCACGACCTTCTCGGAGGCGGCGTCCGCGACCTTGCCGAAGATCGTGTGCTTGAAGTTCAGCCAGGCGGCCGGCCCCAGGGTGATGAAGAACTGGGAGCCGTTGGTGCCGGGGCCGGAGTTGGCCATGGCGAGCAGGTAGGGCTTGTCGAAGACGAGGTCCGGGTAGCGCTCGTCACCGAAGGTGTACCCGGGGCCGCCGCGACCGGTTCCGGTCGGGTCGCCCGCCTGGATCATGAACCCGTCGATGATCCGGTGGACGGGGGTGCCGTCGTAGTACGGGCCGCTGATCGGCTCGTCGGTACGCGGGTCGGTCGCCCCCTCCCGGGTGCCTTCGGCGAGCTCCACGAAGTTGCGCACCGTCTTCGGCGCCTGGTTCGGGAACAGCTCCACGGTGATGGCACCGTGGCTGGTGTGGATCACAGCGTTCTTGGCGTCGGCCATGTCGGGACTCCTCACATCGTGACGCTCCGGACGCGAGCGACGCCCTCAGGCTATCCGTCCGGAGGACCGCTCGGTCCCGGGGTGGATCACACCGCCGGCGCCCGTCCGCGACCGGGCCGGCACCGGCCTCCCTGCCCGACGGCGGCGGCCGCGTCGGCGCGCGGAGCGCGCTACCGCCGACCGCACGCCAGAGCCGCCCAGGATGCGGTTGGGCATTGACTCGGCACGCGGCGGACCCGATGATGCAACGCAAGGACGCGGTCCGGGCGCTACCGGCGGGTGGGAGAGTCCGCCCGGCGCCACCCCGGCCGTCCGTACGGAGGGTGGGCCGCCGGCGTTCCGGCGAGGTTCTGGGGGCTTGCGAAGAGGAGGCTTTCCGTGACCGCTCCGACCGCCCGTCTGGCCCCCGCGGCCTATCTGCGCTGCTTCCCCTTCGACCCCCGGGGCATGGCCGCCCACCGCGAGGCCCTGCGGCGCTTCGCCAGCCGCCTCGGCCTGCTCGCCCCCACCCTCTACTTCGACAACGGCGCCCCGTCTGCGGGCGTGCGCCCGCAGTTGGAGCTGCTGACCAGGTCCGTCCTCGACGGGCAGCACCGGATCGTGCTCGTGCCGGGCATGTGGGTGTTCTCCACCGACGAGCGACTGGCGCGGCTGATCACGTCCACGTTCGCGGGTGCGAACTGTCGCACGGTCAGACTGCCGGACCGCTTCGTGTCGATACCCCGCCCCCGGTCGGGGTCGGGGTCCGGGGCGCGGGCGGCCTGAGACCGGCCGCGGGCGGGGGCATTCGGCCCCGCCCGCGCCCGCTCGCACCCGCCCGCGCCCGCTCGCGCGGGTCAGCCGGTGGCGGTGGAGACCACCACGAGCTCGCCGACCGCCTCTTCGAGCGTGCCGCGGGCCTGCGCCGGCAGCGGGTCGTCGGTGATGAAGCAGTCGATCTCGGCGAGTTCCGCGAAGCTGCTCAGACCGATCACCCCCCACTTGGTGTGGTCCGCGACCACCACGGTCCGGCGGGCGGAGCCGATCATGGCGCGGTTGGCCTGCGCCTCGGCCAGGTTGGGCGTGGTCAGGCCCGCCCGTTCCGAGACGCCGTGCGCGCCCAGGATCAGCAGGTCCACGTGGAGGGAGCGGATCGTCTGCTCGGCCAGGGCGCCGACCAGGGCGGCCGAGCGGGTGGGCGATCCACCGGTCAGCAGCAGCGCGGGGGTGCTCGCCCCGGCCTCGCGGCCGGCCGCCCACACCAGGTCGGCGATCGCGAGCGAGTTGGTGACGATGGTCAGCTGCGGCACCTTGAGCAGCCTGGACGCCACCGCGAAGGTCGTGGTGCCGGCGGAGAGCGCGACGACGTTGCCGGGCTCCACCCGTGCGGCGGCGGCGTCCGCGATGGCGGCCTTGGCGGCCTCCTCCAGCGAGGACTTCGCCTCGAAGCCCGGCTCGTCGGTGCTGGAGGCGCCGATCGCCACGGCGCCGCCGTGCACCTTCTGCACCGTTCCCCGGCGGGCCAGGGTGTCCAGGTCGCGGCGGATGGTCATGTCCGACACCCCGAGCTGTTCGACCAGCTCGGCGACCCGCATCGCGCCACGACGGCGCACGGCCTCCAGGATCAGTGCCTGACGCTGTGGTGCCAGCATCCCTTGATCGGTCACGAGCTCCCCTGACGACCTGGGCGGGCATCGATGTCCCGCTACGTCCAGAGGGCAGGCTACCGCCGGAACGATCAGAAACCGACAGCCGGGCCCCCGGGGGCCGCCCCCGGCCTCCCGGGGCCGGGGGCAGGGCGCTCGGGAGGGCTCGGGGCGCCCTGCGGCGGCGGGCCGCCGGGCCGACCGCCAGACCCCCGACTCGGCCGCCACCTGCGTCTACGCGGCGAGTTCGCGAAGCCGGCGGGCGGCGTCCTCGGGGCACACGTCGTTGACGAAGGCGTCGGCCCCGGGCTCCACGCCGGCCGGGTACGTGAGCCGGTCCGCCGTCCGGCGGACGGTGAACAGTTCGAGGTGCGGGGCCGGCTCCGCCCCGCCCCGCTTGGGGGCCTGGTGCCAGGCGGCGACGTGGGGAGCGGGGCCGGCCGGCCCGCTCCGCCGTGGCAGAGGCGGGCGGAGCGGCACAGCAAGTACAGCTAGAAGGTGGGGAGTTCGGCCCGTTCGTGCGCGTCGAGGCAGGTGAGGTCGGGCACCCGGCGCTTGGGGTGGAGGTGGACTTCGTAGGGCCGGCGGGCGGCGAACGGGACGAAGGCGCTCCCGTGTTCGCCGTTGACGACCAGGCGGCGGGTGTCGACGCCTTCGGCGGCGTCCGGCAGGGCGGACAGTGCGGCGGTTCGGTCGCTCCAGGCGTCCAGGACGAGGCGGGCCCGCTCCTCGGGGAGGTCGGCGAAGGAGGCATCGTGGTCGGGTGGGTGGTGGGTGCGGCCCTGGCGCTGTGCGGCGACGGTGACCCAGTCGCCGGCCACCGGGTCGAGTCTGGTTTCGGAGTGGCCCGGGGTGGGTTCGAGCGGGCGGCTGTCGGCGGTGCCGCGGCCGGTCCCGGCCTCGACGTGGTAGTAGGTGAGCTCGCGGCCGTCCGCGAGACTGGTGACCGTCCCGTGCACGCCGGCACCCCTCGCGGACGGTTCTGTCGGGACGCGCGGCGCGGTGGGACGGTGGGCGGCCGACGGCAGGCGGGCCCCGACCGCGCCGCCCGGGCGGCCGGCGTCGCCGGTGCACTTGCTCATGATGCGCCTCCCACGGGAATCTCCTCTCCATTAACGCACAGCATTAAACCGAAGTCACCATAATGCAACAGTCTTTCATCGGGCGACTTGTCGGATCACGGCTGGACGATCGGATCTGGCTGATTCTGTGGATCTTTGGTGGATCTCCCTCGCCCAGTGTCAACAATGACGCCATGAGCCTCGACGACGCATTCGCCTCCCCCCTCCGCTGGGCGCCCGCCCCGGCCGCCTGCTCCCTGGCCGGCCACGTCCTGTCCGTCACCGCCGCCCCCCGAACCGACGTCTTCACCGACCCGCTCACCGGCGAGGCCAGGCGCAACGCCGCGACGGCGCTGGTCGACCCGCCGGACGGGGACTGGCAGTTCTCGGCCCGGCTCCGGGTCGGATTCCGGGCGCCGTGGGACGCGGGCGCCCTCATCGTCCGGTCGGACGCCGACCACTGGGCGAAGCTCAACTTCGAGCAGTCACCGGACGGAGCGCCGAGCGTCTACTCGGTGGTCACCCGCGGGCGCTCGGACGACGCGGTCGCGGGACCGGTCGAGGGCGACGCACTGTGGCTGCGGATCAGCCGGATCGCGCCGGCGTTCGCCTTCCACGTCTCCTCCGACGGCCGTACCTGGCGTCTGATCAGGCAGTTCGCCCTGGACGGGCCGGCTCCCGTCCGGGTCGGCATCGAAGTCCAGTCGCCGGTCGGCGAGGGCTGCCGCGTCGACTTCGACGACATCCGCCTGACGCCCACCCGGCTGGCCCACCTGTTCGACGGCCGCTGAGCCCGCCGGCGGGCCGCGGCCCGCCGGCCCTCGGAGGGATACCCCGGAAACCCACATGTTCGGACCACAACGCACACCAGGATCCCCGGCGCGCCCGGGGGATCCTGTCGCTTCTGCGGGCGGCACCGACGATTCCGTCACGGAGAAGTGATGGACCGGTAACGCGGAGTTTACCGGACGGGCCGATTCGTCCCGTCCGGGCGCAACTTGGACGAAACCCTTGACACTGCCGGACGGCGCTCCGAGACTCTCCGTCGACCGCTTGTTTGCGCCAACATCCCCGCGACGGACGCGCTGGGGGCGCCGACAGACGGTTACTCCCCGGTCATCCTCCGGACGCCGCGGACGGGACGACGGGGACTGCCCACAAAGCCGCCCCCGGCCTGTCGATCCGGCGCGCAAGCTCCTTCACCGGGAATGAGTGCCCCTGCGCCGCGCCGCTCCACCGGCCCACCGTCCTCGACCCCGCACGACGAATTCCACCCCCACCCAAGATGCCCGCACGACAGTCCCGCCCCCACCGCATTCGCCGTGCGCGGGAATTCGACGTCAGGCATGCCCTGAAACAGGGTGCCTGACAGCACGTCGGCCCTGGCAGTCCCGCGCCACCAGGACCGGACGCGGCCGTCACGCGTGCATCTGCGAGACCCAGAGGTATGAAGTCATGCCGCGATTGAGAACGATCCTGTTCGGCGCCCTGCTGGCGCTGCTCCTCCCCCTCTTCCAGGGCGTCGGCACCGCCCAGGCGGCCACGGTGACGATCACCAACGGCACCCAGTTCGCCGACACCGCCGGGAACCCGGTGCACGCCCACGGCGGCGGCGTCATCAAGGTCGGCAAGTACTACTACTGGTTCGGCGAGGACCGCAACGCCGACAACACCTTCCGCTACGTCTCCAGCTACCGCTCCAGCGACCTCCGGACCTGGGAGTTCCGCGGCCACGTGCTGAGCCAGTCCACCGACCCGGAGCTGCAGTACGCCGTGATCGAGCGGCCCAAGGTGATGTACAACGCCGCCACCGGCCAGTTCGTCATGTGGATGCACAAGGAGAACGGCTCGGACTACGGCGAGGCCCGGGCCGCGGTGGCCGTCTCCTCCACCGTCGACGGCAGCTACACCTGGCGCGGCAGCTTCCGGCCGCTGGGCGAGATGTCCCGTGACATCACCACCTTCGTGGACGACGACGGCACGGGGTACATGATCTCCGCCGCCAACGAGAACCGGGACCTGCACGTCTACCGGCTCACCGCCGACTACACCGGCATCGACGCCCAGGTGCAGAGCCTGTGGAACGGCCAGTCCCGCGAGGCGCCGGCGATGTTCAAGCGCGACGGCGTCTACTTCCTGCTCTCCTCCCACGCCACCGGCTGGGCGCCCAACCAGCAGAAGTACGGCACCGCCACCAGCGTCACCGGCTCCTGGAGCGACCTCCAGGACATCGGCGACTCCGTCACCTACTCCAGCCAGACCGCCTTCGTGCTGCCCGTCCAGGGCAGCGGCGGCACCGGCTACCTGTACATGGGCGACCGCTGGGGCAACGCCAGCGGCGGGACGGTCAACGACTCCCAGTACGTCTGGCTGCCGCTGACGTTCCCGACCGCCACCACCATGACCATGGGCTACTCCCCGCAGATCACCGTGAACGCCGCCACCGGCGTCGTCGCCGGCATGAAGGCCACCTGGGAGAGCCTGACGGGCCGCCAGAGCGGCAAGTGCGTCGACGTACGGGACTACTCCTTCGCCCGGGCGGGCCAGCTCATCCAGTGGGGTTGCGGCAACGGCGCCAACCAGAACTTCTGGATCAAGAACCTCGGCACCGGCTACGCCCAGATCATGGCTCGACACAGCGGACAGTGCCTCGACATCGCCGACGCGTCCACCGCCGACGGCGCGCTCGCCGTCCAGAACCCCTGCGACGGCCGGCCGTCCCAGCAGTGGCAGGTCCAGAAGGTCACCGGTGCCACGGGCTACGTCCGCCTGATCGCCCGGCACAGCGGCAAGTGCCTGGACGTGACCAACCAGTCCACCGCCGACGGCACCGCGCTGGAGCAGTGGACCTGCGGCACCGGCACCAACCAGCAGTGGAAGCGCACCACCGTCTGACCCGAGCCCCCCCGACGAAGCCCCTCCACCACCACCGTGTCCGGCGGAGGGGCTTCGCCCTGTCCGACCACCATCAGCCCAGGAGGACCCGTGTCCCCGCGCAAGCAACCGACCGACCGCGCCGGCAGAGCCCGCACCCGCCGGGCCCGCACCGGCCTCGGCGCCGCCGTCACCGCCGCCGCGGCCCTGGCGGCCGGCACGCTGAGCGCCCCGCCGGCCTTCGCCGACGAAGCCGCCGCGCACGTCACCGTCCGGCTCGACCCCGGCTACCAGCAGCAGCCGTTCCAGGGCTGGGGAACCTCCCTCGCCTGGTTCGCCAACGTCACCGGCGGGTGGCCGGAGGCCGAACGCTCCCAGCTCGCCGACGACCTCTTCGGCCCGGACGGCCTCGGCTTCACCGTCGCCCGCTACAACATCGGCGGCGGCGACAGCCCCGAGACGACGCCCTACCTCCGCCCGGGCGCCGCGGTGCCGGGGTACTGGAACCGCCCCGCGGCGTTCGGCCCGCCGGCCTCCGGCACCGCCGGCTGGACCGAGCCCGCCGACTGGTGGAACCCGGCCGACCCCACGCACTGGAACGCCGCCGCCGACGCCAACCAGCAGTGGTGGCTCAAGGCCGCGAAGACCCGCGGCGCGGACACCTTCGAGGCCTTCTCCAACTCCGCGCCCTACTTCATGACCAGGAGCGGGCTGGTCTCCGGCGCGGCCAACAGCTGGGAGGACAACCTCCGCCCCGACCAGTACGACCGCTTCGCCGCCTACCTGGCCGGGTCCCTGCAGCGGGCCCAGACCGCCACCGGCGTGACCTTCGGTGCCCTCTCCCCGATGAACGAGCCGAGCACCTCCTACTGGGGCGCCGGCGGCAGGCAGGAGGGCTCCCACTGGGACGTCGCCTCGCAGGCCCACCTGGTCACCGCGCTGCGCGGCGCACTGGACGCGGCCGGCGTGAGCACCCCGGTCTCGGCGATGGACGAGACCAGGCCCGACCTGTTCCGCTCCGACTGGAACTCCTACGCACCGGCGGTGCGCTCGACCGTGGGCAAGCTCAACACCCACACGTACGAGACCGGCGGCCGCACCGGGGCGCGCGACATCGCCAAGGGCGCCGGCAAGCCACTGTGGATGTCCGAGGTCGACCTCGGGGGCACCGTCCCGCAGAGCTTCACCGACATGTCACCCGCCCTCGACTTCGCCCAGCACGTCACCGACGACATCCGGGAGCTGGAGCCGAGCGCCTGGGTGATGTGGCAGGCCGTCGAGGACTACGCCAACATGACGCCCG
The DNA here is from genome assembly GCF_055561235.1 of Kitasatospora sp. NPDC022856. Taxonomy (NCBI): domain Bacteria; kingdom Bacillati; phylum Actinomycetota; class Actinomycetes; order Kitasatosporales; family Streptomycetaceae; genus Kitasatospora; species Kitasatospora sp. NPDC022856. Next base: position 3,050 of record NZ_JBVHHE010000025.1, on the reverse strand, counting down.
CCCACGAGAACGCCAACTGGGGCCTCGTCCAGGTGGACTTCACCTCCACGAACCCGGGCGCCGAGCCGATCCGCAAGAACAAGAAGTACTGGGCCATGGCCAACTACAGCCGCTTCATCCGGCCCGGGGCCAGGGTGATCACCACCGACTCCGCGAACACCCTCGCCGCCCTGCGCCCCGGCGGCACGGGCACGGTGGCGGTCTACACCAACCCCACCGGCGCGCCGCAGAGCGTCACCCTCGACCTGGCGGCCTTCCAGAGCGTCAGCACCACCACCCCCGTGGAGCGCTACACCACCGACGCCGGGAAGAACCTGCAGCGCGACGGCGACCTGCGGGCCACCGCCGCCAAGACGCTCACCACCACGGTGGGCCCGGGCTCGGTGACCACCTTCGTCATCCCCGGCGCCACCGGCACCGACGCCGCGGTGACCGCCGCCGCCCCCGCCGGGCAGGTGCGGCAGCTCGTCAGCGACAACAGCGGCCTGGCGCTGTCCGCGGCCGCGAGCGCGCAGGGCGGCCCCGTCCAGCACCCCGCCAACCCGGCCGACCCGGCGCAGCAGTGGAAGTTCACCAAGGTCTCCGGCGGCTCCGACAACACGGCCGCCTACCGCCTGACCAACACGGCGAACGGCAAGGCCCTGACCGCCACCGCCACCCCGGGCACGCTCGGCTTCGCGGCGGCCAACTCGTCCGCGCAGCAGCTGTGGATGCTCTCCACCAACGGCGACGGCCACGGCACCCTGGTCAACAAGGCGACGGGCGACCTGCTCGACGTCACGGGCGCGTCCACGGGTGACGGGGCTCCGGTGGGGGTCTACCGGCCCACGACCGGGAGCAACCAGTCCTGGAACCTGCGCAGCACGGCACCCGACAGCTGGAAGGCGCTCCAGCTGCGGAGCAGCGGCAAGTGCGCCGACGTCCCCGGCGCCCCCGGCACGGCCGGCGCGCCCGCCGTGCAGTCCACCTGCAACGGTGCCACCGGCCAGCAGTGGTCGCTGCGGGCGAGCAGCCCCGGCTACGTGAACGTGGTCGCGCGGGGCAGCGGGCAGTGCCTGGACGTCGCCGAGGCCTCGACCGCCGACGGCGCCCCGCTGGTGCAGTACACGTGCAACGGCGGCGCCAACCAGGAGTGGTCGGTGCGCAGCACGGGCAGCGGCTACCTCACCCTGCTGGCGCGGCACAGCGGGAAGTGCCTGGACATCTCGGGGGCCTCGACCGCCGACGGCGCCCCGCTGGTGCAGAACACCTGCGGCGGCGGCCGCAGTCAGCAGATCAAGCTGAGCTGACGACCGGGTGCCGGGCCGCGGACGGTGATCACCGTCGGCGGCCCGGCACCCGTGGTGCGCCCGGGAGGCCTGCGGTGCTCAGGCCCGGCCGACGGCCGGGGGGCGGGTCGAGCTGGACCGGACGAGCAGGTGGGGTGTGACGGAGACGGGCTCCGTCCCGGCGCGCTGTCCGCCCGGCGGGTCGATCCGGTCGAGGAGGAGGGCGACGCACTGGCGGCCGACCTCCTCGAAGTCCTGGCGGACGGTGGTCAGCGGGGGCGCGAAGTACGCCGATTCCGGGACGTCGTCGAATCCCACCACGCTGACGTCCTCCGGGACCCGGCGGCCCGCCTCGCGCAGGGCCAGCGACAGGCCCAGGGCCATGTGGTCGTTGGCGGCGAAGACGGCGGTGACCTCGGGGCGGGCGGCCAGCTCCCGGCCGAGCTCGTACCCGGAGGCGGCGGTCCAGTCGCCCAGGGCGAGGGGCGGGACGGGGGCGCCGGCCTCCTTGAGCGTGCTGTGCCAGGCGGCGGCGCGCCGGCGCGCCGCGTAGGAGTCCTGCGGGCCGCCGATGTGCCAGACGGTGCGGTGGCCGAGGTCGAGGAGGTGGCGGGTGGCCGCGATCGCGCCGGCGGCCTGGTCGGTGTCCACCGAGGGGAAGCGGCGTTCGGGGTCGCCGTCGGCGACGACCACCGGGACGCCGGAGGAGATGTCGAAGCCGCGCCGGTCGAGGATCTGCGCCTCGATGACGATCAGGCCGTCCACGGCCTGGTCGGTGAGCTGGCGGACGGCCTGCTGCACGGCGTCCTCGGTCTGGGCCTCGGCGCAGACCACGTTCACCGAGTACCCGGCCGCCTGGGCGGCGCGGGAGATGGCGGCCAGGGTGCGGGCGTTGCCCTGGGCGGCGATGTCGAAGGTGACCACACCGAGGACGTGGAAGCGCCCGAGGGTGAGGGCCCGGGCGGCACTGTTGCGCTGGTAGCCCAGCATCCGCATGGCGGACAGGACCCGGTCACGCGTCTCGGGCTCCACGTTGGGGCGGTGGTTGGCCACGCGGGAGACCGTTTGGGAGGAGACGCCCGCGAGCGCGGCGACGTCCGCCTGGGAGGGCGGGCGCTGCTTGCCGCGGGTGGTGCTGCCGGGCGTCACGCTGTGGTCCATACCGGTCCGTTCTCTCGTGTCTGCGTGAACATCGTAGACGGTGCGCCGCCCGGGGCCACCGGCGCAGGTCCTGGGAATGCGCTGAGAAAAAGGGAGGCTGCCGGCCCCGCCCGCCCGTAAGGAGGCGGGGGAACCGGCAGCCGGTGGCGGCGCGGCCGACCCTCAGCGGCGCGCCGCCGGTCCGCCCTCCCGAGGAGCCGCGGACGCCACAGCCATGGGGCGGCCGCTGTCCGGCTCCGCGAGGGGGCGGAGGATCAGGGGGTTGGAGGGTGGCAGGCCTCAGGCGGGGAGGCCGATGGCGCGTTCGCCGTTGCGGCGCTGCTGGATGACGACGGCGGCGACGAGGAGGGCGCCCTGGGCGACGTTCTGCCAGAAGGAGTTGATGCCTTCGACGGTGAGGCCGTTCTCGAGGCAGCCGAGGAGGGCGACGGCGAGGAGGGTGCCGCCGATGCCGCCCTTGCCGCCCTTGAGGGCGCAGCCGCCGAGGGCGGCGGCGGTGATGGCCTTGAGTTCGAGGCCTTCGCTGCCGGAGGTGGGTTGGCCGGAGCCGGTGCGGGCGGTGAGGAGGATGCCGGCGACGGCGGCGACGATGCCGATGAGGGCGTAGACGGAGACGAGGTA
>NZ_JBVHHE010000024.1:0-104389 GCF_055561235.1 Kitasatospora sp. NPDC022856 | reverse complement strand
CCGGTGGTCGAGTCCGCGGGCGGTCGCCGGCTGCGGATCGCGCACACCGTCTCGTTCTCCTTCGACATGTCCTGGGAGGAACTGCTCTGGCTGGTGGAGGGCCACGAGGTCCACGTCCTGGACGAGGCCCTGCGCCGCGACGCCGAGGCGCTCTCCGCGTACTGCGCCGAGTACGCCATAGACGTCATCAACGTGACGCCGTCCTACGCCCAGGCGCTCGTCGACCGGGGCCTGCTGGACGAGGACCGGCACCGTCCGGTGCTGGTGCTGCTGGGTGGTGAGGCGGTGGCGGAGACGCTCTGGACCAGGCTGCGCGAGACGCCGGGCGTCATGGGCTACAACTTGTACGGGCCGACCGAGTACACCATCAACACCCTCGGTGGTGGGACGCTGGACTCGGCGACCGCGACGGTGGGCCGGCCGATCTGGAACACCCGGGCGTACGTCCTGGACGCCTGTCTGCGGCCGGTTCCGGTGGGTGTGGCGGGCGAGCTGTACGTGTCGGGTGTGGGTCTGGCGCGGGGTTACCTCAACCGGGCGGGGCTGACGGCGGAGCGTTTCGTCGCGGACCCGTTCGGCGCGCCGGGGGCCCGGATGTACCGCACCGGTGATGTGGTGCGCTGGCGTCAGGACGGGTTGCTGGACTTCCTCGGCCGTGCCGACGACCAGGTGAAGATCCGCGGCTACCGGGTCGAGCCGGGCGAGATCGAGGACGCCATCGCCCTGGACCCGGCCGTGGCCCAGGCCGCCGTGCTGGTCCGCGAGGACACCCCCGGCGTCAAGCGCCTGGTCGCCTACCTGGTGCCGGGTGAGGGTACCCTTATCGAGGCCGCCGCGGTCCGGCGTATGCTGGCCGCCCGGCTGCCCGAGTACATGGTGCCGTCGGCGTTCGTGGTGCTGGACGAGCTGCCGCTGACCGTCAACGGCAAGCTCGACCGCAAGGCCCTCCCCGCGCCCAGCGCCACCGACTTCACCGCGTCGGGACCGCTGCGCGGACCGAGGTACCCGAGCGAGCAGGCCGTGCACGCGGCGTTCACCGACGTGCTGGGCCTGCCCGCACTCGGGATCGACGAGAACTTCTTCGACCTCGGCGGCCACTCGCTGCTCGCGATGTCGCTGCTCCAGCGGATCCGGGCGGAGTTCGCCGGTGACTTCGGCCTCGCCGACCTGCTGGCCCGGCCGACCGTGGCGGCGCTCGCCGAGTTCCTCGTCGACCGTCTCGTCACGGCCTCGCTCGGCGAGGAGCCTGAGAGCAGGCCGGCCTGTTCCGGCTGACCGCCCGTCCACCGACCACTACCCCCAAGGAGACGACATGAGCGCCACCAACCCGTTCGAGGACGACGACGCCCGTTACTTCGTGCTCGTCAACGCGGAGAACCAGCACTCCCTCTGGCCCGCCTTCGCCGAGATCCCGGCCGGCTGGACGGTCGTGCACGGCGAGGACAGCCGTGAGGCGTGCACCGCCTACGTGGACGCCAACTGGACGGACATGCGCCCGGCCGGCCTGGTCGCCCGTACGGCCGCCGCCGGCGTCTGACCCACCACAGGGGGGACGGCCCGACCGGCCGTCCCCCCGCCCCGTATTCGAATCAGTGACCAGACGGGCGAGCGATCGAGTGAGCGATGTGAGCAACCGACAGACGGAACCCGCCGCGGGGCCCCAGGACGGCCTGACGGCCGAGGAACTCGCGGACGAGGACCTGGCGCCCGGAGCACTCTCCCCGGAGCGCCGCCGTCGGGCCCGCGCCCTGCTGCGAAGCTCCCTGCGGCCCCACCGGGCCACGGTGGCCGCGGCGATGGTGGCGGCGGCGATCCGCCAGATCGCCCTCCTGGCCGTGCCGTGGTGCGTCAGCCAGGCCCTGGACGAGGGCATCAAGCCCGGCGACGACGGGGCCCTGTTGCTCTGGTCCGGCGCCGCCGCCGGCGCCGCCGCGGTCCAGTTCGTCGGCCTCTACGGCTGGCAGTACTGGGCCGGCTACGCCGATGCCAAGGTGGGCGCCGACCTGAGGGGCCGACTGCTGCGCCACCTCTCCGGCCTGGACCGGGCCGCGCTCGCCTCGCGCGGGCACGGCGACCTCGCCATGCGCGCGACCCGCGACACCGACCTGGTCCGCGAGTGGGTGCACGGCCTGGCCGTCTGGGTGGTGCTGGCCACCACCTTCGTGGTCCTGCTGCCCGCCCTCGCCGCCCTCGACCTGACCCTGCTGCTGGTCACCCTGGCGACCCTGCCGTTCCTGGTCTGGGTCAACCTCCACTTCCCCAAGCGGTTCGCCGCCGCCAGCGGTGAGCTCTCCCGGGCCCACAGCGAACGCGCCGACGCCGTCGCCGACCTGCTCCAGGTGGGCACCGGCCTGCGCGGCACCGGCGGCCACCGGCCCCTGGTCGACCGCCACCACACCGCCAGCGCCGACGTCACCGACCGGACCGTCGTCGCCGCCCGGGTGGAGGCCGGCTGGGCGGCCGTGGCGCCGTTCGTCCCCCGGCTCGCCGTCGCGGCCGGCGTCGGCATCGGCGGCCTGGCCGTCCTCGACGAGCGGCTCTCCATCGGCGACCTGGTCGCCTACACCTCCTGGATGGCGATCATCACCCTCGCCACCCGGGTCCTGGTGGACCGTCTGCTGGAGCGCGGCCAGGCCGACGTCGCGGCCGCCCGGATCGACGAGGCCCTGTGCATCCGCCCGGTGGTCGCCGAACCCGCCTCCGACCGGGCGGTGGACCTGCCCGCCTCCGGCACCCTGGTGCTGGCCGGCGCCACCGCCGTCCGGGACGGCCGGACCGTGCTCGGCCCGGTCGACCTGGCGGTCGGGGACGGCGAGTTCGTCGCCCTGGAAGGCGCCACCGGCTCCGGCAAGAGCACCCTGCTGCGCCTTGCCGTCCGCCTCGACGACCCGGACGCCGGAACCGTCTCCTACGGCGGCGTCGACCTGCGCGACGTCCGGCTGGACGAGGTCCGGTCGCGGATCGCCTACGTGTCCCAGCGGCCGGTCCTGCTCTCCGGCACCGTCGCCGACAACCTCCGGCTCGGCCGCGAGTTCGACGACGCGGCGCTGCACGAGGCCTGCCGGACCGCCGGCATCCACGACCAGCTCACCGCGATGCCCGACGGCTACCTGACCGAGCTGGGCGAGGGCGGCACCGCCCTCTCCGGCGGCCAGGTCCAGCGGCTGGCCATCGCCCGCGCCCTGCTCGGCGACCCCCGGGTGCTGCTGCTGGACGACTCGACCTCCGCGCTGGACACCACGACCGAGAAGCTCGTGCTGGAACGGCTGCGCGGCTGGGCCGCCGGCCGCACGGTCGTCTTCGCCTCGCACCGCGGCGCCGTCCTGGAGGCCGCCGACCGGGTGGTCCGGCTGCGCTCCCAGGCGTCCGACGACACCGCCACGACGACCCCCGGCACCCCCGGAGCCGACCCGACCGGAAGGCCCGAGAGCGCCATGACTGCGACCACCGCGGAGGCGGCCCATGGCTGAGCAGCCCCTGCTCCAGGACGAGGCGGACCACCGGGGGGTGCTGCGCCGGGCGGCGCCGTACCTGCGCCCGCACCGGGCCCGGCTCGTCGTCGCGCTGCTGGTCGGCCTCGCCGACTCCGCCGCGCTGGTCGCCGTCGCCCCGCTGGTCGGCGTGGCCGCCTACGCGCTCGACCACGAGGACCGCGGCGGCCTCGGCCTGGCCGTCCTGCTGCTCGCCGTGTTCGCGGTCGGCCAGCTGGTGCTGGCCCGGGTCGGCGAACTGCTGCTGATCCAGGGCGGCGAGCAGGTCGTCCGCACCCTGCGCGAGCAGTGCGTGGAGAACCTGGCGACCGCGCCGCTGCGCTTCCTGGAGACCCACCGCAGCGGCGAGCTGCTGCGGCGCTCGACCGGTGAGGTCGCCGCGCTGGCCGCGTTCGTCCGGCTGCACCTGCGCAGCCTGGTCGCCTCGGTGGCGACCCTGGTCTTCACCCTGGTGATGCTGGCCTGGTACTCCTGGGTGCTGCTCCTCGTCCAGCTGGTCGTCTTCGTCCCGCTGACCCTGCTGGTCACCCGCTGGTTCCAGCGCGACGCCGGCGCGGCCTTCGGCGCCAAGGCCGGCGCGGAGGCCACCGTCGCGGCCACCTTCTCCGAGACCCTGACCGCCCGTGAGGCCCTCCAGACCTCGCGCGGCCTGGCCGGGTGGACGCGCCGCTTCGACGGCGAGAACACCCGGGCGGTGCACGCCGCCCGCCGGGCGCTGCGGGTGGAGAACCGGATCGACCTGGTGAGCCTGATCGAGGGTCTGGCCCTCGTGGTGCTGCTGCTGGTCGGCGGCTGGCTGGTCGTGCGGGGCACCCTGACCATCGACGCCGTGGTCGTCTTCGTGCTCGCCAGCCGCAACCTCTTCGACTCCTTCGCCGACCTCTCGCAGCTGGTCGGCGAGGTGCAGACGGCGCGCACCGGCCTGGCCCGGCTGCTGGACCTGCTGGCGGCGACCGCCCCCGCGGACCGCCCGAAGACGGCCGCCACCGCCCTGCCGGCCCGGGGCGACCTGCGCTGCGAGGGCGTCGAGTACGCCTACCGGGCGGGCGGCCGCACCCTGCACGGGATCAGCCTGGACTTCCCCGAGGGGAGCCGCACCGGGGTCGTCGGCGAGACCGGCTCCGGGAAGACCACGCTGTCCAAGCTGCTCTGCGGCCTCTACCGCCCGGACTCCGGCACCGTCAGCTTCGCCGGCACCGACCTCGCGGCCGTGCCCGAGGCGGAGCTGCGCCGCCGGATCGTGCTGGTGCCGCAGGAGGTGCGGATGGTCACCGGCACGGTGGCCGAGAACCTGGCCCTGGTCCAGGGCGCACCGGACCGCGCGGCCATCGAGCGGACGGTCGACCAGCTGGGCCTGCGGGCCTGGCTCGCCGAACTGCCGGGCGGTCTGGACGCGGAGGTCGGGCTGCGCGGCGGCAACCTGTCGGCGGGGGAGCGGCAGATCCTCGGCCTGGTCCGCGCGGTGCTGGCCGACCCGGCCGTCCTGGTCCTCGACGAGGCGACGGCCGACATCGACCCGGCCACCGCGGCCCGGCTGGAGCACGCCCTGGACGAGCTGCGGGCGGACTGCACGCTGATCGTGATCGCGCACCGGCCGGCCACCATCGCGCGGCTGCCCCGCGTCGTCCGGCTGGACGGCGGCCACCTGGTCGGTGACGAACCGGCAGGTGGGCGGTCGATCGGGGCGACGCGACTGGTCTGACAATACGAGGTTAGGCTAACCTAATCGGAAGTGGGTGCTGGTGCCGCTCCCCGTTCACCGGGGGGCGGCTCCCGCGCCTCCCGGCCTGCGCACACCTCCCACCGGATTGGGCTGACCGATGACCACCGAAACCGCGCCGCCGCGCATGCGGATCGTTCGCCACCCGCTGAAGTACCGCCTGCTGGAAGTCCGGCGGGTCACCCGGGTCACGCCCGGCACGGTGCGGGTCACCTTCGGCGGTCCCGACCTCGAAGGTTTCTGCGAGCAGGCCCCGACCGACCACGTGAAGCTCTGCTTCGCCGAGGACGGGGCCGCCCTGCCGGTCGCGCCGGTGGTCGAGAACGACACCTGGATGGACGCCCCGGTCGAGCCGATCACCCGCGACTACACCGTGCGCCACTACCGGCGGGCCGAGCAGGAGCTCGACATCGACATGGTGCTGCACGGCAGCGGCGTCGGCTCCAGCTGGGCCGAGGCCGCCGAACCCGGCATGCGGCTGGGCGTCCTGGGCCCGCGCGGGTCGGAGGAGATCCCCTTCGTCCACGACTGGTACCTGCTCGCGGCCGAGGAGACCGCCATCCCGGCGCTCGGCCGCTGGCTGGAGATGCTCCCCGCCGGCGTCAAGGTGATCGCCTTCGCCGAGGTGCCCGGGCCCGAGCACGAGCAGGTCTTCGAGACCGCCACCGACGCGACCGTCACCTGGCTGCACCGCGGCGACGCCCCGGCCGGCAGCACCGACCTGCTGGAGCGGGCCGTCCGCGCGGCGCAGCTGCCGCCCGGCCTGGGCTTCGCGTGGGTCGCGGGTGAGGCCAACGCGCTCAAGCCGATCCGCCGTCACCTGCGGGCGGAGCGCGGCCTGGACCGCCACCAGGTCGACGTGGACGGCTACTGGAAGCGTGGCGTCGCCAACCACGACCACCACGAGGGCGAGCACGAGCACGCATGACGACCGCCACTGTGCCGCGCGCCGCGGCTCCCGCCGCGGCCGGGGCGAAGACCACCCCGCCCGGGCGGATCGGCACCGGCCGGCGGCTGGCCTGGCTCCTCGGAGCACTGGTGCTGCTGGTTCTGCTCGCCCTCGCGGGCATCGCGATCGGCGCCCGTTACATCCCGCCCGGCCAGGTCCTGCACGTCCTGTTCCACCACGAGCCCACGTCCGAGGACTGGATCGTGGTGCACCACGCGCGGATCCCGCGCACGCTGCTCGGCATCGCCGTCGGCGCCGCCCTCGGGGTCGCCGGCGCGATGATGCAGGCGCTCACCCGCAACCCGCTGGCCGACCCCGGCCTGCTCGGCGTCAGCGGCGGCGCCGCCGCGGCCGTCGCGGCCGGGACGGCGCTGTTCGACCTGCGGAGCTTCCACTCCTACATCTGGTTCGCCCTGGCGGGCGCCGCCGTCGCGGCCCTGGTGGTGCAGATCCTCGGCGGCGGCGGCCGGGCCTCGGCGACCCCCGCGCGCCTCGCGCTGGCCGGAACCGCCGTCACCGCCGTGCTGACCGCCTTCGTCAACGGCCTGATCCTGCTCGATCCGCTGACCCTCAACCGGTTCCGGTTCTGGCAGGTCGGCACGCTGGCCGGCGTCGACTCCGCGGTGCTCGGCCAGGTGCTGCCGTTCCTGGCGGCCGGCGGAGCGCTCGCCCTGCTGCTCGGCCGTCCGCTGAACGCCCTCGCCCTCGGCGACGACGCCGGGCACGCGCTGGGCGCCCACCCGGCCCGGACCCGGGCGTTCAGCCTGGTCGCCGTCACGCTGCTGTGCGGCGCCGCCACCGCGGCGGTCGGCCCGATCGCCTTCGTCGGCCTGGCCGTTCCGCACCTCGCCCGCCACGTCTGCGGCCCCGACCAGCGCTGGATCATGCTGCTCTCGGCGGTCCTGGCCCCGGTGCTGCTGGTCGGCGCGGACATCCTCGGCCGGGTGCTCCTGCACCCGGCGGAGCTCCAGGCCGGCGTGGTCACCGCCTTCATCGGCGCGCCGCTCTTCATCGCCCTCGTCCGCGGCCGAAGGATCGCCCGACTGTGAACAGCCCCCTGACGGTCCCCCGGCCCGCCCCACCCGTCGTGACCGGGCCGGACGGGCCCGCCGCCCGGCCCCCCGTCCCGCTGCGCGCGCTGCGGCTGCCCGGCGGGCGCTCGCTGCGCTGGCACCGGCGGGCGACGGTGGTCGGCGGGCTGCTGGTGCTCGCGCTGCTCGGCGTCTGCGCCTGGCTGCTGACGGCCGGTGACTACCCGCTGCCGGTCTCCGACGTGATCGACGTGCTCACCGGCGGCGGCGTCCGCGCGGACCGCTACATCGTCATGGAGGTGCGGCTGCCGCGGCTGCTGACCGCCCTGCTGGTGGGCGCCGCGCTCGGTCTGGCCGGCGCGCTCTTCCAGACGCTCGCCCGCAACCCGCTGGGCAGCCCGGACGTCATCGGCTTCACGGTCGGCTCGGCCACCGGGGCGCTGGCGGTCATCCTGGTGATCGGCGGCAGCGCCGCCACCGTCGCCTTCGGCGCCGTGGTGGGCGGGCTGGTCACCGCGTTCCTGGTCTACCTGCTGGCCCGGCGCGGCGGCACCCAGGGCTACCGGCTGGTGCTGGTCGGCATCGGGGTCAGCTCGCTGCTCTCCTCGCTCAACGCCTACCTGATCGCCCGGGTCTCGTTCAGCGACGCGCAGAGCGCGGCGGTCTGGCTGACCGGCAGCCTCAACGCGCGGGGCTGGGAGCACTGCGGGCCGATGGCGCTCGCGCTGGCCGTCCTGCTGCCGGCGGCGGTGCTGCTCGGCCGCCCGCTGCGGATGCTGGAGATGGGCGACGACGCGGCCTCCTCGCTCGGGGTGCGCACCGAGCGGGTGCGGATCTGGCTGGTGCTGATCGGCGTCGCGCTGACGGCCGCCGCCACCGCCGCGGCCGGCCCGGTCCCGTTCGTGGCGCTGATCGCCCCGCAGGCCGTCCGCCGGCTGACCCGGGCCACCGGCCCCAACCTGGTGGGCTCCGCGCTGCTGGGCGCGGTGCTGCTGGCCGTCAGCGACCTGGCGGCGCAGCGCCTGCTCGCCCCCACCCAGCTGCCGGTCGGTGTGTTCACCGGCGTGGTGGGCGGCTGCTACCTGGTCTGGCTGATCGCCGGTCAGTGGCGGGCCTCGCGCGGCTGACCCCGTACAGCCGAAGTCCCCGGGTCCGATCACGGGCCCGGGGACTTCGGCTGTACGGCGGCGGTCTCAGCCCTCCAGCGTCCTGAGGAAGACCAGGGAGCGGCGGGCCGGGTCCAGCCGGTCGGCCCAGGCCCGCGGCGCGAGCGCGGCCGGGATCTCCTCGAAGCCGTAACGGCGGAAGAGCGCTCCGCCGCCGGTGCTGGCGGTGACGAGGGTGCGCACCCCGTGCCGCCCGGCCTCGTCCAGCAGGGCGTCCAGGAGCTGCGAGCCGAGGCCCGCGCCGCGCAGGCCCTCGCGGACGCAGAAGTTGTGCACCAGCCCCGGGGCGGGGTGGGCCGGGAGCTCGGGGGCGAGCAGTCGCAGTGCCACGCAGCCGTCCGGTCCGGACGGGCCGTCGACCAGGAGGAAGCGGTCCTCCGGCGAGCGGTAGTCGGCCGGCCGGCGGCGGCGCAGCTCACCCGAGACCATGGACGGCTCGGAGAGCGCGAAGAGCGCCGCCGCGTCGGCCGCCGTCGCCCGCCGTACCGGCAGGGTTCCGGTACCGGTGCGGCTCACCTGGTCCTCGACCGGTGTCCGGGTGCCATCGGGACCACCAGCGGGGTACCGGTCTGCGGGTCCTCGATCACCTGGCAGGGCAGGTCGAAGACCTTCTCGACCAGTTCGGCGGTGACGATCTCGCCGGGCGGGCCCTGGGCCACCACCGCGCCGTCCCGCATGGCGATCAGGTGACTGGCGTAGCGGGCGGCCTGGTTGAGGTCGTGGAGCACCGCGACGAGGGTGCGGTTCTGCTCCTCGTGCAGCCGGGCGCACAGGTCGAGGACCTCGACCTGGTGGGCGATGTCGAGGAAGGTGGTCGGCTCGTCGAGCAGCAGCAGCGGGGTCTGCTGGGCGATGGCCATCGCCAGCCAGACCCGCTGGCGCTGGCCGCCGGAGAGCTCGTCGACGAAGCGGGCGGCGAGGGTGTCGACGTTGGTGGCGGCCATCGACTCCGCGACCACCCGGTCGTCCTCCCTGGACCACTGCCGGAACAGCCCCTGGTGCGGGTAGCGCCCGCGGGAGACCAGGTCGGCCACGGTGATGCCGTCGGGCGCGGTGGAGCTCTGCGGGAGCAGGCCCAGCCGGCGGGCGAGTTCCTTCGAGGGCAGCGCGCTGATCTGCTCGCCGTCCAGCAGGACCCGGCCGGCGGCCGGCTTGAGCAGCCTGGCGAACGCCCGCAGCAGGGTGGACTTGCCGCAGGCGTTGGGGCCGACGATGACGGTGAAGGAGCCGTCCGGCACGCCGATCGACAGGTCGGTCGCGATGGCGCGGTCGCCGTAGCGCAGCGTCACGTGGTCGGCGTAGAGCCGCCCGGACTCCTCGGGCGCGGTCACGAGGCCTCCAGGAGCTGGTCGGTGGTCAGCACGACGGCGCACTTCTCGGCGGCCCAGCGCAGGCCCTCCAGGTGCTTCTCGGCGGAGAAGTCGGCGGTGGCGTCGGCCACCACGAAGGCCTGGATGTCGCGGCTCCAGGCGTCGGCCGCCGTCATCAGCACGCCGATGTGGGCGTAGACGCCGACCAGCACCAGTTGGTCGCGGCCGGACCGGGCCAGGATGTCGGCCAGTTCGGTGCGGGCGAAGGCGCTGTACTTCCACTTGAGCAGCAGGGTGTCGCCCTCGGCCGGGGCGACCGCCTCCGGGACGGCCTGCGCCCACGCGTCGGCGGGCAATCCGGGCCCCCAGAAGTCCAGTTGGAGGCCGCGCTGCTCGGGGGTCTGCCCACCGCGCTGGTGCGAGTAGACGACGGGCACGCCGTTCCCGCGGGCGTACTCCAGGACCTGGGCGGTCCGGGCGAGGGCCGGGGCCAGCGGCGGGCCCTCGGCGGGGAACGCGGACAGGAAGTAGTTCTGCAGGTCGTGGACGAGAAGGACGGCCCGGGCGGGGTCGACCCGCCACGGGACCTTGGGCGCGGGGAGCTGGTCGACCCGCGGGGGATCGTACGGGGCGATGGTGGGCAGAGGCATGGTGTCTGGACTTGCTCTCTTCCGGGGCGGAGCGTCAGGAGGTGGTGGTGCGGAGGTCCTTCTTGCTGACCTTGCCGATGCCGGTCTGCGGGAACTCGGTCACGAACTCGACCAGGTCGGGCACCTTGTAGTCGGCCAGGCCGCGGGCGCGCACGAAGGCCTTCAGCTCGACGACGCGCGGGCGGGGCGCCTCGGGGCGCAGGATCACGTAGGCCCGGCTGCGTTCGCCGAGGTGCTCGTCGGGCACGGCGACCACGGACACGTCGTGGACGGCCGGGTGGGCGAGCAGCACGTTCTCGACCTCCTCGGCGGCGACCTTCTCGCCGCCCCGGTTGATCTGGTCCTTGGCCCGGCCCTCGACCACCAGGTGGCCGGTGGCGGTCCGGCGGACCAGGTCGCCGGTGCGGTAGAAGCCGTCCCCGGTGAAGGCGGTGGCGTTGTGCCCGGGCGCGTTCCAGTAGCCGCGGATGGTGTACGGGCCGCGGGTGAGCAGGTGGCCGGTGGCGCCGTCGGGCAGGTCGCGGTCCTCGTCGTCGACCACCCGCACCTCGTCGGCGGGGGAGATCGGACGGCCCTGGGTGGTCAGCACGGTGTCCTGCGGGTCCTCGGGCCGGGTGTAGTTCACCAGGCCCTCGGCCATGCCGAAGACCTGCTGGAGGGCGCAGCCGAGCGCGGGACCGAGCCGGCGGGCGGCCTCCTCGCTGAGCTTGGCCCCGCCCACCTGGAGCAGGCGCAGACTGGAGAGGTCCCGGCCGGCGCCGGGCGCCGCGTTGGCCCAGGCGAGGGCGAGCGGCGGGACGACGCCGGTCAGCGTGACCCGCTCGCTCTCGATCAGCGCCAGCGCGGTGGCCGGGCTGGGCTCGGGGGCGAGGACCACCCTGCCGCCGGCGTGGAAGACGCCGAGGCTGCCGGGGGAGCTGAGCGGGAAGTTGTGCGCGGCGGGCAGCGCGCAGAGGTAGACGGTCTCCGCGCTCAGCTCGCAGATCGCGGCGGACTCGCGGACGCTGTACAGGTAGTCGAAGTGGTAGCGGGGGATCAGCTTGGGCAGGCCGGTGCTGCCGCCGGAGAGCTGGAGGAAGGCCAGGTCGGTGGCGGCGGGAGGGTCCTGGACCGGGGCGGGCTCGTCGGCGCGCAGGTCGTCCAGCGAGGTGTAGGGCCCCGGGTCGCCGGCCACGAAGACCTCGGCGAGGGCGGGCACCGCGGCGGTGACCCGGCCGGCCATCTCCCGGTAGTCGAAGCCGGCGTGCCGGTCGGCCACGATCAGCGCGCGGGCCCCGGCGAACTCGCAGAAGTAGGAGATCTCGGCGTGCCGGTGGGCGGGCAGCGCCATCACCGGCACCACCCCGGCGCGCAGCGCGCCGATGAACACCTCGTAGAACTCGGCCACGTTGGGGAGCTGGAGGACGATCCGCTCGCCCCGGCGGATGCCCCGGGCCAGCAGCCCGGTGGCCATCCGGTCGGCCCGCCGGTCGAGTTCGGCGTAGCTCCACCGACGCTCCCCGTCGACGACCGCGATCTGCCCCGGCCGCTCGGCGGCGTGCCGGCGGACCATCTCGTCGAGCAGTTCGTCGGTCCAGTAGCCGGCCGCCCGGTAGCGGCGGACGTACTCCTCGGGCCAGTCGGTCACTTGTCGTCTCCCAGTCCGGCGGCGTGGAGAAAGGTGCGGAACTTCGCGCTGGTCTCGGCGAGTTCGTGCTCCGGCACGGAGCCCGAGACGACGCCGGCGCCGGCGAACAGCCGCAGGCCGTCCCCGTCGGCCTCCGCGCAGCGGAGCGTGACGACCCATTCGCCGTCGCCGTCGGCGTCCCCCCAGCCGACCACCCCGGTGTAGAACCCGCGGTCGAAGGGCTCCAGCGTACCGATCAGCGCGCGGGCCCGGTCGGTCGGCGTCCCGCAGACCGCCGGCGTGGGGTGCAGGTCGAGCGCGAGGTCGAGCGCGCTGGTGGCGGGGTCGCGCAGGGTGCCGGTGACGACCGTGGACAGGTGCCACATCGCGGCGGTGCGGATCACCGACGGCCGCTCGGGCACGACCAGGTCGTAGCAGTGGGGTTCGAGCGCGCGCCGGACGGCGTCCACCACGAAGGCGTGCTCCGCGAGGTCCTTCGGGGACTCCAGCAGGGCGGCGGCGCGCCGCCGGTCCTCGACCGGGTCGTCGCTGCGCGCGGCCGAGCCGGCCAGCGGGTTGGAGGTGACGGCGGTGCCGCGCCGGGAGACCAGCAGCTCGGGGCTGGCGCCGACCAGGGTCGCGCTGCCCTGGCCGGGGACGGCGAAGGTGTAGCCGTGCGGGTCACGGTGGATCAGCCGGCGGAGCATGGCCGGGAGGTCGGCGCCACCGGGGGTGGACAGCTCCAGGGTCCGGGCGAGGACGACCTTGCTGAGTTCGCCGTCCGCGGCGAGGATCCGGACGGCGTCGGCGACGGCGTCCCGGTAGCCCTCGGGGGCCGGGACGGCACGGCTGGTCCAGACCGGGCCGGTGCGGTCCTCGGGCGCGAGCCGCAGCAGCGGGTCGTCGTGGACCGGCTGGGCCCACTGGGTCCGGCCGGGTATGAAGAGCGCGGCCGGGCGGCCGGGGGCGAAGGGGACGGCGCCGACCACGAGCGGGTCGGGCCGCTCCGGGGTGCGCGCCTCCCGCAGCAGGCGGGTGGCCTCGGCGGGATCGGTGACGGCCGCCCGGCTGCCCGTGGCGAGCAGCGTCCCTCTCGGACCGGCGAAGAACGCCCGGTCGGGCCCCGGGCGGTAGGCGGCCAGCAGGGCACCGCCGACGCGGTGGTCCGCGGTGGTGCCGCCGGTCTCGTTCACTGTGGTCATGCTGCTCCGTTCGGAAAGGCGGGATCGGCTCTGCCCGGTGGATCGTCCGACCGGTGGATCGAGTGCGGGGAGGAGGACGGCTCAGGCGCGCAGGGTGGCGCCGCCGTCGACGTAGAGGTCCTGCATGGTGATGTGCCGGGCCCGGTCGCCGGCCAGGAACACCACGGCCTCGGCGATGTCCTCGGGGTCGGCGATCCGGCCGAGGGGTATCCCGACCCGGTAGCTGGCCGGGTCGCCGTCGACGACGCGCTGTTCGGCGGCGTCGTCGCGCCACAGGGAGCGCTGCATCTCGGTGTCGGTCGAGCCGGGGGAGACCAGGTTGCAGCGGACGCCCGACCGGGCGAGCTCCAGGCCGAGGCAGCGGACGAACATCGCGGTGGCGGCCTTGGAGGCGGCGTAGGCGGCCATCGTGGTGCGCGGCACCCCGGCGGCGTTGGAGCCGACGGTGACGATGCTGCCGGCGCCGCGCCCGGCCATCCGGCGTCCGACCGCCCGGCAGGTGTGGAACACCCCCGTGGTGTTGACGGCGAAGGTGGCCGCCCAGTCCTCGTCGGTGGTCTCCACGGCGAGGGCCGGGCGCAGGATCCCGGCGACGTTGACCAGGATGTCGATCGGGCCGACCGTGCGCTCCACGCGCTCGACCTCGGCCTCGACGGCGGCGGCGTCGGTGACGTCCAGCAGGCCGAGCCCGGGGCCGTCGGCCCGCCGGTCGGTGGCCACGACGTGGGCCCCGCGCTCGGTGAGCAGGCGGGCGACCGCGGCGCCGATGCCCTGGGCCGCGCCGGTGACGAGCGCGACGCGCCCGTCGAACTCCGCGGTGCGGTCGGGGCCGGCCGAGGCCCGGACTCCCGTGTCGGTGGCGGGCGGAGCGGGGACGTCCACGGGGGAAGTCGGCATGAGAGATCTCCGGGAGCGGGCAGGTCGGTCGAATGGGCTGAGCGCAACAGTTCGGTAAGGCTAGCCTAACCATGTTTCCCGGGGGCGACCAGGGTGGGTGTGCCCCGGAACGCGAGCGGTGCCGGGGTGCGGCTCGGGATGCCTCGCCGGGCGCGGCCTGCGCAGGTCGTGGTGCGCGGCTCGCCGGCCTGGATGGGATCACCTCCGGCGCCCGCTCGGGTGATAGGGCCTCAGTTAAGGCTGTGAGGAAGGGAATTGCTTCGCTCGCGGCCTTGGCAGTGGGGTGAGGCCGCGTCGGCGAGCGGTGGAACCACCTCTCCGGCGCGAAGGCCGTCGGCGACATCATGCGGGAGACGGCCGGGATCCAGCGGCGCTGCGTTCTCGGCGCCGCGATCAGGGAGTCCCCGCTGCCGGCCGACGGGCTGGTGCCCGGCCCTGACGCTCCCACCGGGCTCACTGTCCCGGATTCCCCCGATACTCCCCCGATCGCCGAGGGATCCTTGACGTGACTTCATAAGTTAGGCGAGGCTAACCTTATGTCGATCGATCCCGGGTCACGGGCCGGCCGGGGTGGCCGAGGCCCTTCCCGCGCCCCCGCGCCCCGTGCGGACGCGCGCACGCCGACCGGCTGCTCCCCGGCGGCGGATTCCACGACCCGCCGGCCGTGGCCGACCTCCCGGCCGGCGGCGGCTCCGCCCCGCATGTGCAACGGCTCCCGCCCGGGCCCGTGTCCCGGTGAAGATTGGCTGACCGGATGAATCCCTCCGCACCAGGGCTGCTGACACTGAGCAGCTTTCTCATGTCCCGCACCGGCCAGGCCGCCCGTCGACGCCTCGCGACCCAGGCGGACCGCCGCGGGCTCCGGCTCTGGCACGTGATGGTGCTCTGCGCACTGGAGGAGGAGGGCAGCCACTCCAAGGGCGAGCTGGCCGCCCGGCTGGAGATCGGCTCCAGTGACGTGATCAAGGTGGTCGACGACCTGGTCGTCGCCGGGTACGTCACGTGCACCCGCTCCTCGGCCGACCGCCGGCGGGTGCACGTCGACCTCACCGCGCCGGGCCGGTCGGCGGCGGCCGGGATCAACGCGGACCTGGCCGCCGCCGACGACGAAGTCCTCGCCCCGCTGTCCGGCGAGGAGCGCCTCCGGCTGTTCGACATGCTGAACCGGCTGAACGGCCACCTGGGGCAGGCCGAGGCCGGGCCCGACCGGCCCGCGCCCCGGCCCGACCCTCGGCCGGTCCGCGGGCACGGCCGGTGAGGTGCCGGCCCGTCAGCAGCTGTACCCCCACTCGGGTGCCCGGGGCGTGTCGGGAAGCGCGGTGGCGCGAAGCGCCCCGGCGGGCGCGGGGTGGACGGTGCGACCGGCCTTGATGGTCTCGACGACGGTGATGTCCTTGATCTCCTCGGGGTCGACGGCCAGCGGGCTGGCGCTGAGGATCACCAGGTCCGCGAGCTTGCCGACCTCGATGGTGCCCTTGCGGTCCTCCTCGAAGTACTGGCGGGCCGCGTTGACGGTGATCGCGCGCACGGCGTCCAGGGCGTCGACGCACTGCTCGGGGCCGACCACCACGCCCTCGGTCCGGCTGCGCCGGGTCACCTGGCTGGACAGGATGGCGATCGAGTTGGGCAGCGCCACCGGGGCGTCGTGGTGCGAGGTGTAGGCGAGGCCCTCGTCCAGCGCCCAGCGGGCCGGCGAGATGGTCGCGGCCCGCTCCTCCCCGAGGACGGTGCCCCGGTACCAGTCGCCCCAGTAGTAGGTGTGCATGGAGAAGAAGGACGGGATGACGCCCAGCCGGGCGAACTCCCGGACCTGGTCCCGGCGGGCGGTCTGCGCGTGGATCGCCACCGTCCGCCGGTCGGCGGGGCCGGTCAGCTCGGTGGCGCCCTCGACCGCCTTGAGGAACTGGTCGATCGCGGCGTCCCCGTTGACGTGGGCGAGCACCTGCCAGCCCCGGGCGTAGGCGGTGCCGACCTGCTTCAGGACGGTGCTGTCGTCCTCGATCGCGGGGTAGCCGCGGTAGTCGTCGGGCAGTCCGGCCGGCGGGGTCAGGTACGGCTCGGTGAGCCAGGCGGTGCGGCCCTGCGGCGAGCCGTCCAGGACCAGCTTCACACCGGCCGCGCGCACCCCGTCGACGTACTCCCGGCTCGCGCCGACCGGGTCGTCCTCCGGGGCGTCGGCGAGCAGGTCGGCCTTGACGTAGGCGACCACGTCGATCTTGAACGGCACGGCGGCGGCGGTGTCCCGCAGCGCCTTGAGGTTGGCCGGGCTGGTACCGCCCTCCTGCACGGTGGTGAAGCCGAACCGCGCCGCCGACTCCGCGCCCTCGATGAACAGGGCCAGCAGCGCGGCCTCGGGCAGGCCCGCCATCGCCAGCTCCGAGGCGGGATTGAAGGCCTTCTCCTCCAGCACCCCGTCGGGCTCGCCGTAGGAGGGCGGTACCGCGAGCTCCCGGCGGCGGATGACCCCGCCCTCCGGGTCCGGCGTGGCGGCGCCGTACCCCAGCCGCTCCAGGCCCAGGCTGTTCACCGCGCCCAGGTGGAAGGACTGGTGGATGGCCAGCACCGGGCGGCTGAGGGAGACTTCGTCGAGGTCGTCACGGGTCGGGTGGACGCCCTCGGCGAGCATCGCGTCGTCGTAGCCGAAGCCGATGATCCAGTCGGAGTCCCGGCCCACCGGGCCCTCCGCCCAGGCCCGCAGCTTCTCCTTCAGCGTGGCGAGGTCGGCGACGTCCCCGTCGGGCGCGGCCAGCAGGTCGGCGATGGTCGCCTGCAGCCCGATCCCGCCGAGGTGCCCGTGCGCGTCGACGAACCCCGGCAGCAGCGCCCGTCCCGCGAGGTCGCGCAGCCGCGTCCGAGGCCCCCGCCAGCCGTCGACCGCTTCGTCGAGGCCGCCGACGAAGACGATGAGCCCGTCCTTGACCGCGACGGCCTCCGGCGCCGGCCCTTCGGCGACGGTCACGATGTCGCCGCCGTGGAAGATGAGGTCCGCCTGCTCGGCCGTGCTGCTGCCCCTTGGGTGGGATGCGAATGGTGACCGGGCCACTACCCCACGTGATCGTTCGTCAACCCTCCACCGGACCGCGCCCCTGCGGCGAGCCGCCCGACCCCGGCACGATCCACCCGGTCGGTGGCCGTCCGCCGCCCGGGCCGCCCGGAGTGCCGGGCGCCCGGCATGTGCGCGGACCCGCGGCGCACTGGCATGATCGCCGCATGGCAGAACGCATCATCGGCGCTTGTGACGGCGCTTCGAAGGGCAACCCCGGTCCGGCCGCCTGGGCCTGGGTCATCGCCGACGCCGACGGCCGGCCGCAGCGCTGGGAGGCCGGACCGCTCGGCCGCGCGACCAACAACGTCGCCGAACTGACCGCGCTGAAGGAACTGCTGGGCGCGGTCCGGCCGGGAGTGCCGCTGGAGGTCCGGATGGACTCCCAGTACGCGATGAAGGCGGTCACCCAGTGGCTGCCCGGCTGGCGCCGGAAGGGCTGGAAGACCGCCGCCGGGACACCGGTCGCCAACAAGGACCTGATCGTGGCGATCGACGCGCTGCTGGCCGGGCGCGACGTCGAGTTCGTCTACGTCCCCGCGCACCAGGTCGACGGCGATCCGCTGAACGCCGTCGCCGACCGGGCGGCGAGCGACGCGGCGGTGGCCCAGCAGCCGGCGAGCGGCACCTCCGTCGACGCGCCGCTGCCCGCCCCCCGCGCGGACGCCGCACCGTCGGCCGGGTCCCGGCAGGCCGGGGCCCCGGCCGCCAAGCGGACCGGCGGCCGGGCGGGCGCCAAGTCCGCCGGGGGCCGGACCAAGGCCAAGTTCCCCGGCTCCTGCCGCTGCGGCCGCCCGTACGCCGTCGGCGACCCGATCGCCAAGAACCCGGACGGCTGGGGCCACCCCGACTGCGCCCAGGCCGCCGAGGCCGGCACCCGCTCCACCTGAGCCGTCCCGGTCCGCCCGGCCTGCCCGAGCCGTCCCGCTCCACCTGAGCCGTCCCGGTCCGCCCGGCCTGCCCGAGCCGTCCCGCTCCACCTGAGCCGTCCCGGTCCGCCCGGCCTGCCCGGGTGGACCGCCGGCCGGGCGGTCAGCCCCGGTCCGACCCCTTGCGGGAGTTCAGCAGCAGCGGTAGCAGCGAGAGCACCACGACGCCGCCCACCAGCAGCCACAGGTAGCTCTCGATCCCGGGGACGGCGGCGCCCAGCCAGTACCCCAGCAGCACCAGGCTCTGCGACCAGAGCACACCGCCGACGATCTGCCACACGGTGAAGGTCCGGGTGGGCACGTCCAGCATGCCCGCCAGCGGACTGAGCACCGTCCGGACCAGCGGCACGAAGCGGCCCAGGACGATCGCCTTCCGGTACCCGTAGCGGCGCAGCAGCGCCTCCCCCCGGGCTGCCGCCGACTTCAGCCGTCCGCTGCGGCTGCGGGCCAGCGCCGGCCGGCCGCCGTGGCGCCCGAGCAGGAAGCCCACCTGGGCCCCGGCCACCGCCCCCACCGCGGCGCAGAGCATCACCTGCCAGAGCGACAGGTGGGGCCCGGAGCGGCTGCCGGCGGCGCAGAGCACCCCGGCGGGCAGCAGCAGGGTGTCACCGGGGAGGAAGAACCCCACCACCAGCAGTCCCGACTCGGCGAACACCACCACCAGCACGGCCAGCGCGCCGAAGGCGGCGAGCAGGGAGTCCCCGCTCGTCGGGTCGACGGCCAGCGGCACGCCGCTCACCCGGTCCCGGCCGCGGCCGTCCGACGGTCCGGGTGTCGTCCTGCGGGAGAACTGGGCACGTGGTGAACCGTACTCGTGCGCCCGCGCCACCCGCCACAGCACGTGGTGCGCGGCCCGGCGGGGCCCGCCGTCCGGCCGCCGCCGGCGAGGGTGAGTTGCCCGCCCGTGCACCGGGCCGACACGCGCGGGACGCCCGGAGGTCACGCGGATCGAGTGGGATCGGCCCGGCTCTCCCGTTCCCGAGCGACCCCTGGACCCCCCATGCGACGCACCCTCACCTCCACCGTGGCGCTGGCCGCTTCCGCGCTGCTGTCCCTGGCCGTGGCCGTCCCCGCCCAGGCGCACGGCGGCCCGGCGGCGGGCCCGGCCTTCGGTACGCCGGCCGGCGCCACCACCAAGGCGCCCTACCGGCCGCTGCAGAGCGTCCGGAGCCTGCAGCAGGCACCGGACGGCTACACCGCGGTCTTCACCCAGACCGTCTCCCGGCACGGCGCCCGCGCGCTCAGCGACAGCGAGGACGGCGACCTCCTGGTGAAGCTCTGGCAGCAGGCCGCCGACGAGGGTGCGCTGACCCGGGTGGGCAAGGGCTTCGGCCCGGACGTGCGGGCGCTGCTGGACGCCAACGCGAAGGTGGGCTACGGGGCGCTGACCGGGCAGGGCCGGCGGGCGCTCCAGGACACGGCCGAGCGGATGGAGCAGCGGCTCCCCGGCCTCTTCCGGCGGATCGCCGCCGGGGCCGACGACCCGGCGGGCCCGGACCGGATCGACGTGGTCAGCTCCGGCCAGCCCCGGGCGGTCGACTCGGGCACCGAGTTCACCAAGGGCCTGCTGGCGGGCGAGCCGGCGCTGGCGAAGGCCGTCGACCCGGCCCGGACCGACACCGACCTGCTCTACTTCCACAAGTCCGCCGTGAACAAGGACTACACCGACTACGTCAAGAAGGACCCGCGGCTGGCGGCCACCCTCGCGGCGGTCCGGGACCAGCCGCGCAGCCACCGGGCGGCCCGGAAGGTGCTGGAGCGGATCTTCACCGGGCCGTTCGTCGACCGCCTCGCGGCCGGCGGCTACCCCTTCGCCGGGAACGAGGTCGACGCGGCCCAGGCCGTCTTCAACCTGTACAGCGTCACCGCCGACCTCACCGACGAGGGCGACTGGCACCTGGGCCGCTACATCGGCTCCGAGGAGGCCGCCTGGTTCGGCTACCTCGACAACGCCGAGGAGTTCTACACCAAGGGCCCGGGCTTCGCCGGTCAGGACATCACCTACAAGATGGCCGGAGTGCTCCTCGACGACCTGTTCCGCAAGGCCGAGAACCGCCGGGCGGGCACCGGCGGTCCGGCCGCCGAGCTGCGCTTCACCCACGCCGAGGAGATCATCCCGCTCGCCGCGCTGATGCGGCTGCCCGGCAGCACGACCCAGGTCACCGAGGGGTCACCGTACACCTACGCGAGCAACGCCTGGCGCGGCGCGACGGTGGCCCCGATGGGCGCGAACATCCAGTGGGACGTCTTCCGCAAGGGCGACGACTACCTGGTCCGGATGCTCTACAACGAGCAGCAGACCGCCTTCCGGCCGGGCTGCGCGCCGGTCTCGAAGGGCAGCTACTTCTACGACCTGGACGAGCTGGAGCGCTGCTTCGGCCGGACCGCGTAGCGGACGGGGACCGGGCGGGCGGTGGCCGCGGGCCCGGTGGCACGGAGGGTCAGCCCCGTGTGCTGTACTACGCGTTCACCGATTCCCCACAGCCTCTCAGGAGTGACCCGCCGGATGAGTGCCACCTGCCCGCAGTGCGAGGCGTCCGACCGGTCCGTCCCGGTGCCGCGGGCCCTCGCGGACACCACGGAGCCGCTTGAGGAGCCGGTTCGCGCGCTGCTCGCCCCGCCGCCCGAGCCGAAGCCGGCCCGGGAGCTGAGCGGCGGCGCGATCGCGCTGTCCGCCCTGGCGGCGATCTTCGCCGTGGTCGGGATCCTCTCGCTGGTCCGCGACCGGGAGGACCTCTCCGGGTACGACGCGGCCTACCGGGCGGGCTACCTGGCCGGTCCGTTCATCCTCCCGCTGATCCTGCTGGCGGCCGCCGCGATCGTGGAGCTCGTCGCGCGCTCCCGCCGCCGGCCCGGCTCCGGGTCGCCCGAGGAGGCGGCGCACCGGCAACTGCACGCCCGGGTGTGGCAGGCCGGGTGGCTGTGCCGGCGGTGCCGGGGCGCGTTCTTCCCCGAGGCGTCGATCCGCCCGGGATTCCCCGCCTCGCCGGCGATCCCGCTGGAGCAGTTCCCGCACTGGGTGATGACCGCCGCCGAGCGGGCCTTCGGCGCGCAGGCCCGGCCCGTGGCCGGCTGACACCGTCCGGGCGGGTCCTCCGCCGGCGCCCGGTACGGCCGGTGGCGGCGCCGGGGCCGGGGGAGGAGGATGGCCACGCCGAGGAGGTGTGGCCGAGTGGCGGACGAACAGGGCATCCCTACGGGCGCGGTGAGCGACGCGGTGGGGTCCGGCGACGGCCCGGCGCTGCGCCTGGAGGAGGTCGCGCGGGAGGGGCCGGGCACCCGGCAACCCGCGCTGACCGTGGCCGACGCCCGGACCGGGCGCAGCACCGGGATCCCGCCCGGGCGGCGGATGCTGCTGCGGGTCGGGGTCCGGCTGGGCTGCCCGGGCGGCCGGACCGGGGCGGGGGACCTGCGGGCCGCGCTGGTCGGTGACGTCCTGCAGAGGGTCGCCGAGATCGAAGGCCTCCAGGTGGTGCGGGTCCTCGCCGTGGCGGAGGGCGCCGCCGCCGACTTCGGGCGTGCCGCCGC
The DNA here is from genome assembly GCF_055561235.1 of Kitasatospora sp. NPDC022856. Classification (NCBI taxonomy): domain Bacteria; kingdom Bacillati; phylum Actinomycetota; class Actinomycetes; order Kitasatosporales; family Streptomycetaceae; genus Kitasatospora; species Kitasatospora sp. NPDC022856. The sequence continues at coordinate 82,867 of NZ_JBVHHE010000024.1, read as the reverse complement.
CGCTCTCGGTGTCCACCCGCCGGTCGCCGTCGTCGCCTCCGGTGATCCGGACGGTCCGCTGGGCGGCCCGCCGGACGTCCAGGTCCTGGCGGCGGACGCCGAGCGGGCGGGCGCGGCGGGCGTCTGGCTCGGGGTCGGCCCCGCCGGGCCGGACCGGGGCGGTGAGCTGGCGGCCGGTCTCGGCTCCGGCGCCGTCGACGCCTCCGCGCTGCGGCTGGCCCTGCTCGCCCGCCCGTACGGCGAGCCGGTCGTGGCGGGTCCGCGTGAGCTGGCCGAGGCGGCGGGCACGCTGCGGGACTGGCGGCGGCAGGTCGCCGACTGGGCCTGGGGGCCCTCGAAGCCCGTGCCGGACGAGATCCGGCGGGAGGCCGCGGCCGCGTTCACCGGGGACCTGGACACCCCTGCGGTGCTCGCCCTGCTGCACCGCGTCGGGGCGGCCTCGGGGCTCGCGGACGGGGCCCGCTTCGAGACCTTCGCCGCCCTGGACCGGGTGCTGGGGCTGGAACTCACCCGCGACGTCGGCCGCCGCTGACCGGTCCGCCCTCCCGCCACCGACGCGCCGTCAGCCCCCCTTGAGCCCTGGGCGCGGCGGACGGCGGCGGCCTCGCCCGGGCAGGCACCGGCGCCGCCGCCGCCCTCGGCCGTGGACGCCGCCCGGCCGGGGATCAGGCCTGCGGCCGGGGCGTGACCAGGGTGCCGTTGATGACGGTGCGCAGGATCCAGGCCAGCCGCTGCTCGGGCGTGCCGGAGAGGAGGTCCGCGCCGAGCGCGGTGATGCGCGGGTGGTCGGCCGCGGTGGTCGCCCGGAGCGCGTCGGCCAGCGCGCCCTGCTCCGCCTCGGCGCGGGCGTCCTGGTCGCGGCCGGCCTGCTCGGCGGCGATCGCGGTGGCCGCCAGGAGAAGGACGTCGACGCCCCAGGCGGCCTGGCCGTCGGGGACGTCCCCTTCGTGCAGCAGGGCGAGGACGGCCTCGACGAGCGCGAGGTAGTTCGACCCCGAGGGGCGGGCCAGCAGGGCCGAGTGCGCCAGGCTGGGGTGCTGGAACAGGACGTGCGTGTACGAGCCGAGGACGGCGGCGAGCCGCTCGCGCCAGTCGCCCGGCGCGCTCAGCGGCCCGAGGTCGACGGCGCCCAGCAGCTCCTCCAGGATCGCCGCGTGGAGCTCGGCGGTGTTGGCCAGGTAGACGTACAGCGACGCCGGGCCGGTGTCGAGCTCCTGGGCGAGCCGGCGCATGGTGACGCGTGGAAGGCCTTCGGCCCGCATGATCCGGACGGCCGTGTCGACGATGCCCTCGTAGGTGAGCGCGGGCTTGGCGGGCCGCTCGCGGCGGCTACGAGGGGCGGGGGAGCGTGACGTCACGCCGCCGAGCCTAACGATCGCGTTCGGGACGAACAAGTTCGGCGCCCTGGCGAACATGTTCGTTAAGACCTTGTTCCTGACGAACATGTTCGTTACGTTGGGGAAGGAGGGCGCGCCGCCCGCTCGTCCCGAGCCGCCGGCCCGACCGCCCCCACCCGCGACCCCACGCCCGTACCCGCCCGAGGAGCACGCCATGACCACCACCCACCACCCCCTCGCGATCGTCGGCGCCGGCCTCGGCGGTCTGACCCTGGCCCGCGTCCTCCAGGTGCACGGCATCGCCGCGACCGTCTTCGACCTGGAGCCCTCCCGGGAGGCCCGCACGCAGGGCGGCATGCTCGACATCCACGGCGGCACGGGCCAGCGTGCGCTCCGCGCGGCCGGCCTGCACGAGCCCTTCCTCGGCCTCGTCCATCCGGGCGGCCAGGCCATGCGGATCGTCGCCCCGGACGGCGCCGTCCGCCACAGCGAGGAGGACGACGGCAGCGGCGACCGCCCCGAGGTGGACCGCGGCCGGCTGCGCGACCTGCTGCTCGACTCCCTCGTGCCCGGTACCGTCCACTGGGGGCGGAAGGCGACCGGCGCCCGCCCGCTCGGCGACGGCCGTCACGAACTGCGCTTCCGGGACGGTTCGGCCGTCACCACCGACCTGCTGGTCGGTGCGGACGGCGCCTGGTCCCGGATCCGCCCGCTGCTCTCCGCGGCGACGCCGGCCTACACCGGCGTCTCCTTCGTCGAGGCCGAGCTGCACGACGCGGACACCCGTCACCCGGCCGCGGCGGCCCTGATCGGCGGGGGCTTCTTCTTCTCCCTCGGGGAGGGCAGGGGCTTCCTGGCCCACCGGGAGGGCGACGGCAGTCTGCACGTCTACACCGCCCTCAAGGTCGCCGAGGAGTGGCTGGACGGCTTCGACCTGGCCGACACCGCCGCCGCCAAGGGCGCCGTCCTGGCCCACTTCGACGGCTGGCACGAGAGCCTGCGGGCGCTGGTGGGGGAGGCCGACGGCGCGCTGGTCGGGCGGCGCATCCACGCCCTGCCGATCGGCCACCGCTGGGAGCGGACCCCCGGTGTGACCCTGCTGGGCGACGCCGCGCACCTGATGTCCCCGTTCGCGGGGGAGGGTGCCAACCTCGCGATGCTCGACGGGGCCGAACTCGGTCTGGCCCTCGCCGCCCACCCGGGCGACGTCGAGGCCGCCCTGCGGGCCTACGAGGAACCGATGTTCCCGCGCGGCGCGGCCTCGGCCGCCGAGTCCGCCGCGAGCCTGGCGCAGATGTTCGGCGAGCGCGCGCTGGAGGGCCTGCTGGAGCGGTTCGCCGCCACCGGCTGATCGACCGCCGGTCCGGGCTCCTCGCGCTCGCGGCCCTACGCGGGGGCGACGGCCCGTTCCAGCAGGCCGTGCAGCAGCTGCCTCTCCTGTGCGGTGAGGCTGCCCAGCGGCGAGCCCTCGGTGAGGAGTTTGAGGAGCCGTTCGCGCAGCGCGGTGCCCTCGGCGGTGAGCACGAGCTGCTTGGCGCGGCGGTCGGTGGGGTGCGGGTGCCGCTCGATCAGCTGCTGCTTCTCCAGCTTGTCGACGACGAAGGTGGTGTTGGAGGGCTCGCAGCTCATGCGCTCGGCGAGCTCGCGCATGGTCATCGGCCCGCTCATCTCCCGCAGCGCGGTCGCCTGGGAGGGGGTGAGCCCGAGGGTGGCCGCGCGCACGCGCACGTGCTCGACGATCCGCTGGTTCAGCCCGTTCACCAGGCCGCACAGCTGTCGCACGGCGATGGCCTGCGGCTCGGAGAACGTCGTCATGGCGCCCAGTCTAGCAGTTCGTCAAGCGAACATAATTGCAGCTTGAATGATTCGAACTTGATGCTTATGGTGGCGTCGACGGCGCCGGAACCCCGGCGCCGAACTGACGACGACACACGGGAGAGAACTCATGGCCGACATGACGGTGGATCAGGGCGGGCGACTGCGCCGGCCGGCGGGGGTCCGCTCGATACGGCTGGGCGACACCACGGTGTCGTACGTGCCGGACGGTGATGTGCGGCTGCGCCCCCTGGACGTGCTCCCGGACAGCACCGGCGAGGTGTGGGCCGCGCACCCGGAGTACCTGGACGCCGGGGGCCACCTGGTCGGGAGCGTCGGCAGCCTGCTGGTGGAGCACGGCGACCGCGCGCTGCTGATCGACGCGGGCTTCGGCCCCCGGTCGCACGCCGCGCCGGCCGGGCCCCTCGCCACGATCCGCGGCGGCGCGCTCCCGGACGGCCTGGCCCGGCTCGGCCGCGCCCCCGAGGACATCGAGGCGGTGGCCTTCACCCACCTCCACGCCGACCACGTCGGCTGGGCCGCCCTCCCCGCCCCCGGCGGGGACCGGCCGCTGTTCGCCCACGCCGACTACCTGGTCTCCGCGCCGGAGTGGGAGCAGCGGAACCTCGCGGACGAGCAGGTCGCGGCCCTGGCCCCGCGCGTCCGGACGATCACGGACGGGCAGGAGGTCTTCCCGGGCGTCCGCGTGCGGATCCTCCCCGGGCACACCCCCGGGCACGCCGAGTACGTCGTCACCGGGGGCGGCCGGCGGCTGATCGCCTTCGGCGACACCGCGCACTCGCCGATCCAGATCGACCACCCGGACTGGTCCTCGGGCTTCGACCACGACCTGACCCGGACCGCCGAGCACCGCCGCCGACTGGTCGCCGAGCTGGCGGAGCCCGGCACGATCGGCTTCGGCGTGCACTTCGCCGACGTGGTGTTCGGCCACGTCCGGCGGGGTGGGTCCGGTCCGGCCTGGCAGCCGCTGGACGCCTGACCCGACGGCCCGGTCAGCCGGCCTGCCATCCGTGTTCGAGGAGGTCGAAGGCGGCGTCCAGGGCCCGCGCCGGGTCCGCCGAGTCGCGGGCGAGCGCCGAGGCTTCGAGGGTGAACCGGGCCAGCGCGGCGCAGTGCGGGTCGTCGGGCTCGGCGCCGGTCGCGTCGGCGACGGCGCGGGCCAGGGCCTCCTGGTGGCGCGTCCACATCCGGCGGGCATACTCGCTCAGCGCGGGGGTGTCGCGGACGAGGCCGTGACCGGCGGCGACACCGGCTACGTCAACCGGCCCCTGTACGCGCTGCCGGTGCCGCACAGCTGGCCGCACACCCCTAAACCACCCGACCGTCGACGGCGCCGTCGCCGCGTACGAGCGCGTCCTGCTGCCCCGTTCCGCCGCGGCCGCCGCCGACGCGGCGGAGGGCATCGAGGGCGCCTTCGCCCCCGACAGCGCCGAGCAGCTCCTGGCCCACTGGGGGGACCACCAATGACGGCCGGTACGTCGCGGGAAGGCCCGCCCGCCCCCGGATCCGGCGACGGCCGCCGTTCGGGGGGCGGCCCCGACGGCCCGGTGAACCGGATCAGCCGGGTGCCCCGTGCGGTGTCCGCCGCCACCGGTTCGGGGGAGGCCGCCGAACGTGACATCGTGTGCGTGAAGCCGTCAACCGGCAGCACCCTTCCAGGAGGTCCCGTATGAGCAGCGAATCAACGTCGTCCGACCACGCCGAGAACACCGAGAAGGCCACGGGCGCGGAGGCCGACCAGGCCGCCGCGGCGCCCGCCACGCAGGACGACGTCAAGGCCCGGTTCCTGGCCGCGCTGGAGCGCAAGCACGGCACCAAGGGCGGCGCCGCGTCCGGCGGCCCGAACGGCGACTCGAAGATCCACGGCGCCCACGCCGCGGCCGGCGGCAAGCGCAACTTCCGCCGCAAGAGCGGTGGCTGAGCACTCGACCGCTCGGGCGGCGCCGGATCCGGCGCCGCCCGGTCCACCTGGCGTCTCCGCCGCCCGGTCCCTCGCGGGGCGGGCGGCGGAGCCGTTCACCCGGGCCACGGTCCGCGGGCCGGTCGGGTCGGCCCGACCGGTCAGGCGGGCAGGGAGGCCAGCCAGTCGGTCAGGAGCCGGTTGACCTCGTCCGGTCGTTCCTGCTGGATCCAGTGCCCGCAGCCGTCGAGGACGTGGCAGGAGAGCAGACCGGGAAGCGTGACGGGGTAGGCCGCGATCGCCTCGGCCAGCCAGGTGGTGGAGGCGTCCAGGCCGCCGCCGGCGAACAGCGAGGGCTGGGTGATCGGGGCGCCGTCGAAGCGGGCGAGGTCCTCCCAGTCCCGGTCCATGCTGCGGTACCGGGCCAGCGCCCCGCGCAGGCCGGTCCGCTCGAACTCACCGGCGTAGAAGTCGAGGTCCTCCGCACTGAGCCAGCCGGGCAGCCGGCCGGCGGGGAACCGGTCGCGCAGCGTCCCGCCCGGGCCGACGAAGTGCGGATCGGGTGCGCCCGGGGCCGGCATGGTGTCGGCGGACAGCGCCGCGTAGAAGCCCGCGAGCCAGCCGCGCACATCGGGTTCGATCTCGGCCTCGGCGCGGCCCGGCTCCTGGAAGTAGGCGACGTAGAACTCCTCGTCGCCGCCCATCCCCGCGAAGACCTCGCTGGGGCGCGGACCGCCGCGCGGCAGGTACGGGACGCTCAGCAGTCCCACCGCACGGAACACGTCCGGCCTGACCAGGGCGGAGTCGGCGGCGATGGTCGCCCCCCAGTCGTGGCCGACGATCACCGCGGACCGCTCGCCCAGGGCCTGCACCACCGCGACGTTGTCCTCGACGAGGTCGAGCATCCGGTACGCGGCCGGATCCTCGGGTGCGGTGGAGCGCCCGTACCCCCGGACGTCGACGGCGACCGCGCGGTACCCGGCCGCGGCCAGCGCGGGCAACTGGCGGCGCCAGGAGTACCAGGACTCCGGGAACCCGTGCACCAGCAGGACCAGCGGCCCGCTGCCCTGTTCCACCAGGTGGATCCGGCCGGCGGGGGTGGGGACCAGCCGGTGGGTGGCGCCCGCGAGGTGGGGTGACATGCGTCCTCCTGACGATTCGGTCGGCCGGGCGCGGGGTGGCGCTCCGGCGCACGCTGTCTCGCCGCCGATCATGGTGCGCCCGGTGGGCTCCGGGCGAGGGCTGTTGCCGGTTCGGCAAACCGCCCGGCCGGCTTCGGCGCCCGCGCTCCCCGCTACCGCTACCGGTTGCCCGCGCTCCCCGCTACCGCGCCGCGAACGGCCGGCCGGGGCCGAAGGCCAGGGCGGCGAAGCGCTCGCCGATGCGGCGGTGCGCGGCGGTGTCCGGGTGGAGCGCGTCGGGCAGCGGCAGCTCGGCGAAGTCCGCCTCGCCGTACAGCTCGCGGCCGTCGAGGTGGTGCAGGTTCGGGTCCTGGGCGGAGCGCTGCCGGACGATGCGGGCCAGCTCCTCCCGGATGACGCGCAGGGTGAGCTTCCCGCCCGCCCGCTCCGCCGGGTCGCCGGTGGCCAGGAACCGCAGGCGCCCGGTGGCGAGGGCGGTGAGGTCCGGGGCGCTGGGGCCGGGGGTGTCCTCGTGGATGGGGCAGAGGATGGACGAGACCACCAGCAGCGGCGCGTCCGGGTGCCCCTCGCGGATGGTGTCGAGGAAGCCGTGGACGGCCGGGGTGAAGGCGCGCAGCCGCATCAGGTCGGTGTTGACGAGGTTGATGCCGATCTTGACGCTGATCAGGTCGGCGGGGGTGTCGCGCATGGTCCGGGCGGTGAACGGGTCGAGCAGGGCGCTGCCGCCCAGGCCCAGGTTGACCAGCTCCGCACCGCCGAGCGCGGCGGCCAGCGCCGGCCAGGTCGTGCTGGGGCTCGCGGTGTCGGACCCCTGGCTGATCGAACTCCCGTGGTGCAGCCAGACCTTGCGGCCCCGGTCGGCCGCGTGCTGCTCGACGGGGGCGTCGGTGCGCAGCGCCACCAGTTCGGTGGTCTCGTTGTGCGGCAGCCAGATCTCGACGTCCTTGACGCCCTCGGGCAGTGCGGGGAACCGGGCGGTGCCGACCGGCCCGGGCCGGGTCCGCGCGGACCCGGTGGCCAGGTCGATGGTCAGGGTGTTGCCGGTGGGAACGGTGGACTGCCCGGCCGGGCGGCCGTCGACGAGCAGGTCGTACACGCCGTCCGGGCGGGGCGGTGCGCCCGGGTAGACCCGCTTGGTGGGCAGGGTGTCCAGTTCGATCGCGGTGGCCCGGGTGCGGAAGGCCAGGCGTACGCCGGAGGGCTGGGACTCGGCCATGGCCAGCTGGCCGTCGGTGTTGCGGGCGCGGACCCAGGCGGGCAGCCGGTGCGGGAGCAGACCGTGCTCGGTCCGCTCCAGGTCCAGGGCGCCGCGGAGCAGCTCCGCGGTGACGGGCGTGGTGATCCAGGTGTGCGGGGTGGTGTGCATCGTCTCAACCTTGTGCTTCGGGAAGTGCGGGGGCGTCGGCCCGGACGCGGGCCGGTCGGCCGGTCGGGCGCCGCCCGTGGTGGGCGAGGGGCCCGGGTCAGGGCGCGGGCCAGTTGCGCAGCAGGGCGTCGAGGGCGTCCAGGATCCGTGTCCAGGACTCCTGGGAGTCGGGGGCGCTGTGGCTGAAGGCCTCGGCCAGCTCCAGGCTGACGTAGCCGTGGAAGACGCTCCCCAGCAGGCGGACGGCGTGGGTCTGGTCCGGTTCGGTGAGGTCGTACCCGCGCAGGATCGCCCGCGTCATCTCCGCGTGGCGGCCGCCGGCGCTGGCCGCCGCCGCCTCCGGGGTGAGCGGCTGACGGGTCGCCGCGTAGCGGCCGGGGTGCTGGCGCGCGTAGTCGCGGTAGACGTCGGCCAGCGCCGTCAGGGCGTCCTTGCCCGCCCGCCCGGCCAGCGCGTCGGCGCCGCGGTCGGCGAGCTCCTCCAGGGCGAGCAGGGCGATCCTGGTCTTGAGGTCCTGGGAGCTCTTGACGTGCGAGTACAGGCTCGCGACCTTGACGTCGAACCGCCTGGCGAGTGCCGAGACGGTCACCTGCTCGAAGCCGACCTCGTCGGCCAGCTCGGCGCCCGCCCGTGTCAGGCGCTCGGTGGTCAGCCCTACGCGTCCCATGTCCCGTCCTCTCGTTCGACAGTACCGATGATGCATTTGCCTAATACCTTTAGGCAAATCGACGTGGGATATAGGGAGGATGGCGAGGCGTTCAAGTGATTGACAGCGTTCCGTCATAGGAGTTCACTTCGTGAAGAAAGGTCCCGGCCGGGCTCTCCCACGACCCCTCCAGACCAAGGCGGTTGCGTATGCCCTCGTCGATCCACCGACAGTCCCTGGCAGCCACGTTCGGGCTGCTGCTGGCCATGGTCGCGACCTTCGCCTGGGGACCGGCCCAGGCCACGGCGGCCCCGACCTCCGTTCAAGCAGTGAACTTCGAGGACAACTTCGACGGCCCCGCCGGGTCGGCGGTCGACGCGGGCAGGTGGCAGACCGAGACCGGCGACAACGTCAACAACCACGAGCGCCAGTACTACACGGCCGGCAACGCGAACGCCGCGCTGGACGGCCAGGGCCACCTGGTGATCACGGCGCGCCGCGAGAACCCGGCCAACTACCAGTGCTGGTACGGCACCTGTCAGTACACCTCGGCCCGGCTGAACACCTCCGGCCGGTTCGCCCAGGCCTACGGGCACGTCGAGACCCGGATGAAGGTCCCGCGCGGCCAGGGCATGTGGCCGGCCTTCTGGATGCTGGGCAACGACATCGGCCAGGTCGGCTGGCCGAACAGCGGCGAGATCGACGTCATGGAGAACGTCGGCTTCGAGCCCGGCACGGTGCACGGGACCATCCACGGCCCCGGCTACTCGGGCAGCGGCGGCATCGGCGCCGGGTACAGCCTCCCGGGCGGCCAGGCCTTCGCGGACGCCTTCCACACCTTCGCCGTCGACTGGGCGCCCGACTCGATCTCCTGGTCCGTGGACGGCACGGTCTACCAGCGCCGCACCCCGGCCGATCTCGGCGGCCGGAGCTGGGCGTTCAACAAGCCCTTCTTCCTCATCCTCAACCTCGCCGTCGGCGGCTACTGGCCCGGTGACCCGGACGCCGGCACCGCCTTCCCGCAGCAACTGGTCGTGGACTACGTGCGGGTGACCACCTCCGGCGGCACCCCCACGGGCGGCACCCTGACCGGGCTGGCGGGCAAGTGCCTGGACGTGGCCGCCGCGGGCACCGCCAACGGCACCCAGGTCCAGCTCTACACCTGCAACGGGACGGCCGCGCAGCGCTGGACGGTCGGCACCGACGGCACGGTGCGCGCGCTCGGCAAGTGCCTGGACGCCAATGCCGCGGGAACCGCGGACGGCACCAAGGTGCAGCTGTGGGACTGCAACGGCACCGGCGCCCAGCGCTGGTCGTACAACGCGGCCACCCGCGACCTGGTCAACGTGCCGGCGAACAAGTGCCTGGACGTAGCAGGCAACAACCCGGCCGATGCCACCGCGACCCAGCTCTGGACCTGCACCGGGGCCGGCAACCAGAAGTGGACGCTGAACCCCTGACGAACAGCGCCGTGCCCCGGCCGCCGGAGGGCGGCCGGGGCACGGCGGTTCGTCAGGGTCGGGTGACCCGCGGTCAGCGCAGGTCGAAGCGGTCGAGCTCGGACACCTTGGTCCAGGCCGCGACGAAGTCCGTCACGAACTTCTCCTTCGCGTCGTCGCTCGCGTAGACCTCGGCGAGCGCCCGCAGCTCCGAGTTGGAGCCGAACACCAGGTCGGCGCGGGTGCCGGTCCAGCGGACCTCGCCGGTGACGGCGTCCCGGGCCTCGAAGGTGTTCGCGTCCGCGGTGGTGGCCTTCCACGTCGTGCCCAGGTCGAGCAGGTTGACGAAGAAGTCGTTGGTCAGCCGGCCGGGGGTGTCGGTCAGGACGCCCAGCGAGGACTGCTGGTAGTTGGCGCCCAGCACGCGCAGGCCGCCGACCAGGACGGTCAGCTCCGGGGCGCTCAGGGTCAGCAGGTTGGCCCGGTCCAGCAGCAGGTACTCGGCCGGCAGCCGGTTGCCCTTGCCCAGGTAGTTGCGGAACCCGTCGGCGGTCGGCTCCAGCGCCGCGAAGGACTCGACGTCGGTCTCGTCCTGGGCGGCGTCCACCCGGCCCGGGGTGAACGGCACCACGACCGGGAAGCCGGCGTCGGCGGCGGCCTTCTCCACACCGGCCGCGCCCGCGAGGACGATCAGGTCGGCGATCGAGATCGCCCTGCCGTCCGTCCGGCCGGCGTTGAACGAGTCGCGCACGCTCTCCAGGGTGCGCAGCACGGTCGCCAGCTCGTCGGGCCCGTTGACCTCCCAGCCGCTCTGCGGTTCCAGCCGGATCCGGGCGCCGTTGGCGCCGCCGCGCAGGTCACTGCCGCGGAACGTGGAGGCCGAGGCCCAGGCGGTGGAGACCAGCTGGGCGACGGTCAGGCCGGAGGCCAGCACCTGCTGCTTGAGGGCGGCGATGTCCGCGGCGTCGACCAGCTCGTGCGTGACGGCGGGCAGCGGGTCCTGCCACAGCAGGGTCTCCGACGGGACCTCGGGGCCGAGGTAGCGCACGACCGGACCCATGTCGCGGTGGGTCAGCTTGAACCAGGCCCGGGCGAAGGCGTCCGCGAAGGCCGCGGGCTCGGCCAGGAAGCGCCGGGAGATCTGCTCGTAGACCGGGTCGACCCGCAGCGCGAGGTCGGTGGTCAGCATGGTCGGCGCGTGGGTCTTCGAGCCGTCGTGCGCGTCCGGGACGGTGCCGGCGCCGCCGCCGTCCTTGGGCCGCCACTGGTGGGCGCCGGCCGGGCTCTTGAACAGCTCCCACTCGTAGCCGAAGAGGATCTCGAAGAAGGTGTTGTCCCAGGTGGTGGGCGTGGTGGTCCAGATGCCCTCAAGGCCGCTGGTGATCGTGTCGTCGCCCTTGCCGGTGCCGTAGGTGCTCTGCCAGCCCAGGCCCTGGAGCTCCAGCGGGGCGGCCTCGGGGTCGGGGCCGACGTTGTCGGCCGGGCCCGCGCCGTGGGTCTTGCCGAAGGTGTGGCCGCCCGCGATCAGGGCGACGGTCTCCTCGTCGTTCATCGCCATCCGGCGGAAGGTCTCGCGGATGTCGCGGGCCGCGGCCATCGGGTCCGGGGTGCCGTTGGGGCCTTCCGGGTTGACGTAGATCAGGCCCATCTGGACGGCGCCCAGCGGGCTCTCCAGGTCACGGTCGCCGGTGTAGCGCTCGTCGTCGAGCCAGGTCGTCTCGGGGCCCCAGTAGACGTCCTCCTCCGGCTCCCAGACGTCCTCGCGACCGCCGCCGAAGCCGAAGGTCTGGAAGCCCATCGTCTCCAGCGCGACGTTGCCGGCCAGGATCAGCAGGTCGGCCCAGGACAGGCTCTGGCCGTACTTCTTCTTCACCGGCCACAGCAGGCGGCGGGCCTTGTCGAGGTTGGCGTTGTCCGGCCAGCTGTTCAGCGGCGCGAAACGCTGCTGGCCGGCACCGGCGCCGCCGCGGCCGTCGCTGATCCGGTAGGTGCCCGCGCTGTGCCAGGCCATCCGGATGATGAAGGGGCCGTAGTGGCCGAAGTCGGCCGGCCACCACTCCTGCGAGGTGGTCAGCACCTCGGCGAGGTCGCGCTTGACGGCGGCGAGGTCGAGCGTCTTGAACGCCTCGGCGTAGTCGAAGTCCGCACCGAGCGGGTTGGCCACGGCCGGGTTCTTGGCAAGGATCTTCAGGTTGAGCCGGTCCGGCCACCACTGGCGGTTTCCACCGCCCTGGGTCGGGTGCGCGGCGCGCCCGTGGGCGACGGGGCAGCCTCCCCCCTCCGCCTTCGCATCGGTGACGATCGCGTCGTGGTTCTCAGACATGGGAATCCTTCCGGGCCGGGCGGATCACGTTGTTCAGGAACGATCGAAGGGCGGAGCACCTGGGGGGGGTCGTTCAATGAGGAGGACTAGCTCACCCGACGCGGAGGTGCTCACCGCCGTTCCGGAGCCTCACTGCCCCCTAGGCTATCGCCGGAACCGATCCTACGATGGACAGATTCCAAGTCAAGAACCACACCGAGTCACTATCCCGTCGGGGTTCGGAAGGCCACTGCTAGAATCCGGGGTTCCCCCATGAGCCTGAATAGGTGAACCGATATGAGTGACCTGCTGGTACGGCTGAGAGGGCGCGGCTGGCGACTGACCGCCCAGCGGCGCGTCGTCGCGGAGGTCCTCGACGGCGATCACGTCCATCTCACGGCCGACGAGGTGCACGCCCGCGCGGTCCAGCGGCTGCCGGAGATCTCCCGCGCGACCGTCTACAACACCCTCGGCGAACTGGTCGGACTCGGCGAGGTCATGGAGGTCGCCACCGACGGCCGGGCCCGGCGCTACGACCCCAACGCCCACCGCCCGCACCAGCACCTGGTGTGCTCCGGCTGCGGCACGATCCGCGACGTCCACCCGGCCGGGGACCCGCTGGCCGACCTTCCGGCCGAGCAGCGGTTCGGCTTCGCCGTCGCCACCGCCGAGGTCACCTACCGCGGGATCTGCCCGGACTGCGCCTGACGCCCGGGGCCGACACCTCGCCGACACGCCGAAGGGGCCGGCCGAACCCTTGGGTTCGGCCGGCCCCTTCGGCTGCGGTGCGGTCGGCGGACGGCCGCTCAAGGTGCTCGAACCGCTGCTGCTCTTGTCGACGACGATGATCGCCCCGCTGGAACTCGACGAACCACCGCCCCGACCGGCGCCGTCGGTGCCGCCGTCGGCGACGGGGGCGCGGCCGTCGGGGCTGGATGCGTAAAGGGCGGGACAGGGGGTGCACAAGCGTTTACCCTGGGATGGGTGAACGTCTGTGCACCCGTCTGTGGACCAGCGTCTGGAGCACGATGACCCCGGTGACGGCCGAGCCCGGCCAGACCTCCCCCGTCCCGTCCGCCAGGACGCCGCGGGCCGATCTGATCGTGCCCGTCCTCGCCTTCTGCGGCGTCGTGGTCGCGATCATGCAGACCCTGGTCGTCCCGCTGCTCCCGCACGTGCCCGCGCTGACCGGCAGTTCGCCGGGCGCGGCCGGCTGGCTGGTCACCGTCACCCTGCTGACCGGCGCGGTCTTCACGCCCGTGCTCGGCCGGGTCGGCGACATGTACGGCAAGCGCCGGGTGCTGCTCGCCTCGCTGGGCGTGCTCACCGCCGGGTCCGTGCTGTGCGCCGTGAGCTCGCAGATCGGCGTGCTGATCGCCGGCCGCGCGCTGCAGGGCGCGGCCCTCGCCGTCATCCCGCTCGGCATCAGCATCATCCGCGACGAACTGCCGCCCGAGCGGGTGCTGCCCTCCATCGCCCTGATGAGCTCCACCCTCGGCATCGGCGCCGCGACAGGGCTGCCGGTGGCGGCGCTGGTCGTGGAGAACTTCGACTGGCACACCATGTTCTGGGCCTCCGCCGCGCTCGGCGTGCTGGACATCGCCCTGGTGCTCCGGATCGTGCCGGAGTCGCCGCTGCGCTCCCGTGGGCGCTTCGACCTCCCCGGGACCCTCGGCCTCGGCGCCGTCCTGGTCGGCCTGCTGCTCGCGATCACCCAGGGCGCCGGCTGGGGCTGGACCTCGCCGCGCACGCTCGGCCTGCTCGGCGGCTCGCTGCTGCTCGGGCTGCTCTGGGGCCGGTACGAGCTGCGCACCGCCTCGCCGATGGTCGACCTGCGGGTCTCGGCCCGGCCCGCGGTGCTGCTGACCAACCTGGCCGCGATGCTCATCGGCTTCGCCTTCTACGCGAACTCCCTGGTCACCGCGCAGATGGTGCAGGAGCCCAAGGAGACCGGCTACGGTCTCGGCGCCTCGATCGTGGTGGGCGGGCTCTGCCTGCTGCCGGGCGGCCTGGCGATGGTCGCGCTGTCCCCGCTGTCCGCCCGGATCTCCGCCAAGTACGGCCCCCGGACGACGCTCGCCGTCGCGGCGTCCGTGATGGTGGTCGGCTACCTGGTGCGCTTCTTCACCAGTCACAGCCTCTGGCTGATCGTGGCCGGTGCCACCGTCGTCGCCTCCGGCACCGCCCTCGCGTACTCGGCGCTGCCCGCGCTGGTGATGCGGGCGGTGCCGGTCAGCGAGACGGGTGCGGCGAACGGGCTGAACACGCTGATGCGCTCGGTCGGGCAGGCCTGCTGCAGCGCGGTGGTCACCGCCGTGCTCGCCCACGTCACGTTCACCGTCGCCGGGCGCACCGCCCCCACCCTGCACGCCTATCTGCTGATCTTCCTGATCGCGGCCGGGATGGCCGCCGCCGCGCTGGTCGCGACCCTCTTCCTGCCCGCCGGCCGCACGGCGCGCCCGGGCCCCGCCGCAGCCGGTACGGTCGGGGTGACGACCCCGGCGGCCCCGGCCCAGGAGAGCGCATGACCATCGCCGACGAGACCGGCGCGACCGAACCGGCCCCCGGGCCGGTGACCGGGCGGCCCGAACAGCTCGGCGAGGCCGAGCAGGGCACCGGGCGGGACGCGATCCTGCGCGCCGCCCGCCGGGCCTTCGCCCTGCGCCCCTACGCCGACGTCACCATGCGGGGGATAGCGGCCGACGCGGGCGTCAGCCCGTCGCTGATCGTGAAGCGGTTCGGCAGCAAGGAGCACCTGTTCAACACCGTCGCCGACTTCGGGCCGGCGGCGGACGAGATGTTCGCCGCCGAACCCGGCGCGCTGGGCCGCCACCTGGTGCTCACCGTGGTCCGGATGCGCCGGGAGCAGCGCGGCGACCCCCTGCTGCGCGTGGTCTTCTCGCTCGGCAACGACGACGAGCGGACCCTGCTGCGCGAACGGTTCCGCCGCCAGGTGACGGACCGCCTCGCCGCCTCCCTGCCGGGGCCGGACGCCGAACTGCGCGCCGAACTGATCGCCGGCCAGCTGCTCGGGCTCGGCGCGACGCTCAGCCTGCACCGCCCGGGCGCGGGCGACCGCGCCACCCCCGAGCGGCTGGCCGAGCTGTACGCCCCGGCGCTGCAACGGCTCGTCGACGGGGCCTGAGACCGGCCGGCCCCGTGCGGGCCCCGACCGGTCACGCCGGTCGGGGCCCCGCCGTCAGGCCGGTTCGACCGGCTCCGGGGTGGTGGCGCGGGTGTGGCGCAGCGCGGCGAGGGCGGTGGCGACGGCCAGGAAGGCGGCGACGACCCCGGCGTCGCGGGCGAGTTCGGCGAACCCGATCGGCGGCGCCCAGTAGTAGGGCGGGGCCAGCATGGCGGTCCAGGGGAGGACGGCCAGGGCGGCGCCGGCGGCCCGCAGCCGGTCGGGGCGGGCGGCGGCGAGCTGGACGAGGTAGGCGATCGTCATCACCAGGGCGGGCCAGGCCGTGGAGACGTCGAGGAGGGTCCGCAGGCCGTCGGAGAAGACGGGCTCGGAGAGGTCCCCGGGGCCGGCCCACGGCCAGCGCAGGACGAGCGCGGTCATCGGCAGTGCCACGGCGACGGCGGCGAGCGCCGCCCCGGTGCGGCCGCGCGCGGACCGGTCGACGGCGTCCGGCGGGGCGATCAGGACCGGCCCGGCGAGCAGCAGCCAGAGCGGGAGCAGGAAGACGTACCGGAGGAACGCCCCCGACGGGTACACGAGGAAGGCGGCCGGAGCGCCGGCCCCGGCGGCCCGGGCGGGGTTGACGGTCATGCCCCGGAGGGCTTCCAGCGGGGTGAGCGCCTGCTCGATCCCGTGCGGCGGCTCGGTGAGGTCGCGGCTGGGGCGGCGGTGGCGGGATCCGGCCATCACGCCCAGCGGCGGGTGGGGGGCGATCGGCCAGTCCGAGCCGAGGACGACGGTGGCGCCGGGGCCACCCTTATCGCCGCCGGCCCGACGCGGGGCGCCGCCGGGTGCCGGCACCTCCGGTGAGCGGTCCGGGGCAGCCGGCCGGCCACGTGTCGTGGGTCTCATCGGGGGCCGTGGCCAGTTCGTCCGCGTCCCAATGTGGTGAGATGTGCGCGTCACAGAGTGATGGCGCTGACGGGGGTGCGTGATGAGGAATGGACGGCTGTTCGGGCTCGGGTCGGACACCGATGCGGCGGATCTCGCCGCCGTGGGGCTGATCCGGCTGGCGACCGGCGAACGGCTCGGGGCCGGGGCCCGGCCCTGGCTGTGGCAACTGCGGGCGGCCTCGTTCGCCGACACCTGGCTGGCCTTCGCCGACCCGGCCGCGCCCGGGCTCCGGGTGCCGGCGGGCGCGGCCCTGCACCAGCTCGTCCGCCGGGCGGCGGAGCTGGTCCTGCTGACCCGCGAGGGGGACGGGCCGGCGGCGCTGGAGCTGCTGGGCCGGGAGTCGGCGGAGGCGCACGAGCGGTCGCGGTGCTCCGACACCGCCCATCCGGTCGAGCCCGTCGCGCTCGCCCTGCTCTGGCACGGCGTGCAGGCGGCGACCGCCGACGGCCCCGACGCGGCGGCGGAGCGGGAGTGCCACGACCGCCGCATCGCCGAACGGTCCGAGGCCTACGTCCGCCGCCGGCACCGCCGCCAGGACACGCTCGCGCTCATCCTCGCCTGCGCCCGCTCCGCCGCCACCGCCCTGGCGGAACTGAGCGGCGACGACCCGGGTAGGGCGGCCGCCACGCTGGAGGAGTACGCCATCCGGTCGATGGCCCAGGCCGGTCCGGTGCCGCTCTGGGTGCCGGGGCGGCCCGGGCAGCTCACCTCCTGAGCCTCCGGCCGGCCGGCCCGGCTGCTTCCGTATGCTGGCCCGATGCCTTTGCGGAGCCTGCACGACCGAGCCGCCCTCGAAGCCCGCTTCCGACGGGACCCGGCGTTGCACCTGATGGAACTCGGTGACCTCGACGACCTGCTGTGGCCGCACACCTCCTGGTACGGCGTCGCCCCGGACGGTCCGGTGGCGCTGCTGTACGCGGTCGGCGACACCCCCACCCTGCTCGCCTTCGGCGGGGCCGCCGAGGCACCGGAGGTGGCGGAGCTGGTCCGGGAACTGCTGCCGGTCCTGCCGCGCCGCTTCTTCGGCCACCTGACCGGCGACGCGGCCGAGGTGCTGGCCGAGGAGTACGAGGTGCGCCGCCACGGCACCCTGCTGCGGATGCTGCTGACCGACCCGGAGCGCGCGGCGGCGCACCCCGCCGACCCGTGGGCGCCGGTCCCGCTGGGCCGCGCGGACCTGCCCGAGCTGGTGAAGCTGTTCGCCGAGGCCTACCCGGGGAACTGGTTCGACGACCGGATGCTCGACACCGGCCAGTACGTCGGCGCCCGCCGGGACGGCCGGCTGGTCGCCGTCGCGGGCGTGCACGCCTGGTCGCCCGTCCAGCGGGTGGCCGTGCTCGGCAACGTCACGACGCACCCCGCGGTCCGGCGCCAGGGCGCGGCCGGGGCCTGCGTGGCCGCGCTCTGCCGGCAGCTCGCGGACGGCAGCGACCACATCGGGCTGAACGTCCGCGCGGACAACGCGGCCGCCGTGGAACTGTACCGGCGGCTGGGCTTCACCGAGGTCACCTCCTTCACCGAGGCCACGTTCACCGCGCGCTGACCGGTACGCCGCCGTCCCGGGCGCCCGTGCCCGCCCGCAGGGCGGCCGGAGTTCAGGCGGAGGCGGCGGTCGTCCCGCGCGTCCTCGCCCGCCCCGACGACCACGCGGCCGCACCCCCCACCAGCAGGGCCGCCCCCAGCGCGTAGACCGGCAGCCAGTGGGTCGTCGTCGCCGCCAGGCAGTCGTCGACGACCGCGCGGCTCTGCTCCCGCTGCGCGGACTCCAGTGCGTCGGGGTCCGCCCCGGCCAGGCCCCCCAGGGCGGCCTGGGTCCGCAGGCTCTCGTACCGGCCCGCCTCCGGGCAGGACTGCCGGGTGCCCGGCATCGGGAACAGCCAGTCCCAGCGCTGCAGCGCCGGGGCCAGCGCCAGGGCCACACAGAGGCCCACGACCAGCGCGTACGCCGCCAGGCCGCAGGCATAGCCGACGCGTCGGCCCGGCGTGCGGACCGGCACCCGGCCGAAGGAGAGGACCACCGCGAGCAGCGTCACACCGAGGTAGGTGGAGAACCACTGCCAGGAGCCCTCGGCGAAGGAGAACGCCAGCACCACGGCGAGCGCCGTCCCGAGTACCCCGGGGTCGGCGGACAGGTCCGCACCGCCCACCGCCGCGCGGTCGCGGACACCTCGACGGCTGGGCTCACTCACGGGCTCTCTCCTGCCTGCCGCCGGCTCCGGAGCTCCAGCCTCCCGCCCCGACCCGTGGTCACCCCCGGCTCCCACACCGCTCCCCGCCCGACCCCACCCGCTCGGCCCAGCGGCGCGGGCCGGTGGCCGGTCAGCCGCGGGCGGTGTCGGCCGGGCGGCAGAGGTGGAGGCTGTAGGAGGCGCGGCACTCGGTCTGCGCGGGCACCACCCCCGAGCCGCGCACGCCCTGGACCAGGCTGACCAGCACGACGGCGACCAGCGCGGCCTTGACGGCCCCGGTCAGCGCCCCGTCGTACCGGGCCGCCGAGAAGCGCCTGAACGCGTAGACGACTCCGCAGAGCGCGGCGACGATCGCCGAGACGCTGAGGTAGCTGTAGCCGGTGATCTCGCCGTTCTCCCGGACGGTGTTCTCGAAGTGGAAGTCGGCGACCACCGGGAGGAGCGCCCGGAGGGCCGCCGCCCAGCCGATCCTGACGGCCCGGCCGCGGCCACGGAAGTACTCGATCATCGGCGTCCCCCTGGTGTACCGGTGCGGGGCCGCCCGACCCGAGGGACGGCCGCCCCCGCACCCCGGCCGTCCTCGTCGCGGAGGAGGACGCCGGGGGGCGACGCCCGGTTCCCGTAGGCGAGATGACGCAGCGTCAGCCAAGCGCCGTCGCCTTGCGCAGCAGGACCGACCGCTCGCGGGTGTTGCGGCAGAGCCGGGCGGCGAGTTCCAGCTCCGCCCGCGCCTCCGCGGTGCGGCCGAGCCGGGAGAGCAGCTCGCCGCGCACGCTCGGCAGCAGGTGGGAGCCGGACAGTCGGCCGGCGGCGGCCAGCGTGTCGACCAGGGGAAGCGCCTCCTGCGGCCCCGACGCCATGGCGACGGCGACCGCCCGGTTGAGTTCGACCACGGGGGAGGGCGCGACCCGGCCGAGCGCCTCGTAGAGCAGCACGATCCGGTCCCAGTCGGTCTCCGGGACGGAGGGAGCCGTGGCGTGGCAGGCGGCGATCGCCGCCTGCAGGCCGTACGGCCCGAGGCCGCGCCCGGCGGCCGTCGCCCGGGTGAGCGCGGCCAGGCCGCGGCGGACGGCGGAGCGGTCCCACAACCGGCGGTCCTGGTCCTCCAGCAGCACGGCCTCGCCGTCCGCACCGGTGCGCGCGGGGAAGCGCGCGGCGGTGAGCTCGAAGAGGGCGAGCTGCCCGAACACCTCCGGTTCCGCGGGCAGCAGCGCGGTGAGCGTGCGGGCCAGCCGGATCGCCTCGTAGGCGAGACCGGGGCGCAGCAGCCGGTCGCCGGACGTCGCCGTCGAGCCCTCGGTGAAGATCACGTAGAGCACGCTGAGGACCCCGCCGAGCCGCTCGCGCCGTTCCGTCGCCGGGGGCAGCTCGAAGGGCACCCCGGCCGCGCCGATCGTCTTCTTCGCCCGGGTGATCCGCGCCTGGACGGTCGGCACGGGTACCAGGAAGGCCCGGGCGATCTCCTCGCTGGAGAGGCCGGCCACCACGCGCAGGGTCAGCGCCGTGCGGGCCTCGGGCGACAGCACGGGGTGGCAGGCCACGAAGATCAGTGCGAGGACGTCGTCCTCGATCCGGTCCGGGTCCCAGGGCGGGTCGTCGGACCGGTCCGCGGGCGGCTCGGCGCCCGAGCTCGCCCCGCCCTCGCCGAGCCCGCCGGCCAGCGCGGCGTAGCGGTCGTCGAGGGCGGCGCGGCGGCGGAAGTGGTCGATGGCGCGCCGCCGGGCGGTGTTCAGCAGCCAGCCCACCGGGCTGGCCGGCTCGCCGTCGCGCGCCCAGGCGACGAGCGCCTGGGCCAGGGCCTCCTGCGCGACGTCCTCGGCCAGGTCGAAGTCCCCGGTGTACCGGGTGAGCGCGCCGACGATCCGCGCGGACTCGATCCGCCAGAGGGCCTCGACCGCCCGCCGGGCGGCCGCGCCGCCCGGCGGATCGTCCGGTGCCGGAGGTGTCAGAGCTGGCCGGTCCGCTCGCGCCATGCCCGTTCCTTGATGATCCACTCGTTGTCCTGCGGGAACTCGTCGATCCCCGGCACGCGCCGGATCTCGATCTTGGTGCCGGGGAAGGACGGCAGCCGCTTGGCCCACTCGACCGCCTCCTGCTTCGAGGCCACGTCGAGGATGTAGAAGCCGCCGAACAGTTCCTTGGTCTCACCGTACGGGCCGTCGGTGACAACCGGGGTCTCCCCGCTGACGTCGACCACCACGCCCTGCGCCGCGTCGTCCAGGCCCTCGGCCGCGACGAGCACGCCGGCCCGGATCAGCTCGTCGTTGTAGCGGCCCATGGTCGCGAGCATCTCGTCGAACGGCGTCTCCATCATCTTCGCGATCGACTCGTCGCTGCCCCGCATGATCAACATGTACTTCGCCACGACTGCTCTCCTTCGTCCCGGGGACCGTTCTTCGGTCCTCTCTATCCCAGGTCGAACGGGACGGCCGCGGATCGACACGGCGGCGAAGGAATTTCCGGGCCGGGTCCTTCCGGGCTCTTCCGGGCCCGGAAGGATCCGGCCGACCGTTCCCGCCGCCGGGCCGCGGGAACGGTCGGCCGGGGGGTCTACCCGGCGCTCCGGCCGGCCGCCGCCGTCCGGCGGGCGGCCGGGGCCGGGGCGTCCCGGCCGTCGTCGTCGAGGGCGCGCAGGATGTCCTCGACGCTCTGCTTGGCGTCGCCGAAGAGCATGGCGGTGTTCTCGCGGAAGAACAGCGGGTTCTGGACCCCGGCGTAGCCGGGGGCCATCGACCGCTTGAACACGATCACCTGCTCCGCCTCCCACACCCGCAGCACCGGCATGCCGGCGATCGGACTGGTCGGGTCGTCGGTGGCGGCCGGATTCACGGTGTCGTTGGCGCCGATGACGAGGACGACGGAGGTGGCGGCGAGGTCGTCGTTGATCTCGTCCATCTCCAGGACGATGTCGTACGGCACCTTCGCCTCGGCGAGCAGCACGTTCATGTGCCCCGGCAGCCGCCCGGCGACGGGGTGGACCCCGAAGCGGACGTCGACGCCGCGCTCGCGCAGCCGGCGGGTGAGCTCGGCGACCGGGTGCTGCGCCTGCGCCACCGCCATCCCGTACCCGGGGGTGATGACGACCGACCGGGCCTGTGCGAGCTGCCGCGCCGCCTCCTCGGCGCGCACCTCGCGGTGCTCGCCCTGCTCCTCCGTCCCGCCGGACGGCGCCTCGATGCCGAAGCCGCCGGCGATGACGGAGATGAAGGAGCGGTTCATCGCCCGGCACATGATGTACGAGAGGTAGGCGCCGGAGGAGCCGACCAGTGCGCCGGTGACGATGAGCAGGTTGTTGTCGAGCAGGAACCCGGCGGCGGCCGCGGCCCAGCCCGAGTAGCTGTTGAGCATCGAGACGACGACGGGCATGTCGCCGCCGCCGATCGAAGCCACCAGGTGCCAGCCCAGCGCGAGGGCGAGCGCGGTCACCGCGATCACCAGGCCGAGGCCCGGGCTGACGGTGAACCAGACCGTCAGTGCGACGAACACGCCCAGCGCGCCGAGGTTCAGCGCGTTCTTGCCGGGCAGCATCAGCGGCCGCGAGGCGATCCGGCCGGACAGCTTGAGGAAGGCGACGACGGAGCCGGTGAAGGTCACCGCGCCGATGAAGATGCCGATCACGACCTCGGCGTGGTGGATCCGCAGCAGGTCGGCGGCGACGGCGACCTGGGCCGAGCCCCGCGACTCGACCTCCAGGTAGCTGTTCCAGCCGACCAGCACCGCGGCGAGGCCGACGAAGCTGTGCAGCACGGCGATCAGTTCCGGCATCTGCGTCATCTCGACCTGCCGGGCCCGCCACAACCCGATCACGGCGCCCAGCGCCATCGCGACGACGATCAGGGCGACCGCGCCGGCGGTGATGCTGCGGGACGCCAGCACGACGGTGGCGACCAGGGCGAGCGCCATGCCGGCGATGCCGTAGACGACCCCGGCGCGGGAGGTGCGGTGCTGGGACAGCCCGGCCAGACTGAGGATGAACAACAGCGCGGCGACCAGGTCCGCGGCATGGGCGGCCGTCGAGGTAGTCATCGGGGCTCAGCCTTTCGAGAACATGGACAGCATGCGGCGGGTGACGGCGAAGCCGCCGAAGATGTTCACGCTCGTCAGCAGGATGGCCACGAAGGACAGGACGGTGACGAGCGCACCCCCGTGTCCGATCTGCAGCAGCGCGCCGACCACGACGATCCCGGAGATCGCGTTGGTCACCGACATCAGCGGGGTGTGCAGGGCGTGGTGGACCTTCCCGATCACGTAGTAGCCGATGACCACCGCGAGCGCGAACACCGTGAAGTTCTCGGCGAGTTGGGCCGGTGCCACGGCGACGAGGAGGAACATCGCCAGCATGCCGAGGCCGATCAGGCCGAAGCGGGCGGCCGGGGTGAGCCGGGGCCGCTTCGGTTCCGGCGCGGCCGGCGCGGCCGCGGGCTGCGCGGCGGGGGCGGCCGAGACGGCCACCGGCGGTGGCGGCCAGGTGACCTCGCCCGCCCGGACCACGGTCACCGCGCGCTGGACCACGTCGTCGAGGTCGAGGACCAGCCGCCCGTCCTTGCCGGGGGTCAGGAGGGTGAGCAGGTTGACCAGGTTGGTCCCGAACAGCTGGGAGGCCTGGGCGGGCAGCCGGGCCGCGAGGTCGGTGTAGCCGATCAGGGTGACGCCGTTGGCGGTGACCACCGTGCGGCCCGCCACCGTTCCCTCGACGTTGCCGCCCTGGGCGGCGGCCATGTCCACCACGACGCTGCCGGGCTTCATCGCCGCCACGTCCGCGGCGGTGAGCAGCCGCGGGGCGGTCCGCCCGGGGATCAGCGCGGTGGTGACGACGATGTCCACGTCCTGGGCCTGCGCGTGGTACAGCTCGGCGGCGGCCCGGTCGTAGTCGGCGGAGGTCGCCTTGGCGTACCCGTCGGTGCTCGCCTCCTGGGCGACCCGCACGGGGAGGTACTCGCCGCCCAACGACTTGACCTGGTCGGCGACTTCGGGCCGCGGGTCGGTCGCTCGGACGATCGCCCCCAGGCTGGAGGCGGCGCCGATGGCGGCGAGCCCGGCCACGCCGGCGCCGGCCACCAGGACCTTCGCCGGCGGGACCTTGCCCGCGGCGGTCACCTGGCCGGTGAAGAAGCGGCCGAACACGTGGGCGGCCTCGATCACGGCCCGGTACCCGGCGATGTTCGCCATCGAGCTGAGCACGTCCATCGACTGCGCGCGCGAGATCCGGGGCACCGCGTCCAGGGCGAGCGCGGTGACCGGGCGCGCGGACAGCGCCTCCAGCAGGTCGGGCCGCTGGGCCGGTGCGAGCAGGCCGACCAGGGTCGCGCCGTCACTCAGCCGGGCGATCTCGTCGGTGGACGGCGCGTTGACCTTCAGGACGATGTCGGCCCGCCAGGCGTCCCCGATCCGCGCGCCGGCCTCGGTGTAGGCCTCGTCGGCGAAGCCGGAGGCCGCGCCGGCCTCGGACTCGACCGCGACCTCGTAGCCGAGCGCCAGCAGTCCGCGCACCGTCGAGGGTGTCGCGGCGACGCGGGTCTCCCCGGTGGCCGATTCGGCGACCACACCGATGCGCAGCGGGGGGTGGTGCGTGGCGTCCTGTGCAGACATCACTCGTGCCTCTCTCGTCGGAGGAACTCTTGACGGCGGGACCTGCGCCCGAGGGGGAGTCTCCTCCCCTTGGACGCAGGAACCTACCCGCCCGGGCCCTGCCGGGGGACGGGGCGAAGCCGTGACATGCTTCACCCGTTCGCGCCCTGTCGGGCGGGTCGGGTCGCGTGCTCGCCACCCGGGTGCGCCCCGGGTGTCGAGCCATCCTCGCTCGGCCGCAAGGTTTCTGACACCCCGTCTGATCGGCCGTCGCTTCGCGCCCGCGTCCGGTAACAAAGGTTGCCAGATTCGTTTTCGGAAACTAGGGTTGTCGCATGACTTCGGCTGAGATCACCCTGGAAGAGCAGGCGCAGCTGGCCAAGGCGCTCCTCGACGCCCTGAATCCGCTCGCCTCGGCCCTCCACGCGCGCACGTCCGGGCTGCCCGAGGAGCGGATGTGGGAGGCGGAGCCGGTCGAGGTGGCCCTGTCCGTCCTCGCCGCCTGGAAGGTGGTGGACGCGGAGGTCAAGCGGCTGACGGCGATCGCGGCCGGCACCGCCGGCTCCTACGGCGCGAGCTACGAGCAGCTCGGTGCGGTGTGGGGGATCACCCGGCAGGGCGCGCGCAAGAAGTGGCCCGAGGCGGTCACCCGCCCCGCGGCGCGGGCAGGCGCGGCCCTGCGGCTGTTCGGCGGTACGGCCGAGCTGGTGCGGGCCCCGGAGTCCGGCGGCTGGAGCTGGTCGGGCGAGGGTGCGGACGGCACGCGCGGCGCCGCCGACACCCGGTGCGCGAGCAAGGAGGAGGCCGCCGCCCACGCCGGAGCCTTCCTGGCGGCGCACGCCGCCTGACACTCGCTGACCGGCCACCGCCGCCGGACGGAGGTGGCCGGGGCGGTCGGGCTCGTGTGATCATCTCCGGATGATCTTCCGTGCTGCCACCGCAGACCCCTCCGACCTGGACCGTGCCGTCACCTACCCGGCCGACGGCCCCGTCCCCGCCCTGACCGCCGAGAAGGTCCGCGAGGAGCTCGCCGAGAACCGGATCCGCCCCGAGTGGGTCTGGGTCGCCCAGGACGAGGACGGCGGGATCCTGGCCCGCGCCCTGTGGTGGGGCCGTTCCGACAGCGAGCGCCCGATCGCGCTGGACTGCCTCCAGGTCCGCGCGGGGGTGGCCGATCCGGCCGCTGTCGCCACCGCCCTGCTGGAGGCCGGCCACGCCGCCTTCGGGAACCGTCCGGGCTACCACATCTCGCTGCCGCGCGGCTGGCGGGCGGAGCCCGAGCTGGCCGAGGCGGTCGCCTGGCGCCGGCAGGCGGCGGAGCGGGCCGGTATGACCCGGGAGATCGAGCGGCTCCGCTACGAGTGGACCCCGCGGCGCGGGACCGCCGAACCGACCGGGCGGCTGGTCTTTCGCGAGGGCACCGACGAGGAGTTCCTGGAGGCCTTCGTGCGCCTCTCGCAGGACAGCCTCGACCTGGCGACGCAGAACGAGCTGCTCACCATGGATGCCGGTCAACTGGCCCGGGAGGACTTCGACTTCTACCTGAGCTGCCCCGGCGAGCGCTCGTGGTGGCGGCTGGCCGAGCTCCCGGACGGCACGCCGGCCGGGATGGCGATCCCCTCCGCGACGCCCTACCACCGCAACGTCGGCTACCTGGGCGTCGTGCCGGAGCAGCGCGGCAGGGGCCTGATCGACGAGATCCTGGCGGAGATCACCCGCTTCCACGCGGCGGCGGGCGCCGAGCGGATCACCGCGACCACCGACACCGTCAACGTCCCGATGGCCGCCGCGTTCGACCGTGCCGGGTACGAGGTCACCGAGATCCGCCTGGTCCTGGAGTGCCCCCCGCGGTAGCCCGGGGCCGGTAGCCCGGGGCCGGTGGCGACCGGCGCAGGTCGCCACCGGCTTCCGGAATCTGACGCGCCGTCATCCACTCGTGTCCGGTTCGGAACACGGTGCGCGGCGTGCCCGTGCCACGGGCGGGGGAGGCTCGGGGAATGCGCGGGACGGGGGAGTGGGGAGCGGTCCGGCCGGTCGTCCGCTGGGCGGGGCACCCGGGGACGTCGGGCGCCGTGCTGGTGCTGCTGGTCAACGACCATGTCGCCAAACGGCTCTGGCCGGGCGCGGTCACCGGGAAGGTCAGCGACCTGGCGTGGATGCTGGTCTCGCCGGTGGTCCTGGCCCTCCTGCTGACGCCGCTGCTGCGCCTGCGCGGTGACCGCCCGGCGATCGCCGGGCTGGCGGTCACGGCGGTGATGTTCACCGTCGCGAAGTCCGGCGAGGCCGGTGGCGAACTCGCCTCGACCGTCTGGTCGTGGAGCGGCGTACCGAGCCGGATCCAGGGGGACCGGAGCGACCTGCTGGCCCTGCCGGCGCTGGGCGTCTCCTGGTGGCTGTGGAAGCGGTCGCGGGCGACGCGGCGGCCCCGGCGGGGGGCGGCCCTGCTGGGCGTGCCGCTGGCCGTGGTCGCCATGGTGGCCACCTCCAAGATCGGGGAGCCGCCGCGGCCCGTCCTCTGGCACGCCGGGGCGCGGGCGATCCTGGACACCGAAGCCGGCCGGTGGGCGTCGCAGGACGGCGGCGCGACCTGGACCGAGGAGAAGCGGTCCGGTGGCGTCGAGAAGTCCCGGCGGAACAGCCGGCCGCAGGACGGCCACTGCCTGGAGGGCGAGCCGGGGCCGTGCTTCCGACTGCTCGACTCCACCTCGCCGATCGAGATCAGCGAGGACGGCGGCCGGACCTGGCGGGCCGCGTTCGACCCCGGTCCGCCGTGGCGCGACGAGCCGCTCCCGCCCCCGACTCCGTCACCCACCGGCGTGGACGGGGAACCGGTCGACCCCGCCGTGCCGTCCCCTGCCGTGCCGTCCCCCGGCGCGGAACCGACCGGGGGCCGCGCCGGGTACCCCGCCGACCTGTTCATCGTCCCCGCGCCGGAGGGCTGGGCGGTGCTGGCCCACTACCCGGGCGGCGGACTGGTGCGCGGCACCCCCGACGGCACCTGGTCGCGCCGGAGTTACCCCGTCCACCAGACGATCGTCGTCCCCGAGCAGCCCCGCCGTCCGGTGCTGGGCCTGCCCGTGGCGCTGACCGCCGGTTTCGCCGGCGTGCTGGCGGCCACGGGCGCCCGGCTGCTGGTCGCCGCCGGACCGGCGGGACGGTCGCGCGAGCTGCTGCTCCTGCTGCTCCGTCAGGGAATCTGCCTCCTCTGGGTCCGCCTCGCGGCGTACCTCTGCGGCGGCGCGCTGTTCTGGAAGGTGCCCGGGGTGCTGCCGGCGAGTGTGCTGACGGTGGGCCTGCTGCCGATGCTGTGGTTCCTGCGGCGCGGCCCCGCGCCGACCGGCCGCGCGGTTCCCGCCCTGGCCGTCCTCGGTTCCGGGGCCGCCGCGGTGGCGCTGATCCCCTACGTCCACTGGGCGGCCCACCGGCTGGCGGCCTGGTCGGACGCCTCGGACCAGGCCTTCCTCTGGGCCCTCGCCGCCACGGCCGCCGGCGCGGCGGTGGGCGCCCTCGGCCGCCCTGCGGGGCGGACGAGGCGGGTGTGACGCGACCGCTCGGGGTACGAGCGGCCGGTACCGGAGCGCCTCGCCGGTGATCGCCTCGATCCCACGAGCTCGCTCCCACCGGCGGGGGAGCGGTTCCGGTCGGTTCGGCGGGGCTCGTCACCGTCCGACGCACGGGCCCACCCCGCGGGCGGCTCCCGGGGGCCGCCCGCCGCCGTGACCGCTCCTACCCGCCGTGCACGAGCTGGATCAGGTTGCCGCAGGTGTCGTCCAGCACCGCCGTGGTCACCGGGCCCATCTCCTGCGGCTCCTGGGTGAAGCGGACCCCGAGCGCGCGCAGTCGCTCGTACTCGGCGGGCACGTCGTCCACGGCGAAGGACGCTGCCGGGATGCCGTCCTCGACCAGCGCCGTCCGGTACGGCCGCACCGCGGGGTGGCCGCTGGGCTCCAGCAGGAGCTCCGTGCCGCCCGGATCCTCCGCCGAGACGACGGTCAGCCACCGGTCCTGGCCGAGCGGGACGTCGTGCTTCGTCACGAAGCCCAGTACCTCGGTGTAGAAGCGCAGGGCCTCGGCCTGGTCGTCGACGAAGACGCTGGTCAGGTGGATCCTCATGGACTACTGCTCCCCGGGTCACGATGCGTTCGGTGGGCACGTGGGTGACGGCGGCCGGAGCCGGCCGGTCCGGCCCGGCGTGCGGACGGCTCTGACGCCCCGGGCCGGCCGTCCCGTTCTACCAGGCCGTCCGGAGCGGAGGCAGCCTCGGCCCCGCCGTGTCGCGACCGGGAACGCCCCCTGGGGGGCGCGCCGGGAGCCGGGTGGTTTGTCCGGCCGGATCCGGGTGAGAAGAGGACCGGGTGGGAAGAGCGTGACCCGGGCGGCGGGTACCCCCACTCCTCGCCGTCCGGGCCCGTCCCGCCACGGCTCAGAGCCCGGCCACCGTGACGACCGCTACCGGCGGCCGGGCGGCACGCCGAATCCGTGCCGCGTCCCGCCGTGACGCCCTGAGCCCGCACCCTCCTCCTGGGAGGGCCACGGCCATTCGGCGCAGCCCGGCCCGCGCGTTCCCGACCCGGTGCCTAGCGTGGGCGGATGACCGATCGTCGGATCGCGCGGCCGGCCGCCGGACGGCTGGGCTACCTGGGGGCTGCCGCCGCCTTCGCCGTCTGCATGGCGGGCACCACGCTGCCCACCCCGCTGTACGGGCGCTACCAGGCGGAGCTCGGCTTCTCCGAGCTGATGGTGACGGTCGTCTTCGCTGTCTACGCGTTCGGCGTGATCGGTGTCCTGCTGCTCGTCGGCAACGTCTCCGACTCCGTCGGCCGCCGGCCCGTGCTGCTCGCCGGGCTGGCGCTCGCGGCCTGCAGCGCCGTCGCCTTCCTGGCGGAGGGCGGTCTGCCGCTGCTCTGCCTGGGGCGGCTGCTGTCCGGCCTGTCGGCGGGTCTGTTCACCGGGACGGCCACCGCGTACGTGCTGGAACTCGCCCCGCCGGGGCGCGAGGCCAGGGCGGGGTTCGTGGCGACCGCCGCCAACATGGGCGGCCTGGGCTGCGGCCCCCTGCTGTCGGGGCTGCTCGCCGAGTACGCGCCCGGGCCGCTGGTGCTGCCGTTCGTCGTGCACCTGGTGCTGCTCGCCGCTTCGTTCGCGGTCCTCTGGTTCCTCCCGGAGACGGTCGACGGGGCCCGGCCGCTGCGCACCGCCCGGCCGCACCGGCCGTCGCTGCCACCGGAGGTCCGGGGGGTGTTCGTGCCGGCCGGGATCGCCGCCTTCGCGGGCTTCGCCCTGCTGGGCGTCTTCACCTCGGTCAGCCCCGCCTTCCTCGCCGAGAGTCTGGACGTCCACAACTCCGCGGTCGTCGGCCTGATCGTCTTCACGGCCTTCTTCGCCTCCACCCTCGGCCAGCTCCTGGTGCCCCGCCTGGGTACGGCACGGGCGATCCCGCTCGGCTGTCTGGTGCTCATCGCCGGGCTGGCCCTGCTGGCCGCCTCGCTCGCCCGGACCACCCTCCCGCCGCTGGTGCTCAGCGCCCTGGTGGGCGGCGCCGGCCAGGGCATGGGCCTGCGCGGCGCGGTGGGCGAGATCGCCGCCGCCGCTCCCGCCGAGCACCGCGGTGGCGCGCTCTCGGCGCTCTTCGTGGTCGCCTACTTCGGCATCTCGATCCCGGTCATCGGGGTCGGCCTGCTCGCCGAACCGCTCGGCCTGGCCGACGCCGGCCTGGTCTTCGCCGCCTGCATGGCCGTCCTCGCCGCCGCCTCCGCGCTCTACCTGCTGCGCCGGGCCCGCACCGCCCACCGGCCGCGCGCCGGCCACTGACCCCGCACCGCCCACCGGCCGCGCGCCGGCCACTGACCCCGCACCGCCCACCGACCGCGCGCCGGCCACTGACCCCGCACCGCCCACCGACCGCGCGCCGGCCACCCGCTTGCCGCCCGGCCTCCCGCTCCGTCGGCGCGGGAACCGCCCGTGCGGCGTCCCACCCGCTATCCATGATCCATGTCGCCTGCGCACCCCCGTAGCCCCCGGTCCCACCGCTGGCCCCCGACGCCGGGCGGCCGCCCACCCGCGCGTGGTGCCGGGCCGGCGGGCGCGGCGGCCGACGGTGCGGCATGCGGGTGAGACGGCCCGGGCCGCGCCGGCCGGCTCCCGCGGCGGCCGCCCCCGGCGCGGGCCCGGGGCTGCGCCGGCTCTCCGACTACGCCTGGCGACTGCTGGTCGTCGCGGTGGCCGCGTACCTGGTGCTGACGGTGCTGGGGCAGTTCCACCTGATCACGCTGGCCGCCTTCCTCGCCCTGGTGATCACCTCGGTGATCCGCCCGCTGGTCGACCTGGCGGCCCGCGCGGTACCCCGCCCGCTCGCCGTCCTGATCGGCCTGGCGGTGGCGCTGCTGCTGCCGGCCGGCCTGCTCGCGCTGATCGGCGAGAACGTGGCGGACGACGTGTCACGCCTCGCCAGGGAGTTCCAGGGCGGCCTGGACCGGTTGGAGAAGCTGCTGAAGGGACCGCCCCTCCACCTGGAGCCGACGTCCTTCGACGACCTCAAGCAGAAGGTCTCCGACTTCGCCGCCAAGCACCGCGCGACGCTGATCAGCACGGTCGTCAACGGCGCCCACCGGGCGGTCGAGATCGGGACGGGCGCGGCGCTCGCGCTCTTCATGTCGGTGTTCTTCCTGCACTCCGGCGAGCGGATGTGGCGCTGGACCGCCGCCCAGCTGCCGCCGGCCGCCGCCGACCACCTCGACCGGGGCGGGCGGGTGGCCTGGCGGACCTTCGCCGGCTACACCCGGGGCATCTTCGTCGTCGCGGCGAGCAACGCGATCATGGTCG
Organism: Kitasatospora sp. NPDC022856; assembly: GCF_055561235.1. Taxonomy (NCBI): domain Bacteria; kingdom Bacillati; phylum Actinomycetota; class Actinomycetes; order Kitasatosporales; family Streptomycetaceae; genus Kitasatospora; species Kitasatospora sp. NPDC022856. The sequence continues at coordinate 52,242 of NZ_JBVHHE010000024.1, read as the reverse complement.
GCATCTCGCTGTTCCTCCTCGACGTGCCGCTCGCCCTGCCCCTGACGGTGCTGGAGTTCCTCGCCTCGTTCGTCCCGCTGGTCGGCTCCCCGATCGCGATGCTGGTCGCCGCCCTGGTGGCGCTGGCCGCCCGCGGCCCGGTGATCGCGATCGTGGTGCTGCTGCTGATCGTGGTGATCGGTCAGATCGAGGGCCATCTGCTCCACCCGCTGGTGATGAGCCGGGCGGTCAGCCTGCACCCGGTGGTGGTCGCGGTCTCGGTGCTCGCGGGCAGCATCGCGGCCGGGGTGATCGGCGCGGTGGTCGCCGTCCCCGCCGTCTCGGTGCTCTGGTCGGTCTACGCCGAGCTGCGCCGCCCGCGACCGGCGCCGCCGTCGACGCCCTGACGGCGAGGAAGGACCCGCCGGGTACGAACGGAGGGCGCGCTCCGGCGGTGCGGGGCGAGGTCTTTCGGACGCGCCGTCGTTGCGCGACCGGCGGTGGCACGCAAGGCCGTTCACGACCGGGTGTCGGACAGGTGTTCAAGAGATGCCAAAATAATGGCGCGCCCCCTTGCGGATTGTGTGATCAGATGTGACGTCGCTGTGGCGCTTCCTGCCACAGGGGAGGGATCGGCCTGCCCCCGCACCAGGCCCCGTCACACAGGAGACGTACCATCAACACCGCTATCCGCCGGGCCGCGCGCGGCGCAGTTCCCGTCGTCGTCAGTGCCTCCGTCCTCGCCGCGGGCCTGACCGCCTGTGGGACGGTCGAGCAGCTCACCGCCGCCCAGAAGGTGACCAAGGCCTTCGACAAGCTCGGCGACAGCAAGGCCGCCGGCCTCACCTTCTCCGTGGACGCCTCGCCGGAGCAGATCGTCGCCTTCGGCAACGCCACCGGTGACAAGATCGAGCAGAAGACCGCCGAGGCGCTGTCCGGCCTGAGCATCTCGGTCGCGATGGCCGCCGACAAGCCGCTCAAGGACCTCGACACCTTCAAGAACACCCGGGGCGCCGGCAAGGAGGTGACGCCGGACAAGTCGCTGCGCGTCTCCTACCTGCTCGCCGACAAGAAGGGCACCGCGCTCCTGGAGTTCCGTCAGGTCGACGCCAAGGCGTACGTGCGCGCCGACGCCAAGGGCCTGGTGAAGCTGGTCGGCGAGGACCCGGCGGAGGTGGACGCGGTCGCCGAGGACCTGCCCACCGAGCTGAACCCGGTCAAGGACGTGCTGGCCGGCAAGTGGGTCGCCTTCGACCTGCAGGAGCTCGCGGACACGGCCAAGAAGCCCGCCGACGCCGGCACCCCCGCCCCGTCCGGCCGGCCCACGCTGGACCCGGAGACCGCCGAGCAGCTGGCCGTCTCGCTGAAGGACGTCTTCTCCCGGACCGTCACCTTCGACGACAAGGGCAAGAAGGACGGCGCCGAGCACCTCCTGGTGAGCGCCCCGGCCCGACAGCTGACCGACGAGCTGCTGAAGGCGCTCAAGCCGCTCTCCGCGAAGCTCCCCGAGCAGTTCGGCAAGCTCCCCACCAAGGTCCCGGACGACCTGGCCGACACCAGGATCGGCGTCGACCTGTACCTGAAGGGCGGCACCTTCTCCTCGGCCACCTTCGACCTCGCGCAGCTGGAGCCCAAGGCCGGCCCGGGCAGCACCTTCCCGGTCAAGCTCGCGTTCAACAGTTCCGCCCCGGCGGTCCAGGCGCCCGCCGACGCGGTGAAGATCACCGACAAGGACATCCAGAACGCGACGCTCGCCCTCGTGAGCGCCGCCGCCGGTGAGGCCGGTGGCCCCGGTGCCCCCGCCGGCGCCGGCCGGCCCGGCACCCCGGGCAAGCCGCTGACCGACGCCCAGGTCAAGGAGCTGGTCGGCCTCGGCATGCCCGAGCAGCAGATCCAGGTCTTCAGCCGGCTCGGCATGGACTACGAGGAGATCAAGAGCCTCGCCCAGGAGGGCTGAGAGCAGTCCGGTGGCGCCGGGGCGTGGTGAGTCGGTTCGGCCGGCCCGCCACGCCCCGGCGCTCGTCGGGGCCCGTCCGGCCGCGGCCGTCGTCGCTCAGAACGTCCACCGGGTGTGGCTGTAGACCCCGTCGTCCCGGCCGAAGCCGTACGCGGTGACCGGCGCCACCGCGAACACCGTCACGCTCCCGTTCCGGAACGCGTCCCCGATCCCGTGGAAGGTGCCCTCGGGCGAGGTGATGTGCGAGCCGTACTGCGACTCGTACGCCGTGATCACCGCTTCCAGCACCGCCGGATCGGTCACCGGCTCGGCCGTGCCCTCGATCACCAGGTCGAGGCCCTCGGTGAGCGAGTTCCCCCCGGTCGTCAGCGCGCAGTGCCCGTCGTGGGCGAGGTTCCTGGCCTTCTGCTCGTCCGGGCCGGTGGAGAAGTACAGCACCCCGTCGTGCCAGGCGGCGATCACCGGAGTGACGTGCAGCCGGCCGTCGGGCCGCACCGTCGACACCCAGAAGATCTCGGCGGCCTCCAAGCGGCGCCGGGCCTCGGCCCACGGCGTGGCCGTGACCTCCTCGGCGCCCGGACGGGGGCGGAGCGCGGAGCTGTAGCGGGCGTCGAGCTCGGTGGTGGGCTGCTGCGCGGATCCGTGGGCCTGCATGGCGGTCCTCCTCACCTGTGGCCACCCTCCGGGTCATTCTCCCCGCCGCCCGCCGGCCCTGCCACGCGTCCGTCCCCCGCCGGCGACCCGGGCGACCGGGGCCGGGTGGTCGGCCTCGGCGGCCTCGGCCACGTGGCCGTCAAGCTCGCGCACGCGCTCGGCGCCGAGGTCACCGTCCTGTCGCAGTCCCTGGGCAAGAAGGAGGACGGCCTGCGGCTGGGCGCCGACCACTACTACGCCACCGGCGACCCGAAGACCTTCGAGGAGGCGGCGGGCCGGTACGACCTCGTCCTCAACACCGTCTCCGCGCCGCTCGACTTCGCCGCCTACCTGTCGCTGCTGCGCACGGACGGCACCATGGTGAACCTGGGCCTCCCGGAGGAGCCGGTGCGGCTGACCCTCCAGGCGCTGTCGGGCAACCGCCGCATCCTCAGCAGCTCGGGCATCGGGGGCATCGCCGAGACCCAGGAGATGCTGGACTTCTGCGCGGCGCACGGCGTCGGCGCCGAGATCGAGCTGATCGGCGCGGACGAGATCAACGAGGCCTACGAGCGGGTCCTCGGGAGCGACGTCCGCTACCGCTTCGTGATCGACACCGCCACCCTGTGAGGCCCCGCGCGCTCGGCCGAGCGGACGCGGGATCAGGTCGAAGCTCGGCCCGGCGCCGACAGCCCGGGGCCCGGCCGCCCGCGGCCCGGGGCCGCCGTAAATGCCGTGCGCGGCGGCCGGGTTGCGGGTTAGGGTCCTGAACATGTGCTTCCACCAGATCTACGGCTGACCGGACGGGGCAGGCCCCCGTCCCGTCTCGCAGACCCGAGTGACGCTCCGCCGGCGGGCTCTCCCGCGCCGGGCCGGGCGCACGGGTCTGCCGTGTCCTCCCCGCCGCAGACCTGAAACGAGTGATCGCCCATGTCCCGTCGCCGTGCCCACATCGCGATGGTCGGTGTCCCCGCCGTCAGCCACGTCCTGCCCAGCCTTGAGGTCATCCGCGAACTGGTGGCCCGCGGCCACCGGGTGACCTACGCCAACGACCCGGCGGCCGCCGCGCTGATCGAGGCCACCGGCGCCGAACTGGTCCCCTGCGCCTCCGTGCTGCCGGTCGGTGACCAGAGCTGGCCCGATGACCCGATCGCCGGGATGGACCTCTTCCTCGACAACGCCGTCCAGGCCCTCCCGCAGCTGCGCACCGCCTACGACGACGACCCCGCGGACCTCTACCTGTACGACATCGGCGGCTACGCCGCGCGTGCCCTCGCCGAGTCCCAGGGCCGCCCCGTCGTGCAGCTGTCCCCGACCTTCGTGGCCTGGCAGGGCTACCACCAGGAGGAGGCGGTCCAGCTGCGGGAGCTGCCGGGGGCCGCCGCCCACCGGGCGAGGTTCGCCCGCTGGTTGGCCGAGAGCGGCGCCACCACCACCGACGTGGACGCCTTCGCCGGTCTCCCCGTCCGGGTCCTGGCCCTGATCACGCGGGCGATGCAGCCGAACGCCGACCGGGTCGACGCGGACGCGGTGACCTTCGTCGGCCCCTGCTACGACCTGAGCGCGGGCGCGGGCGCGGACGCCTGGACCCGCCCCGCCGGTGCCGAGAAGGTCCTGCTGATCTCGCTGGGTTCGGCGTTCACCCGCCGCCCGGAGTTCTACCGGCAGTGCCTGGCGGCCTTCGGCGACCTGCCGGGCTGGCACGTCGTCCTGCAGATCGGGAAGTACACCGACCCGCGGGACCTCGGCACCGTCCCGTCCAACGTCGAGGTGCACCCGTGGGTCCCCCAGCGGGCGATCCTGGCGCAGGCGGACGCCTTCGTCACCCATGCGGGGATGGGCGGCTGCGGCGAGGGGCTGCTGGCCGGGGTGCCGATGATCGCCGTCCCGCAGGCCGTCGACCAGTTCATGAACGCGGACCGTCTGGTGGAGCTGGGGGTGGGCCGCCGGATCGACACCGAGGACGCCACGGCGCAGACCCTGCGGACGGCGCTGGCCGAGCTCGTCGGCGACCCGGAGGTGGCCCGCCGCTCCGCGCGGCTGCGGGCCGGCGCCCGGGCCGAGGGCGGCACCCGGCACGCCGCCGACCTCATCGAGCGCATGCTGGACTGATCGCCGGGGCGACCCGGCCGGGGCGGTGGGCCCGACCCGGCCGGGGGCCGCGCGGGATCAGCGGTGCGGTGTGCCGCCGACGAAGTCCTTCAGGGCGTCGAGGCGGGTCCGGCGGTCGGGCGGGTAGCGCCGCAGCGCGCGCTCGGCCTTGCGCGAGCCGGAGCGGTAGCGCCAACGGGCCCAGGGGGAGGTCGGCTTGGCCAGCCGCAGGATGCCGACCAGCCCGACCACCAGGGGCACCAGCAGGCCGATCACCCCGAGCGCCGTCTTGCCCTTGAGGATCGTGCCGACGCACAGCGCCAGGTTGACGAGCATCAGCGCGGCGAAGACCAGGTGGTTGGCCGTGCCCTGACCCACATCGGAGAACGGGTTGAAGCCGGCGACCAGCAGCAGGCCGACCGCCACCGCGAGGAACGCCGCGTCGACCGACTTGCGGCCCTCCTTCGCCCAGTAGACGTCCTCCAGGTGCAGCCAGAGCGCGAACTCGTCCACGGCCAGGGCGGCGCCGGCGCCGAACAGCACGGCAAGGACCTGCGCCCCGGGACTGTCCGGCCGGTAGGAGAACTCGATGGCGCCCGCCACCAGCATCGCGAGGATGCCGTACACCTGGTGGTGCACGTGGGTGCCGCCGACCGCGACGTCGCGGAACGGTCCGCGGCCCGCCCTGATCAGCCGGGTGACCACCCTGGTCCCGGCGAAGGTCAGCACGAACGCGCCGAGCATCCAGAGCCCGACGCCGTGGTTGGGGACGGTGATGACCACCTCGACCTGGACCGATGCGCTCCGCACGGCGGTTCCGTTCCCGTCAGCCGTGGTGCGCGGGGACCTTGAGCAGGTCGCGCATCGTGGCGGAGGGCAGGTAGCAGCGCAGCAGGGCCAGCCCGATCCGGGGCAGGTCGGCCTCGTCGCGGTAGAGCAGGAACATCGGCTCGTAGCGCGGCTGGAACTTCGCCTTGAAGGAGTGCAGCGAGCGGAAGCCGTAGTACGGCTCCATGGCCGCGCCCAACTGGTCGAGGATCCGGTCCAGCACGGTCGGTGCGTGGGCGGGGCCGGTGCGTGCCAGCGGCGCGCCGGAGAGCGAGAGGTAGTGTGCGCCGTCGTCGCGCAGGGCGAGGCAGCTGGAGGCGATCATGAACTCGACGACCGGCCGGAACCCCTCGCGGCGGCGGCGCATCATGTCCAGGGTCCAGCCCTGCGGCACCCCGTCCGGGCCGTACACCGGCATCCACGAGGTCACCCCGTGGAGGTGTTCGTCGCCCTCCAGCGCCAGGCCGACCCGCATCCGCGGATCCATCGCCTCCTCCACGCCGCCGAGCGTGAAGCCCATCTCCGGCAGCCCCATGTCACCGACCCACTCCTCGGAGATGCCGCGGACCTGGGACAGCACCGGTCGCGGCTGTTCGGCGAGGGCGCCGAGCCGGTACTCGACGCCGTCCTTCCTGGCGCGGTTCAGGGCGGTGCGCACGTCCTGCCAGGCCTTGCCGCGGAACTCCAGGTCCGGCAGGTCGATCACGGTGTCCTCGGCGACCTGGACGGACCGCCAGCCCAGCGCGTCGGTGGTCCCGGCGGCCCGGGCGGTGGCGGAGAACAGGCACGGGACCAGCCCCGCGCGGTCGCACATCTCGGCGAAGCGGGTGATCGTCCGGCCTCGGTCGTCCGGTGCTCCCACCGGATCGCCCAGCGCGACCGCGACGCCGGCGTGGGCCCGGTAGGCGATGTAGCTCCCGTCGTCGCCCTCGGGGAAGAAGTAGGAGTTGTCCGGCCAGGTGGTCATCCAGGAGAGGTTCGCCCCGCCGCGGTGGACCAGCAGGTCCGCGGCCCGGGTGCGCGGGTCCCCGTCGGACGCCGGCGCGGCTGCGGGCGCCGACTCGGCACCGGGCACCTGGGCCCGGCCGCGCGGCCGCCTGGCCCGGAACGCCTCCCGGCCGGCGATCAGCACCACCAGCTCGGCCGTCCACACCACCGAGGTGGGGACGAACACCGCCGCGCCGGTGACCGTGACCTGCTCGTCGAGCGCCTTGCCGATCACGTACGCGACCGCCACGAACAGGCCCAGCAGCGCGTTCAGCGCGCAGAGCAGCACCGTCCAGCGCCAGGCGGTGCGGCGCCCCCGGCGCAGCCCGTTGACCAGCAGGGCGATCAGCGCCACCGAGAGCAGCACCTGCCAGCCCGGTCCGCCCAGCCCTCTGGTCTCCCCGACCGGACCGCTGCCCGGTACCAGCCAGACGACCAGCAGGATCGCCGCGATCAGGACCAGGCCCGCCACCGCGAGCAGCCGCCACTCCCGGCGGCTGAGCCGGCCGGAGGTCCGGGCCGCGCCCGGGACCCGCAGCCAGTGGGTCGCCACGAGGCCGCCGGCGACCGCCAGCGCGTGCTCCAGGTCGTCGAGCCCTCCGACGTACAGCAGCGAGACGCCGGCGTAGGCGGCCAGGGCCAGCCGCAGCCGCTGCCGCCACGGCGAGGCGAGGGCCGCCGAGGCCACCGCGCCCGCGCAGAGCGCGCCCGCCGAGATGCCGACGTCGACGGTGCCGGCCAGGTCCTTCGCCCAGGTCCACGCGGTGTGCCGGAGGGCGAACAGCAGCAGGGCGGCCAGCAGGACGGCGCCGAGCTGGCCGGCCACCGTCACCGCGGCGGTCCAGCGCGTGCCGAGCCTCGCCTCGGCGAGGCCGCAGAGCAGCACGACGGCGACGAGCACCGGGAGGTAGTCGATCGGTGTCGAGCAGAACAGCGGACCGGTGGCCAGGGTCCACCAGCGGCCCTTCTCGAACGAGGGCAGGCCGTACGCGACGTTCGCGTACCACGACCGGTCGGACGTCGCGTCCCACAGGCCGCCCACGGCCAGCCCGACCACCAGCACCACCACGGCGGTGGCGACGGTGAAGGGGAAGCGCCGCAGCGCGGCGGTGACCGCGGGCAGGACGTCACGCCGCCACCGCGGCTCTGATTCTCCCGGCACCTCGCACCTCCGCACGGTGTGGCCGACACCCCCGCCTCGGGCCCGGAGCCTCCTTGCTCAGCGTAGCCGGATTCGGCGGACGGGGCCGGGCGGGGAGACCGGACCGGGGCGGGCCCGTCCGGGCGACGGGACGGCCGCCCTTCGCTAGGCTCGGCGGTATCCGCGGCCCCGGTCACGGCCGGTCGGCCGGCGGTGTGCCAGGGCGCCCCCGGCGCCGCGACGGCATGACGGGAGGACACCGGATGTCCACCGACCCGGTCGCGCCGGGCCCGGCCGGAGCCGACGGCGGGTACGGCGAATCCCTCTTCGAACCCTGGCAGCCCGGCGAGGGCGAACGCATCGATCTCGGCTCCCTCGCCTACGACCACGTCACCCGCGCCCGGCTGCGCGCCCTCGGGGTCGGCGCGGGAGTGCGTTGCTGCGAGGTGGGAGCCGGTACCGGCACGATCGCGCGCTGGCTGGCGACCGCGGGCGGGGCCGGCGAGGTCCTCGCCGTCGACCGGGACACCCGCTTCGTCGAACCGTTCGCGGGCGGGGCGCTGCGGACGCTCACGGCGGACGTCTCCTCGCCCGACTTCGACCCCGGCGGCCGGTTCGACCTGGTGCACGCGCGCTTCGTGCTGATGCACCTGCCGGAACGGCACCGCGTCCTGGCCCGCCTGCGGGACCTCCTCGTCCCGGGCGGGTACCTCGTCCTCGGGGACCCGGTCGACCTCACCACGGCCGCGCCGCCGGACACCCCGTACCGGCTCGCGATGCGGGCGATGTGGCGGGCGCTGCGGACGTCCATCGGCACGGACATCAGCTGGACCCCCGACTGTCCGCGGCTGCTGCGCGACCTCGGGCTGTCCGAGGTCGGCGCGGAGGTGTTCGTGCCCGCCCTGGTCGCGGACGCCCCGATCACCGCGTTCTGGCTGGACACCTGGGACCGCACCCGCGAGGCCATGCTCGCCACCGGCCTCGTCGACGCCGGGCTCCTCGACGAGGCGCGGGAGTCCCTCGCCACGGGCACCGTCGCGGACCTCTCGCCCGGCCTGGTCACCAGCTGGGGGCGGCTGCCCTGAGCGGCGCCCGCCCGGGGGCCGCCATCAGGAACGGCACGGCCAGCGCCGTCCGGTGACGGACCGCCGTGTGCGGCCGCCGCAGCGCGACGGCCAGGTCGTACCCGTGGCCGAGCATACGGGTGATCAGGTACGAGGCCGGCGTGGCCAGGTCCATCGGTCCGAGCGGGTTCAGCGCCTCGGTCGACGCGGGCCCCTCGTCGGACTGTCCGTCAGAGCGTTCGCCCCGAGGGCGTGGCGAATGCTCGCCCGAGGTCCGGTCGCCACCATCGGCCGACCGCTACCGGCGGGTTGGGTGCCCGGCGTGCGGTGGCGGGGGCCGGTCGGGCCGGACCCGCTGTCCGGGGCCCCGTTGACGATCCGTGGAAGCTGCCCGCCGCCATCACATATCAGGTAATTAAGACATTTGCCGTGTTGGGGTGAGAAGTGTCACCCGGTCCGCCCGGCCGGAGCGCGCGGAGCGGTGCTTCCCGGGCCTGGCAGGCCGAAGCCCCCGCCGCACGGGTCCCAGGGCCCGTCCGGTTCGGGACCAAGGGCCCGGAACCGGCGGACCTTCGTCCCCGTCGGGACCGGTTCGGAGCGGGCAACCGTGGACGGTCGCCCGGTGGGTCCGGGTGACGGGGTCGTCCGACCGGGCGGCCCCGACTTCTGCCGTCTACCAGGCGCACGGAGTGCGGGAGCACTGCCGTACGCCCCGGAGGACCCGAATTCCATGTCCCGAACCATCGACAACGCCCCGTATACCGCCTTCCACCGGAGACTGGCCCTGGCCTGTTCCGGTGGGCCCCTGCTGGACGGTTACATCCTGAGCATCGTCGGCGTGGCCCTGATCGGGATGCGTCCCGAGCTCGGCCTCTCCACCGCCGAGGTCAGCCTGATCGGCGCCGCCGCCCTGGTCGGCATGTTCGTCGGAGGCGCGCTGTTCGGCGTGCTGACCGACAAGATCGGCCGGGAGGTGATGTACACCGCCGACCTGCTGGTGATGGTCGTCTGCTCGGTGCTCTCCTTCTGGGTCGACCAGGTGTGGGCGATCGCCGTGCTGCGCTTCGTGCTCGGCCTGGCCGTGGCCGCCGACTACCCGATCGCGACCTCGCTGCTCGCCGAGTGGCTGCCGGCCCGCCACCGCGGGCGGCTGCTCGGCCAGCAGATCATCGCCTGGTACGCCGGTTCCGTCCTCGCCTACCTGACGGGCTACCTGTTCCTTCGGATCGGCGGGAACGGCAGCTGGCGCTGGATGCTGGCCAGCTCCGCGGTGCTCTGCGTGGTGTTCCTGGTGATCCGGCGCGGGTCTCCCGAGTCGCCGCGCTGGCTGGCCGCCCACGGGCGGGTAGGGGACGCGGTGCGCGTGGTCGAAAAGCACCTGGGCGTCCGGGTCGACGGGCGGGAACTGATGCCCGACCCGGCCGAGGCGGGCCGTCCCAGCGGCCTGCGGCTGCTGATGACCGAGCCCTACCGGCGCCGCACGCTCTTCTGCGGGCTGTTCTTCCTCTGCCAGGTCGGCCCGCTCTTCGCGATGCTGACCTTCGGCCCGCAGATCCTGGCCTCCTTCGGCATGCCGGGCGGCACCGTGCTGGACACCCTCGGTACGGCCCTGGTGAGCCTGGTCTTCCTGCTGGGCTGCTTCCCGGCGCTCCGGCTGATCGACACCTGGGGCCGTCGTCCGGTGATCATCTGGTCGTTCGCCCTGATGATCGTGCCGCTCGCCCTGCTGGGTGTCTGGCCGGCCGCCCCCGCGGCCGTCGCCGTCATCGCGCTGTGTGCCTACGCGTTCCTGTGCGGCGGCCCGAACGTGCTCGACTGGACCTACCCGAACGAACTCTTCCCGACCGAGATCCGGGCGACGGCGGTCGGCGTCGCGACCTCGGTGAGCCGGATCGGCGCGGCCGTGGGCACGTACCTGCTGCCGCTGTCGCTCAGCGGCCTCGGGACCGGGCCGACCATGCTGATCGCGGCCGGTACCACGGCGGTCGGCCTGCTGGTGTGCGTCCTGTGGGCCGAGGAGACGCGCGGCACCGGCCTGGGGGCGGCCTCGGCCGCCGGCCCCGCGTCGGCCGCGCCGGCCCGGCCGACCCCTGAGCCGGTCGGCTGACGGCCGGGCGTCGTGGTCCTGCCGGAGTGGGACGTCGGCCCGTCCGACGCCCCACTCCGGCGTCAGCGCGTCGTACGGGGGGTGCCGGGGACGGACTCCAGCCGGTAGGCGTCGCCGTGGGCGACCACCCGGCCGGCGGTGGGCGGGGGGAAGTGGGTGCCGAGGACCAGCGTGCCGGTGCCGGCGAGCGACTCCAGCAGGGACCGCCGGGTCGCCCGCGACCGGGCGGGGTCGATGTCGACGCAGCTGCCGATGGCCGGGTGGGCGAACTGGACCGGGTGGTGGACGCAGTCCCCGGTGACGAGGGCCGCGCCGCCGTCGCCGGACAGCTCGACGGCCAGGTGGCCCGGGGTGTGGCCGGGCGTGGGGAGCAGCCGCAGGCCGGGGGCGACCTCGGCGCCGCCCGCCGGGACGTTGACCAGGTCGAGCAGCCCGGCCTCCGCCACCGGGTCCACCGAGTCGCGGAACATCCGGCGGCGCGGCTCGTCCATCTCCCGGCCGGCCCAGAACTCGCGCTCGGTGCGCGAGGTGAGGTAGCGGGCGTGGGGGAAGGTGGGGACCCACGCCCCGTTCCCGTCGGCGCGGGTGTTCCAGCCGACGTGGTCGGTGTGCAGGTGGGTGAGGATCACGAGGTCGACGTCGGCGGGCGGGTACCCGGCGGCGGTCAGCCGGTCGAGGTAGTCGGTGTCGAGGTCGTGCCAGGCCGGGTTGGCGCGGTCCTTGCCGTTGCCGATCCCGGTGTCCACCAGGACCTTCAGACCGCCGACGGTGAACGCGAAGGTGTGGCTGTCGATCAGCAGCCGGCCGGCCGGGTCGGCGAAGTCGGGGCGCAGCCAGTCCTGCCCGCGCACGACCTCGGGCGTGGCGTCCGGCAGGAGCCACTGCCCGGTGTCGGGCGGCAGGGGGATCTCGTCGATCCGGTGCACGGTGAGGTCGCCGACGGTCCAGGCCGGGATGGTGCCGATGGCGGGTGAAGCACCGCGCGGGTCGTCGGACGTCGTGTGCATGGACCGGGGTTCCCTTCGTACGGGTGGCGTCGTCGCGGCGGCGGGAGCCGTTAAAGCTCCGCCTTTGCGTTAGTCGATCGTAGATCACGCCGGGTCGCTAACGCAACGTCTTCGCTTTTAGGGCCACGGCGCCGGCCGGGTGGCTACCGCAGGGCCGCCAGGTGGTCGAGCACCTCCTGGCGGGCCGTCGCGGGGGCGAGGAGGGCGAGGTGGTTGTCCGGTCGGACGAGGGCGAGGGTGTCGGTGGCGATCCCGTAGGTCCGGTGGGCGTCGCCGGAAGGGTCGTCGAGCAGGACGGGCCGGATGTGGGCCGGTAGTCCGGCGAGTGCGGGGCGGGTTCCGGGACCGAAACCGAGCAGGGTGTAGTGGTCGCCGGCGAAGTGCTCGAAGAGTCGGGCCGGCCTGCCGTCGGGGCCGGTGAAGACCGCGTCCGGGGCCCGGTCGCCGGCCCGGAGCGGGCCGTCGGGACCGGGGGCCGCGAGCCGGCTCCATCGGTAGCCGAGCGAGAGGCCGGTGAGGTCGCCCACCCGGCCGGCCTCGACGCCCACGCCCGGAGTGCCGATGCCCGCCATGACGTTGGTCATGCCGGCCGTGGTGACGTCGAGGGTCCAGGCGGCGACCGGCCGGCGTTCCTCCTGGTAGGTGTCCAGCAGGGCCGGTGCGGCGAGGCCGCGCAGGACGTGCCCGAGCTTCCAGGCGAGGTTCCAGGCGTCCTGGATGCCGGTGTTCATGCCGAGCCCGCCGGCGGCGGGGTGGACGTGCGCGCAGTCGCCGGCCAGCAGGACCCGCCCCCTGCGGTACTCCTCGGCGATCCGGACGTTGACCCGCCAGGTGGAGAGCCAGGTGGCGTTGGTCAGCACGAGGTCCGTCCGACCGGTGTGCAGGGCGGCCAGCCGCCGGAAGCTCTCCAGGGAGGGGGCGACCGCCCGGCCGTCGGCGTCCGTCTCCGGGCTCGCCTGGAGCTGCCAGCGGCGGGTGCCCTCGAAGGGGCAGAGCATGAACACGCCCTGCGGGCCGAACCACTGGTGCCAGGCGCCGCGGTGGAGGCCCTCGACCTCGACGTCGCCGCAGACCATGAGCGGCTCCGGGTCGCCCTCGCCGACGAACGGTATCCCCAGCAGCTTGCGCACGGTGGAGCGGCCGCCGTCGCAGGCGACCAGGTACTCGGCGGAGATCCGTCCGCCGTCCGCGAGGTGGACCTCCACGCCCTCGTCGTCCTGGGTGAAGTCCACGAGCTCGGTGGCGAGTTCGACCGTCACGCCGTACTCGGCCAGCTTCTCGCGCAGCAGTCGCTCGACCCGCGTCTGCGGCAGCCACAGGCTCGCCGGGTAGGGGGTGGCCGTGCTGCGGCGGGCGCCGGCGAACGGTTCGGTCTCGTTGACGAACTCGCCGCCGAAGTACTTGCGGAACGGGAGGTGCGTGCGGCCGGCGGCCGCCAGTCGCTCGCCGAGCCCCAGGTCGGCGAGGACCTCCAGGCTCCGCGGGTTGAGCGTCTTGCCGCGTGAGCCGGTGTGGAACGCGGCCGCCTTCTCGACGACCCGCACGGCGACCCCCTGCCGTGCCAGCCCGCAGGCCAGTGTCAGTCCGGTCGGTCCCGCCCCCACGATCACCACGGTTGTCATGGTGTGTCCGCCCTTCCGTCTCGTCGGTGATGCGCACCAGCAAACTGCAACTCGGTAAGAAAAAGAACCGAGTAACAAACATTTCCTGGTTATGATCGAGCCATGAGCGAGTCGGACACGGGTCTGCGGACCCTCAAGAAGCAGCGCACCCGGCAGGCCATCGCGGAGGCGGCGATCGCCCTGTTCCTGGCCCGCGGGTTCGACCAGGTCTCGGTGGCCGAGATCGCCGCCGCCGCCGAGGTCTCCAAGCCCACCCTCTTCCGCTACTTCGGCAGCAAGGAGGAGCTGGTCCTGCACCGTTTCGCCGACCACCTCGGCGAGGCCGGACGGGTGGTGCGCGCCCGCCCGACCGGGACCACCCCGCTGGACGCGCTGGAGCGCCACCACCTGCAGCGGCTGGCCGCGCGCGACCCCAGCAGCGGGCTGACGGACAGCCCCGAGGTGCTGGCCTTCCTCCGGCTGGTCTACGAGACCCCCAGCCTCTCCGCCCACCTCTTCGACTACCTCGACGCCGACACCCGCGCGCTCGCCGAGGCGCTGGGCCCGGACGGGAACGTCACCGCCCGGCTGCTCGCGGCCCAGTACACGGCGGTGCGCCAGGTCCTCGCCCACGCCACCTGGGCGAGGCTCGCCGAGGGGCAGGACGTCGGCGAGGTGGCCGTGCTGGCCGCCGCGGAGACGGCCGAGGCGTTCGCCCTGCTGCGCGACGGCGCCGCCGCCCGCGGATTCTGAGCCCGGCGTGCGGGCGGCGGCCCCACCCGGGGCCGGTCGGCCGCCCGGCTCGCGGCGGTGGTGAGGTCCGGGTCGTGCTCCTGGGCGTCGCGGTCGCTACCCCGCCTGCGCGCTGCTCACGGCCGCCGCGGAGTCGCCGGCCGGGCGTGGCCGGGGAATCCGGCCCCGCGCCGCGGTCAGGAGCCGGCGCTCCCGGGGGCGGCCCCGCGGTTCTCGACGAAGTGCTTGAAGCGCCGCAGGTCACCGCTGACCATCCGGTCGAGCACGCCCAGCTTGTCCGCGGCCTTCTCGGCGAATCCGGTGGGCTCGAAGTCCATGGTCATCCTGACCCGGGTGTGGGTCGCGTCGATCGGGTGCAGGGAGACCGTGCCGGTGTGCTTCACATTGCTGCTGCTGGTGCGCCAGGACACCCGTTCGTCGGGGACCCGTTCGACGATCTCGGTCTCGAACTCGCGGGACAGCCCGGCGATCCTGGTCTTCCAGTGGGCGTGCAGGTCGTCCAGCTGCCGGACCTCCTCCACCCCTTCCATGAACTCCGGGAAACGCTCGAAGCTCGTCCACTGGTCGTAGACGACGCGGACCGGCACGTCCACGTCGATCGACTCCTCCACCTTGCTCATCGCCACACCCACCTCGACCTCGTCGGGCGGCCTGCCGGTGGACGGACTCCCCGGGGCGGGTTCCCGCCGACAGCGCCACCACGAATGTCCGTCCTCCGGCGGTCGTCGGCAAGCCGCCCCGCCGGTCCGCCGCGTGTCGGTCGGACGCCCGGACCGTGCGCTGACCGGTGGCTCCCGGCGGCCGGGCGGAAGAGGCCCGCGGGCGTGGGGTTTGGCCCGGCGGAGGGGGGTGAGAAGAGGGCGCGGTGGGTGCGCCCGCCGCGCCCGGACGGTGGCCGTCCCCCCTCGCCCGCCGTCCGGGCCGGGCGGCCCCCGACCACGACCGGCGGGCCCGCGTCCCTGACGCCCGGCGGTGGCGGGCTCAGGAGGTGGGGCCGAGCACGGCGCCGGCGATCAGGCGGGCCACCGCGTCGGGCTGTTCGAGCAGCACCAGGTGCCCGCTGTCGGGGACCACTTCCAGGGTCACCGTGGGGCAGGCCGTCAGTGCGGCCCGTTCGGCGTCGGTGAGCCCCACCTCGTCCCGGTCGCCGCGGACCACCAGGGCCCGGGCGCCGGAGCGGCACAGCCGGGGTACCAGATGGCCGTGCCGGTCCAGGTACGCGAAGTACTCGATCATGGCCCGGCGGCAGAACGACGCGGAGTTCTTGCCGAGGTCGGCGAGCAGGGCCTCCCGCCGCGACTCCGGAATGCTGTCGGCCAGCGCCTTCGGCGTCAGCCACAGCATCGCCGGCCAGGCCAGCGAGCCGAGCCCGGGGACCCGGCCGATCGCGGCGGCGATCGCCAGCGCTCTGGACTCGTCCGGTCGTGAGAACGTCGGGGAGAGCAGCACCACCGGCCCGGAGAAGTGCCCGCCGGCGACCATCTCCAGCGCGATGTTGGCGCCGATGCTGTGGCCGACCACGGTGGTGCAGCCGTGGTCGGCCGCGAAGGCACCGGTGATCGCCGCGTAGTTCTCCATCGACACGTCCGCGGGTGCGACCGTCCCGGCGTGGCCCGGGACGGTCGCCGCCACCAGCCGGACCGGCGCGCCGGCGAGCGGCGGGGCGGCCATCACGTCCTCGTAGAACGCCGCGCCGCACAGCCCGCCGGGCAGCAGCAGGACCCGGTGCGGGGCGTCGGCCGGACCCGACTCGCGGACGTCCCAGGCGCCGAACTGCGCGGTGCTGTCCATGATTTGACCTCCAGTCTCGTACGACCTCCGGCATTGTTCCGCGCCGTCGGCCGCCCGTCGGCGACCTTGGGCCGTGCGCGGCATGTCGGGCGGCGAGGGGGTGCGTGGTGCGGCACCGGGATGAGGACCGTGACCGGGACCGGACCGGGCCGAAAGGAATTCGGTTGCGCCGATCTTGGAAGTCGCTAAGCTTTCACCGTTCCCGCCGCGGTGTCGCCCGTGGCGTCGCCGCGGCGCTCTCGTGCCGTGGCACTAGGACCGACGTGGAGAAACAGAGGAGGTGCGTACCCATGGTTGCCGCCGTGATGCGGCGCGCCCTCGTGTGCGCGCCAGACGCCTCTTCCCCTCGTCTTTCGCCCACCGGCTGACGACGCCTCACGACTGGCGCATCGGTGGGCCGTTCCTCAGGAGCCACCGCAGTGCGTGAGCGCTTTGCCGACAACGATCCCTTCTCCCGTATCCGCCCCAAGGGCGCACCCCGTCGCGGCCGCCGGTCCGAGCGGGACGGAGACTTCGAGCCCGAGGTGGCCTACCACTTCGAGGCCTTCGAGCCCGCGGGCCACCCGCACGACACCCACGGCGCGGACAGCGCCGACGACTTCGCCGACGCGTACGTCACCGACGATGACACCCCCGACGGCAGCTACGACGACGGCTCGACGCCGGTCGCCGACGGTCCCGCCGACGGCGATCGCTGGTCCACCTGGGACCAGTCCACCCCCACCGAGAAGGGCCCCGCGCCGCGCCCTGCCTGGGTGGTGACCGAACTCGCGGCCGTGGACACCGAACTCGGGCTGGTCAAGACCGGCAAGGAGGCCGACGTCTTCCTCCTGGAGCGCGGCGTGCCCGGGACCGACCGGCGCACGCTGATGGCGGCCAAGCGCTACCGCGACGCCCAGCACCGGATGTTCCACCGCGACTCCGGCTACCTGGAGGGCCGCCAGCACAAGGAGTCCCGGATCGCCCGGGCCATGGCCAAGCGCACCGCGTTCGGCAAGGAGGCCATCGCCGGCCAGTGGGCGGCCGCCGAGTTCACGGCGCTGTGCCGGCTCTGGTCGGCCGGCGTGGCCGTCCCGTACCCCGTGCAGATCCTGGGCACGGAGATCCTGATGGAGTTCGTCGGCGACGCCGGCGGCACCGCCGCGCCCCGGCTCGCGCAGCTGCGCGCCGAGGAGGTGGACGTCGAGGACCTGTGGGAGCAGCTCGGCCGCAACCTGTCGCTGCTCGCCGTCGACGGCTACGCGCACGGCGACCTCTCGGCGTACAACATCCTGGTCCACGACGGGCGGTTGGTGATCATCGATGTGCCGCAGATCGTGGACGTCGTCGCCAATCCGCGCGGCCGTTCGTTCCTGGAGCGCGACGTGCGCAACGTCGGCGCCTGGTTCGTCTCGCGGGGCCTGCCGGAGCGCCGGGTCGGCGAGCTCGTCGAGGCGCTGACCTTCGACGCGCGCCTGCGGTGAGCGGGCCCGCCCGCCCCTTCCCGGAGTGTCGGGCCGCGCGCCGGCACCCAGGGCGGGGGCCCTCCCGGGGTGCACCCGACTACGTCATTTGACCGAAGGTCAGGCCGCGCCCCGCGCGCACGGGGGCACCGGCTTCCGAATCCCGTCAGTCATTGGACGGATCCGCCCCGGGCGGATCACGGCCATGCTCGATGTGCGCCGCCCCGCAGCTGCCGGGCGGCCCCCATCAACTCCTGACGAAACAGGGAGACATGAACAGTTCCTCGCTGACCGGCCCGGCCACCACGGCCCAGGGCTCCGCGACCGGGCGCGCGACCCGCACCCGGGGCCGGATCGGGACGGTCCTCGGCGCCGGTGTCCTCCTGCTCACCTTCTCCGGGCCGGCCGCCCAGGCCGACTCGCTGCCCAATCTGCCGCAGCGCGCCGGCGGCTACGAGGCTTCGTTCTCGCCCGCCTACGACTACGACGTGGACGGCTGCTACGCCGTCTCGGCCATCGGCCCCGACGGCACCCTCAACCCGGGTCTGAAGACTTCCGGCGCCATCAACGGCAACTGCCACGACCAGTCCGACCTGGACCGGTCCCAGACCTACGCCCGGTCCAAGTGCAACAACGGCTGGTGCGCGATCGTGTACGCCAGCTACTTCGAGAAGGACCAGACGGTCAACGGCTCGGGCGGCCACCGCCACGACTGGGAGCACGTCATCTCCTGGGTCAAGCAGTCGTCCAACCAGGTCGAGTTCCTGACCGTGACCCAGCACGGCGGCCAGGCCACCTACCCGCGCTCGTCGGTGCGCTTCAGCGGCAGCCATCCCAAGGTCGTCTACCACAAGGACGGCCTGCCGGCGCTCACCCACCTGTTCCGGCTGGCCAACAGCAACGACGAGCCGCCGGAGAACCACTACCACAGCTGGCGCCAGCCGCCCATCGTCGACTGGAACGGCTGGCCGAGCACCTGGCTGCGCGACCGGCTCAACAACGCCGACTTCGGCTCGGCGACCATCAAGACCACCGACAAGGACGACCGCTTCCGCAACCTGCTCAACGCCTCCAAGCCCGGCGGCATCCCCTTCAACCCCTGGGCGTGACGCCACCGGTCCCGGGCACCGCACGGTGCCCGGGCCCGGCCGCGTCAGCCCCCGCGCTTCCAGAGCCCCCGGTCGGCGAGGAGCGGCGGGACGTTCTCGCCGACCCAGTACGCCTCCTCCAGGTGCGGCGCCCCGGAGAGGACGAACTCGTCGATGCCCAGCCGGTGGTACTCCTCGATCCGGGCGGCCACCTCGTGATGGCCGCCGACCAGGGCGGTGCCCGCGCCGCCGCGCACCAGGCCGATCCCGGCGGGGGAGGCGGGCGGGTGCGTCGGAGGGGGCGCCGGGCGTGGAAGGGGCCCCTTCGGTGTAAAAGCAATTGATTTGCTTTAGCTGGCCGTAGAACCTACGTTCGGCTAAAGCAAACTGTTAGCTTTTGGGTCGGGAGCGCTTCGCGGCTCCCGACCCGACGAGGAGAGGACACCCATGTCTGCCGCCGAACTGACGCCGCAGGAGGCGGCCCGCTGGGCCGCCCGGGCGGGCCTTCCGTTGCCCGACGACCGGCACCGGCCGGTCGCGGCCACCGCCGACCAGCTCCACGCCGTCGTCGCGGTCCTGCGGGAGCTGGACTTCGGGGACACCCCGCCCGCGATCGCCTACCGGGCGGGAACGGAGCTGTCCGATGCGGCCGTATGAGCTCACCGTCGCCGCCGCGGCCGACGAGATCCGGGCCCGGCGGCTGTCTCCCGTGGAGCTGGTCGGCTCGGTGCTCGGCCGCATCGAACAGGTGGAACCGCGGCTCAACGCCTATGTCTCGGTCCTCGCGGAGCAGGCGCGCGGTGCGGCGCGCGAGGCCGAGCACGAAGCGGCGCACGGCCGCTTCCGGGGGGCGCTGCACGGCATTCCGATGGGTCTCAAGGACCTGATCGACGTCGCGGGCACCGCGACCACGGCCAGCTCCCGGGTCCGCGAGGGCCACCGCGCGCAGGCCGACAGCACGGTCGCCGCGCGGCTGACGGCGGCCGGCGCGATCCTGCTCGGCAAGACGCACACCCACGAGTTCGCCTACGGCCTGACCACCCCGCAGACCCACAACGCCCGGGACCGCGGCCGGGTCGCCGGCGGGTCCAGCGGCGGCTCCGCGGTCGCCGTCGCCTCGGGTGCGGCGGCCTTCGCGCTGGGCACCGACACCGGCGGCTCGATCCGGGTGCCGGCCGCGCTCAACGGCGTCGTCGGCCTCAAGCCGACCTACGGCCTCGTCCCCCGGCACGGCGTCACCTCGCTGTCCTGGTCGCTGGACCACGTCGGTCCGATCACCCGCACCGTCGAGGACGCGGCCGTCGTCCTGACGGCGATGGCCGGTCACGACCCGCGCGACCCCGCCTCGCTGGCCGCCGCCGCCGTGGACCACCGGCCCGGCCCGGGCACCGACCTGACGGGGCTGCGGGTCGGCGTGCCGCGCGACTACTTCTTCGACCACCTCGACGCGGAGGTCGATACCGCCGTCCGGCGCGCCATCGGGCACCTGGCGGACCTCGGTGCGGAGCTCGTCGACGTCGGGATCCCGATGGCCCGCTACATCCGGGCGACCCTCTGGGGGCTGGTGGCACCGGAGGCCAGCGCGTACCACGAGCGCACCCTGCGGACGGTGCCCGAGCTGTACCAGGCGGACGTCCGGGTCCTCCTGGAGGCCGGCGAGCTGATGACCGCCGGGGACTACCTGCGGGCGCAGCGCTCCCGGACCCTGATGCGGGAGGAGTGGGCCCGCGTGCTGGCCGGGGTCGACGTGATCGCCGCCCCGACGGTCCCGACGACCGCGGTGCGGGCCGGTCAGACGACGGTGACCTGGTCGGACGGCACGTCCGAGGGTGTCGCCGACGCCCTGGTGCGCCTCAGTGCCCCCGCCAACATCACCGGGGTGCCGGCGCTGACCGTCCCGGTCGGCCACGACGCGTCGGGCCTGCCGATCGGGATGCAGCTGCTCGGCCGGCCCCTCGGGGAGCGCCTCCTCCTGCGGGTCGGTCACGCCTACGAGCGGTCGCGGCCGGCCCCCGTGCCGGCGCCGGTCGGTACCGGGGTGGGCGCCCCCTAAACGCAAGGACTGTGCTTTAAGCTGGTCCCATGAGTCGCAAGCAGATGGTGCGCCCCGGCGGTCGCAGCGCCCGGGTCCAGGCGTCGGTGCACACCGCTGTGCGTGAACTCCTCGCCGAGGTGGGCCGCGACGGGCTGACGGTTCCGCTGGTCGCCCAGCGGGCGGGCGTCACCCCGTCGACGGTGTACCGCCGCTGGGGCGATCTGCAGGAGCTGCTGTCGGACGTCGCGGTGGAGCGGCTGCGGCCCGACGCGGAGCCGGCGGACCACGGCGACCTGCGGTCCGACCTGACGGCCTGGGCCGAGCAGTTCCTCGACGAGATGGCGTCCCCGTCGGGGCGTGCCTACATCCGCGACGCCCTGCTCGGCGACCCGGACGGCAGCAACGCCGGCCAGTGCTCGGCCTACGCGGCCGAACAGGTCGACGTCGTGCTGGCCCGGGCGGGCGACCGCGGGGAGGCCGCCCCCGAGGTGGAGACGGTGATGGACCGCGTGGTGGCCCCGATGATGTACCGCATCCTCTTCCGCCCGGCCGGCCTCGATGCCGGGTACGCACGCCGGCTCGTCGGGGAGCTCCTCGCCGGGTGACGTGCCGGCTCCGGAGCGGCCCGCCGTTCCTCCGCCCGCTCCCCGCGCGGGCCGCGCTCAGGAGCCGTCGGCGAGCCGGTGCCGGAGGTGGTCGTAGGCCCAGGCGGCGAGCGTGGTCGGCGTGGTGGTCCGGACGCTGCGGCGCTGTTCGGGCGTGAAGTCCGCACGGAGGCCGGTCGACATGCCGAGCACGGCCTCCACCAGCCCCTCGGTCATCCCGGACCGCCTGAGCCCGGCGCGCATGGCGTCGTCGGTGATCCGCTCGACGCCGATCCGCCGGCCGGTCGCGGCGGTGAGGATTCCGGCCACCTGCCGCCAGGTCAGGTCCGCCGGTCCGTGCACCGCCCGCACGCACCGCCCGGACCAGGCGGGGGAGAGCAGACGGGTGGCGGCCACCTCGGCGATGTCGCGCGGTGCCACCCAGGCCATGGGCTGATCGAGGGGGAGGACCACCTGGAGCGTGCCCGCCCGGAGGGCGTCGAGCTGGAGTTCGAGATTGGTGAAGAAGTAGCCGCACCTCAGATGGGTGACGTCGACCCCGAGGCCGTCCAGGGCGGTCTCGGTCCCCGCCAGGCCGTCGATCTCGCCGGCGCCGTGCCGCTTCTCGGCGCCGACACTGCTCTGGAAGACCACCCGGCCGATCCGGTTGACGGTGACGGCACGGACCACGGCGGCGGTGGCGCGGGCGTAGTCGGCGAGCGGGTCCTCGCCGCCCGTGGTCGGGTCCACCCAGTACAGCGCGTCGACGCCCTCGGTGGCGGCCGCCACCGCCTCGGGGTCGAACTGGTCGACCCGCACGGCGTCCACCTCGCCCCTGACCTCGGGAGCCAGCCGGCCGGGTTCGCGCAGCAGGACGCGCGGCCGGACGCCGGCCCGGATCAGCGTGGCGACGACGTGGCGGCCGACGTTGCCGGTCGGGGTGGTGACGGCGATCTGCATGGGCTTCCTCTCGTCCGGGGGCGGCTCGGCCTCGGGCCGGGCACCTGGGGCGGCCCGAAGCTCCCATCCTTCCTCCGGTACGGCCGGGGACGCGTTCGACGGGCGCCGCGTGTCGCCGCCTTCCCCGGAGACCCCGGCCGACACCGGGCAGGCCGGGCACCGTCGGCGACCGTGTCACCAGCCCCGGACGAACGCACGGCCGGGTGCGGGTGGTGTTCCCGGCCCTCGCGCTCTGCTCATGGGGACGCAGGCTGTCGGCGGTGCGGGCCAGGCGGGTCGGGCTCCTGCGCCGGGGCCGGTCCGCCGCCCGCCGCGGCCCGGCCTCAGTCGCCCGTGACCGGCAGGAGGCCGCGTTCGGCGAAGACCTTCTTGGCGACGAAGGTGGCGTTGAGGGCCCTGGGGAAGCCGCAGTAGCCGGCGGAGTGCAGCAGGGCCTCGACGATCTCCTCGGGGGTGAGGCCGACGTTGAGGGAGGCGTTGACGTGGACGTCGAGCTGGGACTCGCAGCCGCCGAGCGCGGTGAGCATCCCCAGGGTCACCAACTGCCGGTCGCGCGGCGCCAGCCCGGGGCGCCGGTAGATCTCGCCGAACCCCCAGGCCACGATCTGGTGGGCGAGTTCGGGGCTGATGTCGGCCAGCGCGTCGACCACCCGCCGGCCGGCCTCGCCGTCGATCCGGGTGAGCGTCTCCAGGCCGCGGTCGTAGCGGTCCTGGCGGGTTTCGGCGGCGTTCGGGGGGATGTCCATGGGGTCACACTCCGTTCCCGGCGGCGCCTCGGCGCCCGCCCGTGGTGTCCGGTCCTCGCCCGACCGTAGGACCTGGAGCGTGCCCGCTCCCGGCTCCGACATGCGGCCGGCCGTCGCGCAGAGGTGCGTCCGGAGATATTCCTTGACATGAATATTCTTTGTGGCGAATACTTCTCCTCATGGAAGCACTCCTCGCCGCACTGGCCGATCCGGCGCGCTGGCGCCTCGTGAGCCTGCTGGCCGAGCGGCCCCGCCCGGTCGGGGTGCTCGCCCGGCTCGCCGAGGCGCGCCAGCCGCAGACGACCAAGCACCTGCAAGCCCTTGAGCGTGCCGGTGTCGTCACCTCCGAGCGCATCGGCCAGCGGCGTGTCTACGCGCTCCGTTCCGCCCCCCTACGGGAGCTGGCGGCCGAGCTCGCCCGGCTCGCGGACAGCGCGGACCGGCCCGGCGGCCCGGGCGAGACCCACGGGCGCTACGGGCTCGGCGTCCACGCGGAGCGGCGCGCGGCGGGAGAGGCAGGGTGGGCCGACGGCCGCTCGTTCCGGTTCCACCGCGAGCTGCCGGGGCGCCCGGACCTGGTCTGGCGCCACCTGGTCGAAGCCACCCTGCTCGCCCGCTGGTGGACGCCCGACGACCTCCGGGTCTCCGAGCTCGTCTTCGAGGCCCGGCCGGGCGGCCGGATCGTCCAGGAGTACCGCGACATCGAGGACACCGACGGCTCCGGCCCGGTCGCCGGCCGAGCGGAGGGAGTCGTCGAGGACGTCCGCCCGGGCGAGCGCCTCGCCTACCGGCTCTCCCCGCTACTCCCCGGCGGCGGCACCGCCTTCACCGCCCACGTCGACCTCGGCCTCCGGCCGGCCGGCACGGACCGGGGCACCGGGCTCGACGTCCACTGGCGGATCACCGACAGCACCGTCGACTCGGCGGACTTCGTCGCCGGGATCGAGACCGGCTTCGGCCAGAGCCTCGACAAGCTCGCGGCGGCCCTCACGGCCGCCGACGACGACCGGCGACGGCGACAGCCACCGACGACAGCCACCGACCACTGACGACAACGACACGAGGAGTACGCAATGACCGAGCAGACCGCAAGCCGCCGGGTCGTCACCAACATGAGCCTCTCCCTCGACGGCCGCTACGCCCGGCGAGACCCCCGGGACATGAGCTGGGTGATGCCCTACGCCCACACCGACGTCGCCCGCGACCACCTGACCGGCCTCTGGGAGCCCGCGACGACCGCCCTGCTCGGGCGGGTCAACGCCGAGGGCTTCCTCGGCTTCTGGCCCACCGTCATCGGCATGCCGGGCGTCGACCCGCGCGACGAGGGCTTCGCGAAGTGGCTCGTCGACGCCGACAAGGTGGTCCTCTCCGGCACCCTCGGCGAGTCCGCCCCCGGCGGGGCGCCGTGGGAGCGGACGACGGTCGTCGACCGGCCGACCACCGAGGTGGTCGCCGGCCTCAGGGCCACCGGGGGCGGCGACATCCTGGTGCTCTCCAGCGCGAGCGTCATCAAAGCACTGCTGGCGGCCGACGAGGTCGACCGGCTGGCACTCACCGTCTTCCCGGTCTTCCTCGGCGACGGACCGCGCCTGTTCGACGACGGCCTGCCCGCCGCCGAGTGGGCGCTCGTCAGCCAGACCGCGGGGGAGCACGGCACGCTGGCCCTCGTCTACGACCGGATCCGCTGAGCCGGGCGCGTCGCTCCTCCGGGGCGGCCGGCCGGAGTGCCCGTTCGGCCGTGCCGGAGGTGCCTCTTCGGTCCATGCTTCGCCCGGGAACCTTCCGGTCCCGGGCGCTGTTCTGGCACCATCGGCCGCTACTGCGTGACGGACCGTCGGTGGCCGCCGTCCTGCCCCGACGGAGGTTCCCGTGACCAGCTCCGACCCCACCCGGCCGGCGAGCCCGGCCCGTCCCGCCCGCCCGGTGACCGCCGGTGCCCACCGGCCCGCCCGGTGGGTGCGGACGAGGCTGCGCACCGGCCCCTGGGCGGCGCTGCTCACCGCCGGACTGGCCTTCGTGCTGGTGTTCCTGGCGGCGGCGATCCCGAGGGTGCTGGACCGCGGAGCGGACGCGGCGCTGCGGGACTTCCTGCACGACCGGGGCCCGCTGGAGACGAGCCTGCTCAGCACCGCTCGCTCCCCGGAGGGCGGCGGGACGGAGGCGGAGCTGGAGGCCGTGGCGGCTCAGCTGGTCGCCCGGGCCGGGGCCGGCCTCCCGGTGGCGCCGTCGGGACCGGTGTTCGGCGCCGAGGGCCTGCTGCGCCACGCGCTGACCACCCCCGGCCTGGACCGCCCGGACGGGCACTCCCCGCCGACCCTGCACCTGCGCTACCTCCACGGCTTCACCGAGCACACCACCCTGGTCGCCGGCACCTGGCCGTCCGGCGGGAGCAAGGGCGAGCCGATCCCGATCGCGGTGGCCCGCGGTGCGGCGGAGACGATCGGGATCCGGCTCGGTGCGGTCCTCGACGACGACTCGGTGCCCCCGCAGCGGGTGCGGGTGACCGGCCTCTACACCGTCACCGACCCGGCCGAGCCGTACTGGGCCGACCTGCCGTGCACGGGCCGGGCCTGTCTGGAACGCTCGCTCAGCGACCCCGACATCAGGAGCTGGCACACCGCCGCGGTGATCGGGGGCGACGACCTGGGCGCCCTCGGGCGCTGGGGGCGCAACACGCGTGACTTCTGGCGGCTCCCGGTGGACACCGGCGTGCTGCGGGCCGACCGGCTGGCCGGGGTCAGGCACGATGTCGCCGCGTTCCTCACCGGGCCGACGGCCACCGCACTGCTCGCCGCCACCGGCCGCTCCGACCTCTCTACGACGTCCCGGCTGCCCGGCCACCTCGACCGGGCGGCGGCGCGGCAGGCCGCGGTCGCGCCGACGGCCCTGATCGGGCCGGCCGCCGTGGCGGGGGTCGCGGGGGTGGTGCTGGCCCTGGCCACCGCGCTCACCACCGACCGGCGCGGCGCGGAACTGCGGCTGCTGAGGGCCCGGGGCGGATCCGGCACCGGGCTCCTGCTGCGGCTCTGCGGGGAGGGCGCGGTCACCGTCCTGCCGGCGGCCGTCGCGGCCACCGCGTCGGCGCTCTGGCTGTGGCCCACGCCGCGCTGGGCGGCGGCGGTGGCCGCCGCGCTGGTCACCACCGCCCTCGCCCTGCTCGCCGTTCCGGTCCGGGCCGCGCTGCCGCCGGCCGACGGCTCCGGCAGGGCCGCGCGCCGGGGCCGGCTGATCGCCGAACTCGTCGTCCTCGCCCTGACGGTGGCGGCGGTGTCGGGTGTCCGGCGCCGCGGCGTCGCCCCACCGGACGCGGGCCCCGACCTGCTGCTGGTGGCGGCCCCGCTGCTGATCGCCCTCACCGCGGCGCTACTGCTGGCACGCCTGCTGCCCGTCCTCGCGGGCGGCCTGGCCCGGGCGGCCGCCCGTTCCTCCGGCACGGTGGCGTTCCTGGGCCTGGCCCGCGCCGCCCGGGGCTCCGGTGGCCGGGGCGGCCGGCGGTCGCGGCCCTCCGTCCTGCCGCTCCTGGCCCTCGTGCTCGCGGTCACCACCGCCGGCTTCGGCGCGAGCGTGCTGGCGGGCGTCGGGCTCGCCCGGGAGCAGGCCGCGAAGCTCGTGGTCGGGGCGGACGCCTCGGTGGCGGCGCCGGCCGGGATGACCCTGCCGCCCGGGTTCGCCGCGGCCGCCGCAGCGCTGCCGGGGGTCACGGCCGCCACCGCCGTGCGGCTGGAGAGCGAGGCGTTCCTGCTGGAGGGGGTCCCGGGCGTGCGCGCGGGTGTCGACCCGGAGGCCACCCAGGTCACCCTGGTGGTCGCCGAACCCCGGGCCTACGCGCGGATCGCCAGGACTGTCGGGGCGGGCACCTTCGACCCGGCGGCGCTCGATGCGCCGGCCGCGGCGGATCCGGGGGCGCCGCCCGTCCCCGCCCTGTTCAGCGCCGACCTCGCCCGCCACCTCGGCCCCGGCGGCCACCGGCTGCGACTGCCCAGCGGCGGCGAAGTCCTCACAGCCCACGCCGGCACGGTCGACGCGACCCCCGCCCTGCCCGGCGCCACCCGCCCCTTCATCGTCCTGCCCACCCCCGCCGCCAGCGCCGTGCTGCCGGAACTCGCCCGCATCACCGACTGGTTCGCGCTCGGCCGGATCGACGAGCCGGCCCTGGCCGGCCTGGTCCGCGCGCTGCCGGCCTCCTCCCTCGCCGACCCCGCCGCCCCGCCGCCGCCCGGGCCGACCGCCGCCACCGCCGTGGTCGGCAACGACCCCGACGCCCTGCGCAGCGGCTACGTCACCCGGACCAGCGCCGCCGTCGCCGCCGACCTCGCCCAGGACCCCCTCCAGCACGCGGCGGGCCGCCTGTTCGGCCAGGCCCAGGCCGCAGCGGGCGCCTTCACCCTGCTCGCCGTCCTGCTCACACTGCTGCGCGCCGCCCCCGACCGGGCCGCCCTGCTGGCCCGGCTGCGCACCATGGGCCTGCGCTCCCGGCAGGGCCTCGCGCTCGTCCTCGCCGAGACGCTGCCGCAGACCCTGCTGGCCGCGGCCGGCGGCGCCCTGGCCGCGCTCACCGCCGTCGCCCTGCTCGGGCCGGCCGTCGGCCTGTCCACCCTGGTCGGCGCCCCGGTGCCGACCGGGCTGCGCCCCACGGCGGCGCCCCTGCTCCTCCCGGCCGCTGCGCTCGCCGCGATGACCGCCCTCGCGGTCGTCGCCGAGGCCCTGACCGGCGGCCGCCGCCACCTCACCACCCACCTACGACTCGGCGACCGGCCCTGAGCCGTCCGGCCCCGGGGCGACCGGCCTTGAGCCGACCCGCCCCGAGCCGACCGGCCCTGAGCAGACCCGCCCCGAGCCGACCGGCCCTGCCGGGGCGCCGACCGGTCGCCGGCACCGGTCGGGCCCGCCGCGCGCCCTCCGGGGCTCGGCCGAAGAGGAGGCCGAGCCGCGATCCGGGGAGCCGCTGTCGGGCGACGACCAGGGGAATCCCCCTGCGAAGGGCGGTACGCCGAGGCGGCCAGCGGCTCCCCCGATCGAGGCCGGACCGCCGGCCCGGCCTCACGGCACCGCCCGAGAAGTGACGAGCCCACAGCACCGTCGGCCCGGGCCGTGAGCGCGAGCGGCCGCGCCGGTGGTCTCCTGTGCCCTGGGCACGGCACCGTTCCCGACCTGATCGTCTCCATCGCGGCCCCCGGCGAGACCGCCGGGATCAGGCCCGGCATGACCGGTGGAGAGGCCGATCGGCTGTTGGGCGGCGGGACCGGCCTGGACCTGGCCGGGGCCCACCACCGGGCGAGGGGCCGGTCACAGGGGCGGCAGCCTGGAGGTCCGGGGCGGTCCCCAGGGGAGCTCTCGGACTCGACCCGGTCGACACCGGAGGCGGTTCCGCGTTCCCTCGCACCTGGCCATCGGCGAGCGCGACTCCGCCGGCCCCGTGACGTACGAGACGGTTCTCGGCCGTCTCGCGGCACGCGGCCGCGCCTGGCGCCAGGACGAGGCTCCGACCTTCGACGACCAGCTCCGCGTCCGCACGGAGGCCGGCGTCCCTCGGCTTCGTGCGCGCGCCCGACGGGTGGCTGCCGCCGATCCCCTACATGTCGGCTCTCACGAAGGCCGGCCGAGCTCCCCGGTGCGGGCGGCGGCGGCCTCCTCCAGCAGCGACCAGCCGTCGAGCTCCACCGCTCGCCGGTCTCCCGGCTGCCATCCACGGGCCGCGGCCGCGCCCAGCAGGGCCCGGACGGCGCCCGGTTCGTGCAGGTTCAGTGAGCCACCCCGGACGAACCCGACGTCCCCGGAGCCCAGGGGGAACCCGCCGGGGACGTACCGGTCGGGTCCGCCGGCGAAGACGATGCGCAGCGTCCCGCCGGAGCCGGCCGGCTGCGGGTGCAGGGTGAGGGTCTCGCGGCAGTCGGTGAAGGCCTCGCCGGCCGGTCCGGGGTGGCTGTGGCGGAGCGACCACAGGTACGTCCGGCCGTCGGCGACCAGTCGGCGGGGCTTTCTCGGGTGGCGTGGCACAGAGCCGAGCGTACGCGGCGCGGTCCGCCGGGTCCGGCGGGGCCGGGGGCAGGAGAGGGCGCGGACCTACGGTGCGGCCGGTCCGCGCGGGTCGGCGCCCGAGGTCAGCCAGGCCCCGATCCCGGGGAGGGCGTCCGGCCCGTTGTCGGCCTCCACCGTGGCGGCCAGGTCGGCGATCGTGACCCCGGCCAGCGAGGCCCGCCAGGCGGCGTCCGCGGACCCCATCGCGCGGGCGATGGGGCACGGCTCGGTGCACTGCTCAGCTGGTGTCGCGAACGGCCCGCGCCGGCGTATCTCGGTGCACACGAACGCCGGGGTTGCGCCGTCGACGGCCTGGACGACGTCCAGCAGCGTGATCTCGTGGGCCGCCCTGGTGATCACGTAGCCGCCGGTCTTGCCCTGGACCGAGCGCACCAGGCCGGCCCGCGAGAGGGCCTGCAACTGCTTGGCCAGGTAGCTGGGCGACACCTCGTGCAGCTCGGCCAGCCGGGCCGCCGGTACCGGCTCCCCGGCGGCGGTCAGGACCACACAGCAGTGCAGCGCCCATTCGACGCCGCCGGACAGCTTCATGTCGCCTCCACATTGACTCGGACATAGACTATCCGAGTATTGTCCCGGACATCTGATATCCGGGTTTGCCCCCAGGGGAAGCCCCCGTCACGAAGGAAGGCACACCATGAGGATCACCGTCATCGGCACCGGCCTGATCGGCTCCCGGCTCGCCGACGTGCTTGAGCGGCAGGGTCACGACGTGACGGCGGTGTCCCGGTCGTCCGGCCTCGACCTGCTCACCGGCGAGGGTCTCGACCAGGCGGTCGCCGGCGCCCACACGGTCGTCAACGTGACCAACTCCCCGACCTTCGACGAGCAGTCCCTCGACTTCTTCCGCACCACCGTCGGCAACCTGCTCGACGCCGGCGACAAGGCGGGCGTGCGCCACCAGGTCGCCCTGTCGATCGTCGGCGTGGACCAGGTGCCCCAGCTCGACTACTACCGGGCGAAGACCCTCCAGGAGGACCTGCTGTGCGGCGGCCCCACCCCCTACTCGATCGTCCGCGCCACGCAGTTCTTCGAGTTCGTGGAGCCCACGATGTCGTGGACCTCGGACGACAGCGCCGTCCGGCTGCCCGCGACTCCCCTCCAGCCGATCGCCGCCGACGACGTGGTCGACGTCCTCGCGGAGGTGGCCACGGCGGCCCCGCTGACCGGCACCCTCGACATCGCGGGCCCCGACCGGTTCACGCTGGACGAGCTCGGCCGGATCACCTTGGCCGCCAAGGGCGACGGGCGTCCCGTCGTCACCGACGACCAGGCGGGCCTGTTCGCCGCCGTCCGCGGCGACGTCCTCACCCCCGGCCCCGAGGCCCGCCTCGCGCCCACCCACTACCGCGACTGGCTGGCGGCCGCCATCGCCGGCTGAGGGCCGCGCCGGGCGCGAGCCCGGGCGCCCGGCGTGTGGTGCGGGTGTCGCGCCCCTGGGTCGGACGCCCGGCCCCGTCGGTACTCGGACGCGCACCGTTTGCGCGGGCCCGTAGCGGAAAGGCGCGGCGCATGGCAGTCATCGATCTCACCCGGACCACTCCACTCGCCGCGGACGGGGCGGGCGCACACCTCTGGCTGATCGCCGTGGGCGTCCTCCTGGTCGTCGCCCTCATGCTCGCCTTCGTCCTGGGGCAGCGCCGCAAGGACCGCGAGCCGCCGCCCGTCGACCTGTCGGGGGCACGGGAGTCCGACCCGCGGCGCCAGCCGCCGCCGGGGTGACCCCGCTCGCCGGACCGCCCCGAAGGGCCCCGGGCCGGTCTGCCGACCCGTGAGC
The DNA here is from genome assembly GCF_055561235.1 of Kitasatospora sp. NPDC022856. NCBI lineage: Bacteria > Bacillati > Actinomycetota > Actinomycetes > Kitasatosporales > Streptomycetaceae > Kitasatospora > Kitasatospora sp. NPDC022856. The sequence goes on along the minus strand of NZ_JBVHHE010000024.1, from coordinate 21,635 downwards.
ACCCGGCCTCCGCCGCACCTGCCCCAGCACGACCTCCGCCCCGGTACCGGACCCCGGTACCGGGGCGGACGTGCGGGGTGGTGGTGCCCGCGGGGCCCGTGAGCGGTGGTGGCGGAGTCCGGGTGGACGGTGGCGACGGCCGGATCGAGCCTGTCGCCGATGGTCCGTACCACGCGGTGCGGACCATCGGCGGTTGGGCGGGGGTGCAATGAGGCTTCGGGCCGGTGGGGGAGCCGACAGTGCCCGATGGGCCGTCAGGCATCCGGGGGGTCAAGCGACGGACGGGTGGGCCGGGTTTCGGCCAACCCGGCGGGCGGGTGCTGACATGTCCGCGCAAACATGGCACGCTGCCGCTAGCCGTTCGCGTCCAAGATGGCCGTACAACTTCAGTAGTTGACGTTGAGTCAGCACTTTGGTTCCCGCCCCCTGCTCCGTCGGACGAACACGGTTCCGCTCCACCCGGACGGCCAGGGTCCTGCCCGTCCGGGCCTGCACCGGCTGAGGTCGTACATCGGCCGCCTCCACGAGGAGTTCCGTTGAGACGTTCCCCCCGCAAGGCCGTCGCCGCAGGTGCGTTGATCGCCGCATCCGCGATGATCGCCGTCACCTTCCCGGCACACGCCGCCCCCGCCCCCGTGTCGGAAGCCCCCGCCCCCGCGTCCGAAGCTCCCGCCCCCAGGGCCGGTGCCCTCGCGGCGCCGCTGGGCGAGGAGGAGCGGACGGCGCTGCTGGCCGACGCCCAGGAGCGCCGCGCCGCCACCGCGAAAGCCCTCGGCCTGGGTGCCCAGGAGGAGTTGGTGCCGAAGGCGGTCGCCAGGGACGCGGACGGCACGGTGCACACCCGGTACGACCGCACCTTCGCCGGACTGCCCGTCCTCGGTGGTGACCTGGTGGTGCACACGGCCGCGAACGGCGCCACCACCGGCGTCGACAAGGCCACCGGCGCGGCCATCGCGATCGCGCCCGCCCTCGCGGCGGTCACCGCCGAGTCCGCCGACTCCGCCGCCCTGGAGCGCGCCAGGGCCGAGGGGGCGAAGGACGCGAAGTCCGAGTCCGTCCGCAAGGTGGTCTGGGCGGCCTCCGGCAGCCCGGCGCTCGCCTGGGAGAGCGTCGTCGGCGGCCTGCAGCACGACGGCACCCCCTCCGAGCTGCACGTGATCACCGACGCGGTGACCGGCGGCAGGCTGTTCGAGTACCAGGACGTGAAGAACGGGGTCGGCAACAGCCAGTACTCCGGTCAGGTCACCATCGGCACCGCCGGGTCGGCCGGCGCGTACAGCCTGACCGACAACGCCCGTGGCGGGCACCGGACGTACGACCTGCAGCACCAGGAGACCGACGACACGCCGGGCACGCTGTTCACCGACGCGGACGACGTGTGGGGCGACGGCGCCACCGGCAACGCGCAGACCGCCGGTGTGGACGCGCAGTACGGTGCCCAACTGACCTGGGACTTCTACCGGAACGTGCTGGGCCGCAACGGCATCAGGAACGACGGAGTCGCCGCCCACAGCCGCGTGCACTACGGCACCTCGTACGTCAACGCGTACTGGTGGGACGGCTGCTTCTGCATGACGTACGGCGACGGCGAGGGCGATGCCAACCCGCTCACGTCGATCGACGTCGCCGCCCACGAGATGACGCACGGCGTCACCTCCGCCACCGCCGACCTCGTCTACGGCAACGAGTCCGGCGGCCTGAACGAGGCCACTTCCGACATCATGGGCACCGCCGTGGAGTTCTGGGCGAACAACGCCGCCGACCCGGGGGACTACCTGATCGGCGAGAAGATCAACATCGACGGCGACGGCAAGCCGCTGCGCTACCAGGACCAGCCCTCCAAGGACGGCTACTCCAAGGACTACTGGTACTCCGGCGTGGGGTCCGAGGACGTCCACTTCTCCTCGGGCGTGGCCAACCACTGGTTCTACCTGGCCTCCGAGGGCAGCGGCGCCAAGCGGGTCAACGGCGTGAACTACGACTCGCCGACCCACGACGGCCTGCCGGTCAACCCGGTCGGCCGCGACGCCGCCACCAGGATCTGGTACCGGGCGCTGAGCACCTACATGACCTCCACCACCGACTACGCCGCCGCCCGTACGGCCACCCTCAAGGCGGCCGCCGACCTCTACGGCGCCACGAGTCCGACCTACAAGAACGCCGCCAACGCGTGGGCCGCGGTCAACGTCGGCGCGCGCCTCACCCAGGGCGTGACGGTCACCAACCCCGGCGACCAGGTCACCATGACCGGTACGGCGGTGAGCCTGCAGACCAAGGCCGTCAGCAGCAATCCCGGCGCCCTGGCCTACTCGGCCACCGGGCTGCCCGCCGGCCTGACGATCAACGCCGTTACCGGCCGGATCACCGGCACCCCCACCGCCCAGGCCGAGAGCACCGTGACGCTCACCGTCAAGGACTCCACCGGCGCGCTGGACGTCGTGTCGTTCCTCTGGACCACCTACACCCTCGGTCAGTGCGCGACGTCCCAGCGACTCGCCAACCCCGGCTTCGAGTCGGGCCCGACGGCCTGGTTCGCCTCCGGCGCCCGGGTGATCGACTCCACCAATCCCTACACCGCGCCGCGCAGCGGCAGCTGGAAGGCGTTCCTGGACGGCTACGGGAGCACCCACACCGACACGCTGTCCCAGACGGTGTACATCCCCTGGGGGTGCCGGGCCACCCTCGGCTTCTGGGTGGACATCACCACCGACGAGGGCACCAGGAGCATCCCCTACGACAAGCTCACCGTGCAGGCCGGGGACACCGTGCTGGCCACCTACTCCAACCTGGACGCCACCACCGGCTACGTCCGCAAGAGCGTCGACCTCTCCGCATACGCCGGTCAGTACGTCAACCTGCGGTTCGTGGGGTCGGAGGACCTCGCCGCCCGGACCACGTTCCTGATCGACGACACCTCGGTCGACCTCGGTAACTGAACCGTCCGCCCGGACGGTTCCGCCGGCCAGTGACGGGCCGGTGCACCGGGGTGCACGGCGAGGCCCGGCCCGGCGGGGCCGGGCCTCGCTCCGCGCACCGGTCGGTGCGGCCGGTCATTTCGGTACGGCGGTGGGCCAGTTGTTCTTGACGACGGTCTGCGCCTTCGCCACCTGGGACTCCTTCGGGAAGGCGGGGGTGCCCTCCACCGTCGGCAGTTTCGCGGCGAGCGCGGTGTCGAGGGTGCCGTTCTTGGCCATGGCGTCCATCAGGACCGGGCGGGCGAAGTCCACCAGCCGCAGGTTCTGGCCCTCGGGGGAGGCGAGGTACTCCTCCCAGAGGCGGGCGGCGGCCGGGTGCGGGGCGTCCTTGTTGACGGCCTGCGCGTAGTACTGGGAGAAGCTGCCGTCGAACGGGATGGACACCCTCCAGTCCACTCCCGCCGGGCGCAGCTGGTCGACGTGCTGGAGGTTGAGGAAGTCCCACTCGATGCTGATCGGCGTCTTCCCGGTGGTGATCGCGGTCAGGTCGGAGTTGGCGTGGCTGAAGTTGCCGGCCTCGTTCAGCCGGGCGAAGAAGTCGATGCCGGGCTGGATGTCGTCGAACGACCCGCCGTTCGCCAGGGCCACGGCGTACACGGCGGCGAAGGCCGACCCGGCGCTGGTGGGTTCGCCGGTGAACGCGATCATGCCCTTGTACTGCGGGTCGAACAGCTCGGCGAAGGAGTTCGGGCAGGTCTTCACCCGGTGGGCGTCGCAGCCGATGGAGACGTAACCGCCGTAGCTGTTGTACCAGCGGGCCCGGTGGTCCTTCTGGGCGGCGGGTATCTGGTCGTACCCGGCCGTGCGGTACGGGGCCAGCAGGCCCTCTGCGGCCGCGGACTGGGCGAAGGAGTCGCCGAGGTCGAGCACGTCGGGCGCGCCGGGCTGCCCCTTGAGCCGCTTGATGTCGTCGATCTCCTGCTGGCTGGAGCCCTCCGGGTTGTCGTTGACGACCCTGATCCCGTACTTCTTCGAGAACCCGTCCATCAGGCCGCCGTAGTTCGCCCAGTGGGGGAGCAGCGTGGTGGTGTTGAGCTGGCCCTCCGCCTGCGCCTGCCGGACCAGCTCGTCCATGCCGCCGATGTCCTGGGCGGAGGCGGAGCGGGCCGCCACCGGCGTGCCGGCGCTCTGGCCGCCGCAGCCGGCGAGTCCGACGGTCACCAGGGTCAGGCAGGCGGCGAGAGCGGCCAGGTGGCTTCGACGAGGTGTGACCACGACGCCTCCAGAAGGAGTGCAGGGAAGTTCGGGGGCCGGGCCGCCGCCGGAAGGGCGGGGGCGGCGAGGTCTCGGCGGGGGCCCGGTGCCGGGCGGCGGGGTGTCCGGCGACCGGTGGACCCACGGGTTACGCGTCCGGCCCGTGGGCCGGGCGTCGCCGACCGGAGGACTGCCGACCGCGGGGTCGCCCGGCCGGGCCACGGAGCCTGCGGCCGGTTCCGATGTGGTGACGATGAGTTACGGATCCCGGGTCGCGGTGACGCTGAGTACCAGACTACCGGTCCGGTGGGCGGTTCCGCCGGAAATGGCCGGCCGGCCTCACGAATCCCCGCCCGACCCGCCCCGTGACCGGCCTCAGAGCTCGATGTCGTCCCAGGAGCCCAGCAGCATGGCGCCCAGCGCCTCCTCGTCCTGCGCCCCGCCGCTGTCGAGCGTCTGGGAGGCCCAGATGGTCTTGCCCCGCGGGGAGTACCGGGTGCCCCAGTGCTGGGCGTACTGGGCGACGAGGAACAGGCCGCGGCCGCCCTCGTCGGTGTCCTTGGCCCGGCGGATGTGCGGGGCGGTGCTGCTGCCGTCGGAGACCTCGCAGACCAGCGTCTGGGTGAGGAGCAGCCGCACCCGGACCGGGTCCTTGCCGTAGCGGACGGCGTTGGTGATCAGTTCGCTGAGGATGAGCTCGGTGCCGAAGGAGATGTGCTCCAGGCCCCACTCCGCCAGCTTGCGGGCACAGGCGTTGCGCACCGGGCCGACCGCGGCCGGGTCCCGGGCCACCTCCCACTCGGCGACGTGGTCGCGCTCCAGCAGCCGGGTCCGCGCCACCAGCAGCGCGACGTCGTCGTCCGGTCGGCCGGGCGGCAGCGTCGCCATCACGGCGGCGCAGACGGCCTCCGGCGAGGAGTCCGCCCCGCCGACGGTCGTCCGCAGCTCCTCCAGTGCCGCGTCCACGTCGCGGGTGCGGTCGCCGAGCAGCCCGTCGGTGTAGAGGACCAGCCGGGAGCCCTCGGGCACGGTCAGCTCGGCGGTCTCCACGGGCAGGCCGGCGCCGAGGCCCAGCGGCGGGGAGACCGGTGGGCGCAGGAACGTCACCGTCCCGTCGGCGTGGGCCACGGCGGGCGGCAGGTGACCGGCGGTGGCCGCGGTGACCTGCCCGGACACGGAGTCGTAGACCACGTAGAGGCAGGTGGCGCCGGTGATCGCCTGGACGCTGGTCTCGCTGTCCTCGTCCTGGACGTCGATCCGGGAGACGAGCTCGTCCAGGTGGCCGAGCAACTCGTCGGGGGGCAGGTCCAGCGCCGAGAAGTTGTGGATGGCGATGCGCAGCCGGCCCATGGTGGCCGCGGCGTGCAGTCCGTGCCCCACCACGTCGCCGACCACCAGTGCGACCCGGGCGCCGGGCAGCGGGATCACGTCGAACCAGTCGCCGCCGGCCCCGGCCTGCGCGGGCAGGTAGCGGTGGGCCACCTCCAGGGCCTGCTGCTCCGGCATGCCGCGGGGCATCAGGCTGCGCTGCAGGCTCACCGCCATGGCGTGTTCGCGGGTGTAGCGCCGCGCGTTGTCGATGCACACCGCGGCGCGGCCGGCGACCTCCTCGGCGAAGGAGAGGTCCTCCTGGTCGAACGGCAGTGAGGCCCCGGCGCGCCAGAAGTTCACCAGACCGAGCACCACCCCGCGGGCCTGCAGGGGCACCACCGCGAGCGAGTGGATCCCGTAGTCGAGGATCTGCTGGGCGCGTTCGGGGTCCTGGGTGCGCCAGCCGCTGGAGCCGGCCAGGTCCGGCTCCACGACGGATCGCCCGTCGTGCACGCTGGCCGCCATGGGCGTGTCGGGCGCGAACCGGATCAGCTTGCCGACCGGGTAGAGCGGGTGGTCCTCGGCCAGCCCGGCGACCGCGCTGCGGCGCAGCCGGACGCTGGCCCCGTCCGGCTCCTCGCCGCGCAGCACGGCGTCGCGCAACTCGACGGTGACGACGTCGGCGAACCCGGGGACGGCGACCTGGGCGAGCTCCTCGGCGGTGCGCACCACGTCCAGCGTGGAGCCGATCCGCATCCCGGCGTCGTAGAGCAGCCGCAGTCGCCCCCGGGCCACCTCCGCCCGGCCGGACAGCGCGCGCAGCTCGGTGGTGTCGCGCAGGGTCACCACGTTGGTGCGGTGCACGCCGAAGGGGGTGGTGGAGCGCTTGTTGAGGGCCAGCAGGCGGTCCGCCGCCAGGTGGACCTCGTCGCTGGCGATCCGGTCCGAACTCAGCAGGTCGGCGGTGCGGGCGTCCAGCCCCAGGTCGCCGATCCGGCGTCCCTCCGCGTCGGGCGGGAGGTCCAGCAGCCGCCTGGCCTCGTCGTTGGCGAGCAGCAGCCGGTCGTCGTCGCCGGTGATGAGCACGCCCTCCCGCACGGCGTGCAGGACGGCGTCGTGGTGTTCGTACATCCGGGTCATCTCGGCCGGGCCCAGGCCTCGGGTCTGCCGGCGCAGCCGGTGGCTCACCAGGGCGGCGCCGCAGGCGGCCAGCGCGACGGCCATGCCGGCGCCGGCCAGGAAGAGGGGCAGCTGCCGGTTCACCGAGTGCTGCACCGATTCCACCGTGACCGGGACGGAGACGATCGCGACCACCTTGCCCGAGGGGTCCTTGACGGGGGCGGCCGAGATCACCGACGGGCCCAGTACTCCGTTGAAGGTCCGGGTGAAGGAGATGCCCTGCGCCGCCTGGGCGTACGGACCGATGACGTGCTTGCCGATCTGCGAGGTGTCGCTGTGGGTCAGGGTGATCCCGTCCAGCTTGTACACGATGATGGCGTCGACGCCGGCGGCCTCGCGGGCCTCCTCGGCGAGGGGCTGCAGCGTCGCGCTGGGATCGTCGCTGTCCAGGGCCTCCAGGAGGCCCGGGGCGTGCGCGAAGGACTGGGCGGCGGCGACGGTGCGGTCCCGGGCGTCGGCCAGGGTCTCGCGCCGGGTCTGCAGGACGAGGGCCACCAGCGCCCCGGCGATGAGCAGGATCACCAGGAGCAGTTGGAGGAAGAAGACCTCCTGGGCGAAGCTGCGGGTGGCCGGCCCGGTCCGGCCGGCGAACGGGCGCGACCCGGCTGCCGACTCGCCCGTCGACTCCGGGGCGGTGGCCTCGGTCCGGGGCGGTGCGGTGGCGCCGGGCTTTCCGGAGCGACGGGTGAACCATCGCCGGAAAATGCCCGAATTTACGCTCATACCCCCTTTTATCCTGGTTTCCGCAGAACTGGCAAGGAAATCGTGACCGCCCGGTCCCTCCTGGGGGGCGGCTGCGGTTGCGCGGGCTGCCGACGTGCTCCCGGTGTCCTCTCGGTGTCCTCCCGGGCACGGTCGGCGACGCGGCGCCGACCCCGGGCGGCGCGCGCACAAAACGCTGCACAAACGATTCGACTGGGCCGATGGAGCGGAATCGCTGCAGCGTGGAGACGTGACCCCACCCACGCGGACCCGTGTCGGCGTCCCCCTCCAGCGGGCGGCGCCGGCCGGCGCCGACCTGCCACGGCTCCTGGCCCGCTCGGCGCGCGGCGACGAGGCGGCGTTCGAGCAGCTGTACCGCGCGGTCGCCGGGCCGGTGTACGGAACCGCGCTGCGGACGCTGCGCGATCCGGCCCACGCCGAGGAGGTCGCCCAGGAGGTCCTGTTCGAAGTGTGGCGCACGGCCGCGGCCTACCGGCCCGAGCGCGGGTCGGTGCTGACGTGGGTGCTGACCATCGCGCACCACCGGGCCGTGGACCGCGCCCGCGCCGCCCGGGCGGCCACCGAGCGCGACCGGAGCCTCGCCCGCCGGGAGCCCACGGAGGCCGACCCGCCGGACGAACAGGCCGTCCGCTCGCTTGACCGGCTGCGGGTCCGGTCGGCACTCGCGGGTCTGAGCGGCGTCCAGCGCGAGGCGGTGGTGCTGGCCTACTTCGGCGGGTACTCGCAGCGCGAGATCGCGCACCGGCTGGAGGTGCCGCTGGGCACCGTCAAGACCCGGATCCGCGACGGTCTGACCCGGCTCCGGGCCGCGTTCGCACGGCCGGACCGGGGCGGAGCGCGCCCGGCGGGAGTGCCGGCCCAGCCGTCCCCCGGCACCGGCCGCCCGGGCCGGTCACCGGCCGGGAGCGGCCCGCGATCGCCGGAAGCGGGCCGCGGCGCCGCGCCGGCAGGGATCCGCCCGCGCCCGCCGGCGGGCCCGCCGGCTCCGGCCGCGCACAACGGTGCGGGAACGCTGCGCCGGGCGGCGGGGTGCCGTGCGGGAGAGCATGGAAGCGTCACTTCTGACGACGGGCCACCGTCGGTGGCCGTCGCCACCGGGCGTCCGCGGCCGCGTATACGGTTGACCACGCGAGCCCCTACGCGCACGCGAGCACCTACCCGATGCCCGGGGCGGCAGCGCTCCGACGCAGGCCCACGCACCGTCCCACCAGCGGGAGGACATCATGACTCTCGACCACCGCACCCCCGCGCACGAACGCCCCGTGCCCGCGAGCCCGCCCACCGAGACGCCCGAGTGCGAGTCGTCGACCTGCGCGGGCATCTCCACCCCGGAGTCGACCGAGCTGCACACGGCCTGGCCCGGCTGGATCCCCCTCCTGGTGATCACCGTGCTGGTGGTCTGCTGCGTCGGCTTCGCGGTGGGGAGGATCGGGGGATGGTGACCCTGCCCGTCGAGCACGGCGCCGGCCCGTGGGGCGGTGGCCGGGCGGGCCCACCGGACGCCCCCGAGGACGCGGGGCTGCCCACCGGCGGAGTCGCCCGCCGCCTCGGCGTGTCGCCGACCACGGTCCGCTCGTGGGAACGCCGCTACGGCATCGGCCCGGCCGACCGCGCGGCCGGGCGCCATCGCCGCTGGAGCCGGCAGGACATCGCGGTCCTGGAGGCCATGTGCCGCCTCACGGCCCGCGGAGTTCCGCCGGGCGAGGCGGCCCGGGCCGCCCTGGCCGAGCGCCGCGCCGAGCTCCACGACGCACCGCCACCCGCCGGCCGGCCGCCCGGAACGGAGCGGCCGGATGACATCCCGGCCCGCCGCGACCCGGGCGGCAGCCGTGCCCTGCGGGTCGGGACGGTACGCCCCGAGTGCCGCGGCCTGGCCCGGGCGGCGGTCCGGCTGGACGCACCCGAGGTCGCCGGGATCCTGCGCGACGCGGTCGTCGCACTGGGGGTGGTCGAGGCGTGGACGGAGGTCATGATGCCCGCCCTGCGGGCCGCGGGCCGCAAGTGGGCGGCCGACGGCGAGCAGTACGTCGAGGTCGAGCACCTGCTCTCCTGGCACGTCTCCAGCGTCCTGCGCGGCGTGGCCGTGGAGACCGGCCCGACCCGGCCGGTGCCGCCCGTCGTCCTCGCGGCGGTGCCCGGCGAGCAGCACACCCTCCCGCTGGAGGCGACGGCCGCGGCGCTCACCGAGCGCGGCCTGCCCTTCCGGATGCTGGGGGCGGCCGTCCCCTTCCGGGCCCTGCTCGACGCCGTCCACCGGATCGGCCCGGGCGCCGTGATGATCTGGTCCCAGGACCGGCACACCGCCGACCCCGAGCTGCTGCGCCGGGTGAGCGGCAGCATGTGGGGCCCGCGCGGCTCCCGCACCCGGGCCCTGGTGGTGGCCGCCGGCCCCGGCTGGGCCCGCGCCCTGCCCCCGGCCGGAGCCGCCTGCCCCCGCACCCTCGCGAGCGCCGTGGACCTCCTCGAACAGGCGCTCACGGGCTGACCTCCGCCGCCCGGCGGGCCGGTTCCCGGCCGCGCCGGGCCCCCGCCGGATCCGCGCCGGTCCCGCCCGGTGTGCCGGACGCCCGTCGGCCACGGTGTGCGGTGCGTACGAGCCCCGCCGCCCGACGCCGGGCCGCTCCACGAGCCGGGATCCACGAGCCGGGCCAATCCACGAGCCGGGCCAATCCGAGGACCGGGTCGGCTCCGAAGATCCGGTGCAACGACAAAGCGGGCCGCGCCGCGGCCCCGTCGGGAGGGGCTCTCGTGACCATGTTCGGCATCGTCTCCACCTCGCGGGCCCCCGCCCGCGGCGACGGCGGCGCGCGTCCGCGCCGGGTGGCCGTGGTGGGGTCCGGCGTGGCCGGACTCACCGCGGCGTACGAGCTGTCCCGCGCCGGGACGGAGGTCGAGCTGTTCGAGGCCGACGGGCGCCTCGGCGGCCACGCCCACACCCAGCGGGCGACCGCGCGGGACGGGCGGGTGCTGGCCCTGGACACCGGCTTCCTGGTCCACAACACCCGGACCTACCCCCACCTGCTGCGGCTCTTCGCCGAACTCGGGGTGCGCACCCAGGACACCGAGATGAGCATGTCCGTGCGCTGCGACGGGTGCGGTCTGGAGTACGCGGGCGCGCGCGGACCGGCCGGCCTGCTGGCCAGGCCCGACGCCCTGACGCGCGGCCGGTACCTGCGGATGCTCACCGAGGTGCCGCGCTTCCACCGGCGGGCCCGCCGCCTGCTCGCCGACCCGGCCGCCGGCGACCCCAGCCTGCGTGACTTCCTCACCGCCGAGGCCTTCTCCCCGTACTTCGTGAGCCACTTCATGACCCCGGTGGTCTCCGCGGTGTGGTCCTGCGCCCCCGACCTGGCGGGCGACTACCCGGCGCGGTACCTGTTCACGTTCCTCGACAACCACGGCCTGCTCGGGGTGACCGGCGCGCCGGCCTGGCGGACCGTCGTCGGCGGCTCCCGCACGTACGTGGAGAGGATCGCCGAGCGGCTCACCACCGTCCGCCGGTCCGCCCCGGTCCGGGCGGTGCGCCGGCACCCGGACGGGGTCAGCGTCGTCACCGCGGACGGACACCGGACCGAGGCCGACGCCGTCGTCGTCGCCACCCACGCCGACCAGGCGCTGCACCTGCTCGCCGATCCGACCGACGCGGAGCTGGAGATCCTCAGCGCCTTCACCTACTCGCGCAACCCGACCGTGCTGCACCGCGACCCCTCCGTGCTGCCCACCGCCCGGTGGGCCCGCGCCTCGTGGAACTACCGGATGCCCCACTGCACCGCCCCCTCGGACCGGGTACGGGTCAGCTACCACCTCAACCGGCTGCTGCGGCTGGACGCCGACGACGACTACCTGGTCACCCTCAACGAGGACCGGGACCAGCCCGTCCCGGAGCACCTGGTGGTCTCCCGCACCGTCTACGAGCACCCGGTCTACACCGCGGGCACCCTCGCCGCGCAGCGCCGGCTGCCCGAACTCGCCACGGCCCGCACCGCGTTCGCCGGCGCCTACCACGGCTGGGGCTTCCACGAGGACGGCTGCCGCTCCGGGGTCGAGGCGGCCCGGTCGCTGCTGGGGGTGGGCGCGCCGTGACCACCCCGCCCGGGCCCTGGGGCGCGGTCCTCTACGACACCCTCACCACCCATGTGCGCACAGATCCGCCCAGGCCGCCGTTCCGCCACCGCGGCTACCTGTGGCTGGTCGACCCGGACCGCCTCCCCCGGGTGCCGTGGCCGCTGCGTCCGCTGGCCTCCTTCCGCTCGCGGGACCATCGGATCGACCGGGGTACACGAGAGTTGACGATCCGTCAGGACATCGACCGGTACCTGGCCGAGCACGGCGTACGGCTCGGCGAGGGCCGGATCCTGATGCTCACCCAGGCGCGGTCGCTCGGGCACGTGTTCAACCCGCTGACCGTGTACTGGTGCCGCGACGGTGCGGGCCACCCGCTCTGCACGGTCGTCGAGGTCCACAACACCTACGGCGGCCGCCACCGCTACCTGCTGCCGCCCGATCCCGGCGGCCGTGCCGAGACCCCCAAGGACTTCTACGTCTCACCGTTCTTCCCGGTCGACGGACGCTACCGGATGGTGCTGCCGGAGCCGGGGGAGCGGCTGGCCCTGACCGTCCACCTGGACCGCGGCGGCGGCCGCGCCTTCACGGCCACCGTCCGCGGCACCGGCCGCCCGGCCGGCCCCGCCGCCCTGCTGCGTGCCGCGCTCGCCCACCCGCTCGCCACCTGGGCCGTCAGCCTCCACATCCGCTACCGGGGCGTCCGCCTCTGGCTGAGCGGCCTGCCCGTCCACCCCCGCCCGACCGCCGGCCCGGACCGGTGCGCAGAGCGGTCCACGCCCACGGAAGAGCCCACGGAAGAGGTGCCCGCCCCATGACGACCACGGTTCCCCCGACGGCGAGGCCGACGCCCGTCGTCGATCCCGCCCGCTGGCCGGACGTCGCCAGGGTGCCGCACGTGCCGCTGCGCGCGGCCGTCGCCGGACGCCTGCTGCGCCGGGTCGCCGCGCGGCGCGGCCTGCTCGTCGAACTCCCCGGCGGCCGGGCCCTGCGCCCCGCCCCGCCCGGCGCGCCGGTGCTGCGCCTGCACCACCCGCGGGCCTTCCTCCACCGCCTCGGCGAGAGCGGCCTGATCGGCTTCGGCGAGTCCTACCAGGCCGGCGACTGGGACAGCCCCGACCTGGTCGCCCTGCTCACCGCACTGGCCAGCGCCCCCGAGACCCTCGTCCCGGCCGGCGCGCGCTGGCTGCGCCGCTTCTACGTCCGGCGCCCGCCGGCGGCGGAACTGCCCACCGCGGCGAACGCCCGGAGCAACGTCCGCCGGCACTACGACCTGTCCAACGACCTGTTCGCCCTGTTCCTCGACCCGACGATGACCTACTCCTCGGCGCTCTTCGCCGCCGGACCGGACCGTCGGCCGACCGCCACCCGGGAGGAACTGTCCGCCGCCCAGCACCGCAAGATCGACCGGCTGCTCGACCTCGCGGACGTCGGCCCCGGTACCCGGCTGCTGGAGATCGGCACCGGCTGGGGCGAACTCGCCCTGCGTGCCGCCGCCCGGGGCGCCCGCGTCGTCAGCCTGACCCTCTCCGAGGAGCAACTCGCCCTCGCCCGGCGGCGGATCGCCGAGGCCGGACAGCAGGACCGGGCCGAGGTCCGGCTCTGCGACTACCGCACCGCGGAGGGCGAGTACGACGCCGTCGTCAGCGTCGAGATGATCGAGGCCGTCGGACGCCCGTTCTGGCCGGACTACTTCACCGTGCTCGACCGGGTCCTCGCCCCCGGCGGCCGGGTCGCCCTCCAGGCGATCACCATGCCGCACGACCGCATGCTCGCCGGCAGCCGCAGCCACACCTGGATCCTCAAGTACGTGTTCCCCGGCGGCCGGATCCCGTCCGTGCGGGCGATGACCGAGACCGCCGCCCGCCACACCCGGCTGCGGGTGACCGGCACCGACGCGTTCGGGCCGCACTACGCCGAGACCCTGCGGCTGTGGCGCGAGCGCTTCTGCGAACGGCCCGAGGAGGTCGAGTCCCTCGGCTTCGACGAGGTGTTCCGGCGGATGTGGGAGCTGTACCTCGCCTACTCCGAAGCCGGGTTCCGCACCGGGTACCTCGATGTCCACCAGCTGCTGCTGACCCGTGCGGAGGGGGCGACGTGAACACCGGAGCCTTCGTCCTCGGCCTCGCGGCGACCGCCGCCGCGGCCCTCGTCGTCCTGCTCGTCGCGTTCGCGGTGGGCGTGCGGACCGGCCGCCACCGGGGTGTGGACGTCGCCTGGGGCCTGGCGTTCGCCGCGGTGGCGCTCACCGGGTACGCGCTGTCGGCCGGGCACGGGGACGACGGCCGCCGGCTGCTCGCGACCGCGCTCGTCCTGGTGTGGGGCCTGCGCCTGTCCGCCCACCTCTGGTGGCGCGCCCGGGGAGCGCCCGAGGACCCCCGCTACGCCGCGATGCTCTCCCGCGCCCCCGAGGGCCCGGCCCGCACGCGGTACGCGCTGCGGATCGTCTACCTGCTCCAGGCCGCCCTGGTGTGGTTCGTCGCGCTACCGGTCCTGGCCGCCCAGTACACCGACCGGCCACCGGGCGCGCTCGCCTGGGCGGGCACCGCGCTCTGGGCGGTCGGCGTGTTCTTCGAGGCGGTCGGCGACCGGCAGCTCGCCCGGTTCAAGGCCGACCCCGGCAACCGGGGCGCGGTCATGGACCGCGGGCTCTGGCGCTACACCCGCCACCCGAACTACTTCGGCGACGCCTGCGTGTGGTGGGGCCTGTTCCTGCTCGCCGCCGACACGCCGGCCGGCGCGGCGTTCGTCCTCAGTCCGCTCCTGATGACCTACCTGCTGGCCTTCGGCAGCGGCAAGCCGATGCTGGAACGCCGGATGGGCGCGCACCGCCCCGGCTGGGCCGAGTACGCGGCCCGCACCAGCGGCTTCCTGCCCCTGCCGCCCCGCCGGACCCCGCGGGAACCCCGAACTCCCCGCACCCCCCAGCCCCCGTCGTCCCCGAGGTCCCCCCGATGACCGTCTCGATCGCCCTGTTCACCCAGGACCTGCGCCTGCACGACAACCCCGTGCTGCACGCCGCGCACACCGCGGCCGACCAGGTCGTCCCGCTGTTCGTGCTCGACCCCGCCGTCGCGGCCGCGCGGTTCGCCGCCCCCAACCGGCAGGCGTTCCTCGCCGACTGCCTCGCCGACCTCGACGCCTCCCTGCGCGCCGCCGGCTCCCGGCTCGTCCTGCGCACGGGCGACCCGGCCGAGCAGGCGGCCCGCGTGGCCGCCGAGACCGGGGCCGCCACCGTGCACGTCGCCGCGGGCGTGAGCGGCTTCGCGCACCGGCGCGAGGCACGGCTGCGCAAGCTCCTCGACGACCGCCTGCACGTCCACGACGCGTCCCTGACCGTCGTCCCGCCCGGCCGCGTCACCCCGGCCGGGCGCGACCACTACACGGTCTTCACCCCGTACCACCGCGCCTGGCTGGAGGCACCCCGGCGGACCGTGCTGGCCGCACCCCGCCGGCTCGCCACCCCGGAGCACGTCCGCGGCGAGGACCTCCCCGCCGCCCGTCCGAGCTCACCCGCCCTGCCGCCCGGCGGCGAGACGGCGGCCCGCCGGCGCCGGCGGGACTGGGACGTCGACGGCTACGCCGACCTGCACGACGACCTCGCCGCCGACGACACCTCCCGGCTCTCCCCGTACCTGCACTTCGGCTGCCTGTCCCCGACCGAACTCGCCACCGACGCCCTGCGGCACGACGGCCCCGGCGCACGGGCGTTCGTCCGGCAGCTCGCCTGGCGCGACTTCCACCACCAGGTGCTCGCCGCCCGCCCCGAGGCCGCGCACCGCGACTACCGCACCCGGGACGACCACTGGCACCACGACGAGCGCGAGGCCGAGGCGTGGCGCCGGGGCCGCACCGGCTACCCGATCATCGACGCCGGAATGCGCCAACTCGCCCACGAGGGCTGGATGCACAACCGCGCCCGCCTCCTGACGGCGAGCTTCCTCACCAAGAGCCTCTACCTCGACTGGCGCATCGGCGCCGCCCACTTCCTGTCCCTGCTCGTCGACGGCGACGTCGCCAACAACCAGCTCAACTGGCAGTGGGTCGCGGGCACCGGTACCGACACCCGCCCCAACCGGGTCCTCAACCCGCTGCGCCAGGCCGACCGTTACGACCCCGACGGCGACTACGTCCGCCGGTGGGTGCCCGAACTCGCCCACCTCCCCGGCCCGCTGGTCCACCGGCCTTGGCTCCTGGACGACGGATACCCGCCGCCGATCATCGAGCCGGAGGCCCTGACCGCGCGGTTCCGGCACGGGCGCTCCTGACCCCGGGCGCACGTGCCGGCCACGCCAACGGCGGTGGGTGGTGGGCCCGCCGGCCCACCACCCACCGCCGCGGTCCGGTCGCGCCCTACTCCTCGGTCGGCCCGAGGTCGGCGTGCTCGCGCAGCTCCACGGTGCGCGCGCGGTGGGCGGCGTGCAGTTCCAGCACGGTGATCTCGTTCGCCCCCGGGCGCAGGACGGGGCCGGGCACGAACAGCGAGCGCTGCGGCCCGCGCGACCAGTAACGGCCGAGGTGGAAGCCGTTGACCCAGACGTTGCCCTTCGTCCAGCCCGGCAGGTGGACGAAGGTGTCGCCGGCCTCGGCCAGCCGCACGGTGCCGCGGTGGAAGGCCGGACCGACCTGGGTGCCCGCGTCCTCGGTGAAGGGCAGCGCGTCGAGGCTGCTCAGCGGCAGCGGCCGGCTGGTCCAGCCGGCCGCCTCGGCGCCGTCCAGCAGCACCCGGCCCAGCAGGCCCTTGCGGTCGTGGATGCCCGGGCCGTAGTTGACCCGGCCCTGGTTCTCCACCAGCAGGCTCAGCACGGCGCCCGCGCGCGGCGCGGTGAACGCGATCGCCCGCTCGTGCCGCTCGCGCTCCAGCACCCCGACCGGCTGGCCGTCCACGAACACCTGGGCCCGGTCCCGCACCGTCTCCGCCTCCAGCAGGACCGGCCCCGCGGCGGGCAGGACGGTCTCGTAGAGGACGAAACCGAAGTCCTGGCCGAGCTGCTCCATGGTGAGCGGCCGTTCGGCCCGCACCGCCTCGCCCAGCGCCGGCAGGTTGGCGAACAGCGGTGCGCAGGAGGTCAGTTCGACGGTGAGGGGACCGATCTTCGGTGCCCGCGCGGGCACCGGCTCGGCCGGCACGGGGGCGTACTTGGCGATGACCTGGCGGAAGGCCTCGTACTTCTCGGTGGGGTCACCGGCCTCGTCCAGCGGGGCGTCGTAGTCGTAGGAGGTGACGGTGGGCCGGTAGGTGTGCTTGTCGTTGGCGCCGTTGGTGAACCCGAAGCTGGTGCCGCCGTGGAACATGTACAGGTTGACGGAGGCGCCGGTGGCCAGCACGGTGTCCAGCTCCTCGGCGGCCTGGGCGGGGTCGCGGACCACGTGGTGGCCGCCCCAGCGGTCGAACCAGCCGATCCAGAACTCGGTGCTCATCAACGGGCCGGTGCTCTGGTGGGCGCGCAGGGTGGCCAGGCCCTGCGCGGAGCGGCTGCCGAAGTTGGCCGTGGCCAGGGTCCCGGGCAGGGCGCCGCGGACGACGTCGCCGGGCTGGTCGCAGGTGAACAGCGGCACGTCGACGCCGCAGCGGCGCAGCGTGGCGGCGAGGTGCGCCAGGTGGGCGGTGTCGCCGTCGTAGGCGCCGAACTCGTTCTCGACCTGCACGGCCAGCACCGGGCCGCCGTTGGTCGACAGGTGCCGGCGCAGCGGCGTCAGCAGCCGCTCGAAGAAGTCCTCCACCGCGGCGAGGTAGCGCGGGTCCTGGCTGCGCAGCAGGATGTCGGGGTCGGCGAGGAGCCAGGACGGCAGCCCGCCGCCCTCCCACTCCGCGCAGATGTAGGGGCCGGGGCGGAGCAGGACGTGCAGCCCCTCGGCGGCGGCCAGGTCGAGGAAGGCCGGCAGGTCCAGCCCGGCGTCGAGGCGGAACTCGTCCGGGCGCGGCTGGTGGAGGTTCCAGGGGACGTAGGTCTCCACCGTGTTGAGGCCCATCAGGCGGGCCTTGCGCAGGCGGTCGGCCCAGTGGCCCGGGTGGACGCGGAAGTAGTGGAGGCCGCCGGAGATGATCCGCAGCGGCTGGCCGTCGAGGGTGAACCCCTCGTCGTGGATCTGCAGGACGGGCATGGTGTGCTGCTGCTCCTGGGAGAGGTGGGTGCGCGGACCGGTCGGCGAGGTCCGGTCGGCCGGTCCGGGCGGGTTCGTCACCGGCCGGCGCGGGCGCGGGCGGTGGACCGCCCGGGACGCCCGCGCCGGCGGCGGGTCACGGCGCGGTGACCTTGAAGCCCTGCTGGTTGCCGTAGTCGGTGATGCGCTTCTGCCAGGCGCTCAGGCCGGTGTTGATGTCGGTCGAGATGTTCGGGCCGACGGTGTCCTTGAAGACCGAGTTGGCGTACAGCTGGTAGGGCAGGTACTGCCAGCCCTTGGCGACGGCGGCGGAGGAGTCGGCGAAGACCTGGTTGGCCTTCTGGCCGCCGAGGCCCTGCACCGGCTGGTCGAGGAAGGCCGGGTCCTTGAGCAGCTCGTTGGTCGCCGGGAAGAGGCCGTTGGCGGAGAGCGAACGGACGGCCTGCGGATCGGAGTTCAGCCAGATCGCGAAGGCCGCGGCGGCGGCCTTGTTCTTGCTGCTGCTGGTCACCGCGACGGAGGAGCCGCCGTTCTCGGAGGAGACGTTCTCGCTCGCGCTCCACTGCGGGATGGGCGCGGCGCGCCAGTCGGCCGCGGTGTCCGGGATGGTGGAGGCGATGTTGCCGGGGGCCCAGGCGCCGATGATCCACATGGCGTACTGGCCGCTGCCCATCGACTGCCACCACTCGTTGGTCCACCCCGGGGCGGTGTCGACGAGCTTGCGGTTGATCAGGGAGGTCCACAGGTCGGCGGTCTTCTTGGCGCCGGCGTCCTGGAGCTTGACGGTGACCGAGGTGGAGTCGGTCTGCTGGAACGGGCGGCCGCCGGCCTGCCAGATCAGGCTGTCCACGCCGCCGGCGTCGCCGGGGTCGATTGAGGTGATGAACCGCTTCGGGTCGGACGCCTTGATCTTGACGGCCGCGGCCTCGAACTCGGCCCAGGTCTTGGGGGGGTCGATCTTCAGCTCGTCGAGGATCTTCTTGTTGTAGAACATCGCCATCGGGCCGGTGTCCTGCGGGATGGCGTAGACGCCGTCGGCGATGGCCACCTGAGACCAGGCGGAGGCCGCGAACTTGCTCTCCAGGGCGGCGGCGCCGTAGTCCTTGAGGTTCACCAGCCGCTTGGACAGGGCGAGTTCGGGCAGCGCGAAGTACTCGACCTGGGCGACGTCGGGGCCGCCGCTGCCGGCCTTCACGGCGGTCTGGAGCTTGGTGTACTCGGTCGCCGACTGGCCGGCGTTGACGATGTCGACCTTGATCTTCGGGTACTTCTGCTCGAAGAGCGCGACCGTCTTGTCCATGTTGGGGGCCCACGTCCAGAAAGTGAGCGTGGTGGGCGTGTCCAGGGCCTTCGCCGGGTCGGCGGGCGTGGCCTCGCCGCCGCCCGAGGAGCTGCAGGCGGTCAGGGTCAGGGCCAGCGCGGCGGCGGGCACGAGCGCGAGCAGTCTGCGGCGCGGGGTGGAGTGCGCAGGGGTCATGGCGGGTTTCCTTGCCGGGAGGTGGGGTGGGGTGGGCGGGGTGGGAGCGGGGGGCGTCATTCCTTGACGCTGCCGGCGGCCAGGCCGGACTGCCAGAACCGCTGGAGGAACAGGAAGGCGACGACGAGCGGGACGATCGCCAGCACGCTGCCGGTGATGACGAGCGGGTAGAAGCCGGTGGTGGTGGCACCGCTGCCGGCCGCGCCGGTCGCCAGCGAGTTCCACTGGTTGAGGCCGACGGTGAGGGGGAACCACTGCGGGTCGCTGAGCACGATCAGGGGCAGGAAGTAGTTGTTCCAGGTCGCCACGAGGGAGAACAGCAGCACCGTGACGAATCCGGGCGCGAGCAGGCGCAGCGAGATGGTGAAGAAGGTGCGCAGCTCGCCGGACCCGTCGATGCGGGCGGCCTCCAGCATCGAGTCCGGGACGGCGCCGAGGGCGTAGACCCGCATCAGGTAGACGCCGAACGGGCTGGCCAGGGAGGGCAGCAGGACGGCCCAGGGGGTGTCCACGATGCCGACCTTGCTGAACAGCAGGTAGGTCGGCACGGCCAGCGCGGTCCCGGGGATCGCGACGGCGCCCAGGACGATCGCGGCCAGCGCGGTGCGGCCCCGGAAGCGGTACTTGGCCAGGGCGTAGCCGGCCGCGGTGGAGATGAAGGCGGCTCCGCCCGCGCCCACGACGGCGTACAGCAGGGTGTTGGCGAACCAGCGCAGGTAGATGCCGTGGTCGTAGGTCAGGACGGCGTGGATGTTGTCGAAGAAGTGGAAGTCGCGGCCGAACCAGAGCCCGAACCCGGTGGTCAGCGAGCCGGTGTCCTTCGTGCTGGACATCAGCAGCCACAGCAGCGGCAGCAGGGCGTAGACCAGCATCAGGCCCATGGCCACGGTGAGCGCCGTGCTGGAACGCCTGCGCCCCCGCCCCGCCCGGCCGCTGGTGGTGTTCGCGCTCACAGGCTCTGTTCCTTTCGCATCGACCGGGCCTGCACGGCGTAGGCGACCACTGCGGTCACTCCGCCCAGGAGCACGGCGACGGCCGCCGAGTAGTTGAACTGCTGGCCGTTGAAGGCCAGGTTGTAGGCGTACATGTTGGGCGTGTAGCTGGTGGAGATGACGTCCGGGGCGAGGGACTGCAGGACGTTCGGCTCGTTGAAGAGCTGGAAGGTCCCGATGATCGAGAAGACGGTGGCCAGGGCCAGCGCGGGCCGCAGCGCGGGGAGTTTGATGCTCCAGGCCGTACGGATCGCGCCCGCGCCGTCGACCTCGGCGGCCTCGTAGAGCTCCTGCGGCACGGTCCGCAGGGCCGCGTACAGGATGAGCATGTTGTAGCCCACGTACTCCCAGGTCACGACGTTGCCGATGGAGGCGAGCATCCACGTGCCGCCGAGCAGGCGGGGCACGTCGGTGTGCAGGGCGTCGCCGATCTGGTGGATCAGCCCGAAGCGGTCGCCGTACAGGTAGCCCCACATCAGCGAGGCCACGACGGCCGGGACGGCGTACGGGACGAAGATGCCGATCCGGAACAGCCCTGGCCAGCGCAGCCGTCCGCTGTCGATGGCCAGCGCCGCCAGCAGGGCGAGCAGCAGCATTAGCGGGACCTGGACGACCAGGAAGAGGGTGACCCGCCACAGCCCGGTCCGGAAGAGCTCGTCCCCCAGGGCGCGGGTGTAGTTGTCGAACCCGACGAAGACGTTGCCGCCGACCAGCCGGTCCTGGAAGAAGCTCAGGTAGGCGGCGTAGCCCAGGGGGGCCGCGATGCCGATCACGAACACGATCAGGAACGGGGCGAAGAAGACATAGCCGAAGGACCCGTGACCGCGCCGGCTCGAACGCAGCTGTGGACGGGGCCGGCCCGGGGGCCGGACGACGGGGGCGGGTGGGGCGGGGAGTTGCGACGTGCTCACGGGGTGCCCTTCACGGCCGATGTTTACGCCAACATGAAGCTGGCGTTGAGTCTTGACCGCTGATGGCGGGGGAGTCAAGGGCCTGTCCCGGCGTGATGCGGCTTCGTGATGAACCGCCACCGGGCCTGCGGCGGCTGGTGCGTGCGGTCGGCCCGGGGGAGTCGACACCTGCCCGGTGGGCGGATGTCCACCCTGGTCAGGAGGGGTGCCGGTGGCCAGGGTGGCCGGTTCGCCGCCCCCTTCGGGGGTGCCTGTCGGAGGGCTGTCGGCCCACCGGATTCCGCCCCGGGGAGGTGTCGGCGCGGGGTGAAGAAGATTACGACCGCGTATCAGTCGGTTTACCAGCTTGACGCCCGCACGGGCGGCGAGTGTCATTGTTCCAACACGTTTGAACATGTTGAGTTCTGAGCGTTATTGCTGATATCGCCTCGCCGTCTTTGCCTGCTTTCCCGGTGGCGCCCCGTCGCGCCACCGCCGCTGCACCCGCTGGGCCGTTCGCGGCCCCGCCCCCTCCCCCCCCACACCACCGTGCGGGCACCGACCCGGTACCCGCGCTAAGGAGCGTCCCCATGTTCCGTCCCACCAGCCGGGCCGCCGGCGCCGCCGGTCTCCTCCTCACCCTGGGCCTGGCCACCGCCTGTTCGACCGGTCAGGAGTCCGTGAAGTCGGGCGACGCCTCGGTGGCGCCGGTCTCCGGGAAGATCTC
>NZ_JBVHHE010000023.1:4896-107766 GCF_055561235.1 Kitasatospora sp. NPDC022856 | reverse complement strand
CACACCCTCCCGGTCGGTGGTGTGGTCGTCCGCGAAACGACGGTCACCCGTCGCGTCCGGCACGTACTTCACACAGACAACGATCCTCAAGCTCATGAGCGGTTCTCCTGATACGGGTGCACTGGTCCATGGCCTCAGGTCATGCCCAGGGTACTGAGTGCCAAGTCCGGCCCGGCCGCGCCGCACGCGGAGCGGGCGCCACCTGGACCGGCATGCCGTGTCGGCTCTCTTCGACTGGCGTCAGAGGCTCGCCTCAGAGAATACGGCACTCAGTACCCCGCGTAAAGGAACTCAGTACCCTTCGCCCGTCGCCGGGGAGCCCCGGGCGCCCGCGAGCATCGTCCAGGACCCCGCGCGGAATCCACCGGACCCTCCGGGCGGGCCTGTCGCCGGGGCCACCCGTCCGGCGGCCCCGACCGGGCCGGGCGCTCGCGGCGCGCTGCGGCCATGGCGACGCTGCTCGCGCTCTCGCCCGTCCTGGTCCTCCCGGTGGTCGCGGCAGTGCTCTCGGTGGTGCTCGGCGGCCTGAGCGCGCGCACGGTGACGGTCGCGCTCCTGGTGACCCTGGCCCTCCCGGTGGTGGCGGCCGCCCGGCTGGTCCGCTCGGCCGCCCGGCTCCGCTAGGGCAGGTCGGACAGGCTCCGGCCGACCAGGGCGACGGCGGCCTCGGCCGTGTAGAGACGGAAGGTCAGCGACTCCTGGAGGTAGAGGTCGACCGAGTCGGCGGTGTGGGAGAGGTAGCCGACCGAGATGTCCTGGCCTAGGACGAGTTCGAAGTCGCCGCCGCGGGCCGACAGCAGGAAGGCGCCCTCGATGGCCGGGGCCCAGATGATCTCGCCGTCGAGGAGCCGGGCGATGTGCGCCGCCACCGGGTAGCCGTGGTCGCTGGTCTCGCTGACCGCGGTGAAGGCGTCGGCGCCGAGCAGCAGCGCGTAGGGCCCGCCGACTCCGGCGAGGCGCAGCGCGGAGAGCGCCCTCGCCACCGCGTTCGGGTATTCGCGGACGTCCGCCGGGAGCTGGATCGCCGGGTTGCTCGCACCGGCGCGGATGCCCTCGATGGCGGCGGCCCGGTACCCCTCGAAGACGGCGCGGTCCTCGGCGAGGGCGATGGTGCGGGCCGCGTCCTTGACCGGCTGCCAGTCGGAGTCGCGGGAGCCGCGCTCGACGTCGTCGACGGCGGCGCGGCTGACGGTGAAGGGCACCCGGAGCTCGACGACGGGCTGGGAGTCGCGGGCGTGGGCGAGCACCCCGTCGGCGGGCGGGGTGATGCCGGTCAGGTGGCCGGTGCCGACGGCGGCGAGGGTGGTGCCCTCGGGGCCGCTCAGGTCCACCACCCGGCGGCCGGCGATGTGGAGCTTGAAGGTCTGCCGGGCCTCCTCCTCGATCTCCTCCCAGGCCGCGGCGGAGACGGGGGCCAGGTCGCGGTGCAGATTGCTCATGACGAAGGGGTCCCTTTCAGGCTGCCGATGCCGAGCGAGCCGTCGGCGGCGGAGGGGGCGGTGGCGGTACTGGCGGTGGCGGCACTGGCGGCGGTGACCTCGGCCGGGGCGCCGGCGGGAGCGGGCGCGGCCGGCGGCCCGTCGAGGAACTCGGCGGTCGGGACGTAGAAGAGCGAGCCGGTCACCGCCGTGGAGAAGTCGAGCAGCCGGTCGTGACTGCCCGGCGGGCGGCCGACGAACATGTTGCGCAGCATCTCCTCCGTCACCTCGGGCGTGCGCGCGTAACCGATGAAGTACGTCCCGAACTCGCCGCCGCCGTCGAAGGATCCGAACGCCATGTTGAAGCGCATGATCTGCCGCTCCTCACCGTCGGGGCCGGTGATCGTGGTGAGGGCGACGTGCGAGTCGGCGGGCTTGGTCGCGTCGTCCAGCTCGATGTCGGTGAGCTTGGTGCGGCCGACGGCCCGTTCCTGCTGCTCCACCGGGAGCGTGTTCCAGGCGGTGAGGTCGTGCAGGTACTTCTGGACGACGACGTAGCTGCCGCCGGCGAACCCCGGGTCCTCCGCGCCGACCACCACGGCCGCCGCGGCCGCCCGCCCCTCGGGGTTCTCGGTACCGTCGACGAAGCCCAACAGGTCGCGGTCGTCGAAGTAGCGGAAGCCGTGGACGGAGTCGACGACGGTGGCGGCACCGGCCAGCCGGCGGGTGAGCTGGCCGGCCAGTTCGAAGCAGAGGTCCAACCGGGTGGCCCGCAGGTGGAGCAGCAGGTCGCCGGGGGTGGCGGGGGCCCGGTGACGGGCGCCCGCCACCTCCCGGAACGGGTGGAGCCCGGCGGGTCTGGGGCCGGCGAAGAGGCGGTCCCAGGCGTCGGAGCCGATGCCGGTGACGCAGGTCAGCCCGGCGTCGGGGGCCCGGAAGCCGACCGAGCGCCGCAGGCCGGCGAGGTCGGGCAGCAGGTCGCGGACGGCCTGCTCCCCGCCGGGGTCGATGGTGAGCACCAGGAAGATCGCGACGTTGGTCAGCGGCGTGAGGACGGCCTGCGGCTCCCCGGCCGGCGCGTTCGGGCTCTCGGGCGGCACGACGGTCTCCACTTCAGGGTTCCCGCGTGCTTCCCCGCCCGGTCCGGCGGTCCGCGACCGGACGGCCGGTGGGGCGGAGCGGCTCCGCGCTCGGAGCATGTCGGAGCGGCAGTGATCTGATCATGTGTACGATTACACCGCATAGTGGACATTCGGGCGCGATCAACACGCACCCGTCCGGCCCAGCGCCACGGCCCGGCGGACGCCCCCGTGAGGGGCGGGCCACCCGGCCCGCCCCTCGTCCCGCTCCGGCTCTCGTCCCGCTCCGGCCGTCGCCCGTTCGTGCCGTCAGGCCCGGAGGGCGGCCAGTTGCTCGGCGAACGGCACCACGGCCGCTGTGTCGGCCGGTGACGGCGCCGCCGTCGGCGGGCGGCCGGCCAGCAGGGTGGCCAGCTCGCCGGCTGCCCGGTCGATCCGGCCCGGCAGGCCGTCGGTGTGCCGGTCCCCCGTCGCGCCCCAGTCGTCCGTCGCCGCGTACACCGCGGTGGGCACGACCACCGAGCGCAGGTAGGCGAAGAGCGGCCGGACGGCGTGCTCCAGGGCGAGCGAGTGCCGGGGAGTGCCGCCGGTGGCGGCGATCAGCACCGGCTTCCCGGCGAGGACGTCGTGGTCGATCACGTCGAAGAAGGACTTGAACAGGCCGCTGTAGGAGGCGGTGAAGATCGGCGTCACGGCGATCAGGCCGTCGGCGCGCGTCACCGCCTCGACCGCCTCGCGCAGGGCCGCGCCCGGGAACCCGGTCACGAAGTTGTGCGCGATGTCGGTCGCGAGGTCCCGCAGTTCGATCACCGTGACGTCCACCGCGCCGCCTGCCGCGCCGAGCTGACGGGCCGTCGCCTCGGTCAGCCGGTCGGCCAGCAGGCGCGTGGAGGACGGCTTGCTCAACCCGGCGGTCACCACCGCCAGTCGGTACGTGCTCACTCGGCCACCTCCGTCGTCTCCTCCTGCGCGGCGAGTGCGGCCGCGACCCGGGCCGCGTGCGTCGGCCCGTCCGGGGCGCCCGCCGGGCGGCCCTTGGCGAACTCCTCGCGCAGCACCGGCACGACCTCCTCTCCCAGCAGGTCCAGCTGCTCCAGCACGGTCTTCAGCGGCAGGCCGGCGTGGTCCATCAGGAACAGCTGGCGCTGGTAGTCGCCGAACGACTCGCGGAAGGTCAGCGTCTTCTCGATGACCTCCTGCGGACTGCCCACGGTGAGCGGGGTCTGCTCGGTGAACTCCTCCAGCGAGGGGCCGTGGCCGTACACCGGCGCGTTGTCGAAGTACGGGCGGAACTCGCGCACCGCGTCCTGCGAGTTCTTCCGCATGAACAGCTGGCCGCCGAGCCCGACGTAGGCCTGCTCCGCCGTGCCGTGCCCGTAGTGGGCGTAGCGCTCGCGGTAGAGGTCGACCAGCTTCTGGAAGTGCTCCTTGGGCCAGAAGATGTTGTTCGCGAAGAAGCCGTCACCGTAGTAGGCGGCCTGCTCGGCGATCTCCGGGCTGCGGATCGAGCCGTGCCAGACGAACGGCGCGACGCCGTCCAGCGGGCGCGGGGTGGAGGTGAACGACTGCAGCGGGGTGCGGAAGCGGCCCGACCAGTCCACCACGTCCTCGCGCCACAGCTGGTGCAGCAGCGCGTAGTTCTCGACCGCCAGCGGGATGCCCTGGCGGATGTCCTTGCCGAACCACGGGTACACCGGGCCGGTGTTGCCGCGGCCCATCATGAGGTCGACCCGGCCGTCCGCGAGGTGCTGGAGCATCGCGAAGTCCTCGGCGATCTTCACCGGGTCGTTCGTGGTGATCAGCGTGGTCGAGGTGGAGAGGATGATGCGTTCGGTCCGCGCGGCTATGTAGCCGAGCATGGTCGTCGGCGAGGACGGCACGAACGGCGGGTTGTGGTGCTCGCCGGTCGCGAAGACGTCCAGGCCGACCTCCTCGGCCTTGCGGGCGATGGCCACCATCGCCTTGATCCGCTCGTGCTCGGTCGGGGTGCGGCCGGTGGTCGGGTCGGGGGTGACGTCGCCGACGGTGAAGATTCCGAACTGCATGCTGCTCACCACACTCCTGGTGAATCCCGGGGCGCGGGATTCGATCGTCAAAGTTTCAACCATCTTAGCACCGGCCGTTCCGCCGGTATTCCCCTGCGCGCCCCGCGGGCCGCCCAGGACCGCACGGGTGCGGGGCCGTACCGGCACACGGGCCGGGCAGGCCTTGAGGGCCCCGGGGCGGACCGGGCGGTTTCCCGGGCCGGCGGGACAATGGGAGGAGCAAGGACGGCCGACCCGGAGTCCCGGAAGGGCGGCGAGCCGATGGCGGCCTACATCGCGGTGAGTGCGCTGAGCCACGAGGGCCTGGTGCGCGAACACAACGAGGACAGCCTGACGGTCGGGCCGTGGACGCTCTGCGCGACCGTGACCGGCAACCCGCAGACCCTGCTCTTCCCGACCGGACCGCCCTGCGTGGTCGCGGTGGCGGACGGGCTCGGCGGGCACCCTGGGGGCGAGGTGGCGAGCGCGCTGGTGGCCCGGCGGCTGGCCGCCGCCGGGCCGGGCCTGGAGGGCGAGGAGACCGTCCGGGAGGCCCTGCAGTCCTGCAACCAGGCGGTGTACGCCGCGGCGGCCGAGGATCCGGAACTCGCCGCGATGGGCACGACGGTGGCGGGCGTGGTGCTGCTCCCCGAGCGGATCGTCGCCTTCAACGTCGGCGACAGCCGGGTCTACCGGGTGGAGCGGGACGGCCTGCGCCGGATCAGCGTGGACGACAGTCCGCCGCCGGCCCCCGGGCGGCGGACCACCTCGCTGATCACCCAGTCGCTCGGCGGCTCGTTCGGCCTGACCTTCGTCGAACCGCATGTGCGCGGCATGCCGCTGGCGGTCGGTGACCGGTACCTGGTGTGCAGCGACGGCCTGACCGATCCGGTGCCGGAGGAGGAGCTGTCGGCGCTGCTGACGGGCTCCGCCGAAGGATCGGAACGGGCCGACGGGCGCGCGGTCTACGACCTCTGGAGGGCGGCGATCGAGGCCGGCGGGCCGGACAACATCACGATGGCCCTGGTCCGGGTCGCCGGGTAGCCCCGGCGCGAGCCGCCGCCGGGGCCACGCGGGAGGCCCCGGCGGAGCGCCGCACGCGCTCCCCCGGGGCCTCCGGTCATCCGGGGCCGATCAGAACTCGGCCTTGATGTTCGCGCCGCCGAAGCCCTGCTGGGCGTAGAGGCTGGCGTAGACGTAACCCGCGGGCGGGTTGTCGATGGTGAGGGTCTCGGTGTTGTTGGAGGCGTTGACCGACCGGGCCGTGTAGGCGTTGGTGTACGCCCACGAGGCGGTGTTGAAGTAGAGGTCGGCGTTGCCGGTGCCGCCGGTGCTGGTCAGCTTCAGCTGCTTCGTCCCGGCCGGGATGTAGAGGTAGAAGTGGGCGTAGTTGCCGGTGGTCGCCGCCAGGTTGCTCCGCCGGCAGTTCCGGTCGAGCAGTCGGGTGTCGGCGGCGGAGCACTCGGGCATCCGCGAGACGGTGACCGCCCGGCTGGTGCTCGCGGTGGCGCCCTTGTCGTCGGTCACGGTCAGGGTGACGGTGTAGGTGCCGTCCGCGCCGTAGGTCTTGGTCGGGTTGGCGGCGGTGGAGGTGGTGCCGTCACCGAAGTTCCACGCGCGGGAGGCGATCGTGCCGTCCTTGTCGGTGGAGCGGTCGACGAAGGTGACGCTCAGCTCGCCGGTCGCGGTCGTGAAGGCCGCCGTGGGCGCCTGGTTGCCGCCCGGGTCGGTGCCGGTGCCGCAGGAGCCGGCCGCGCAGGCGGTCAGCCAGGCGTCGAAGTCGGCGTTGTAGCGGGTGCCGATGGTGGAGGTCAGGTAGCCGCGGGCGCCGTTCCAGTCCCCGGCGCGGTACTTGGCGAGCACCGCGTCCATGTCCGCGCGGTGCTTCTCCAGCATGTAACGGACGGCCAGGTAGCCCCAGTTGTAGACGCGGGTCTGGTCGGCGTTGTCGTACGTGGTGTCGAAGAGCGTGCTCAGGCTGTAGGTGTGCAGGCCGGCGGCGGACATCGCCGCGTCGTACGACACCTTGCGGTACGAGTAGGAGACGTACTCGGCGAAGCCCTCGACCCACCAGACGGTCGGCGTGGTCATCCCGGCGTTGAAGTCGCCGGCCATGTCGAACCGGCCGTCCAGGTAGTGGGTGTACTCGTGGTTGAGGTTCCAGACCTGGAAGTCCGGACGCACCCACTCGGCCTCGTAGGCGAGGAAGCGCGGCTGGTTGCCGACCGCGGCCGGGTCGCCCTCCAGGTACATGCCGCCGTTGTTGGTGTTGATGCCGTAGATGATCGCGGCGAACACGCCGTAGTCGAAGCGGCCGTGGAAGACCACGACCTCGATGGTGGTGTTCCGGTCGTTGGCCACCGGGCCGCCGTCGCGGACGACGGAGTGGAAGTAGGCGTCCTGGCCGGTCAGGCTGGTGCAGGCGGTGGACAGCTGGGTGGAGTCCAGGGCCTGGGCGAGGATCTTGATGCTCGGGCTGCAGGTGTAGCTGACCGTCAGATTGGCCGCCTTGAGGCGGTTGGCGGCGTCGCAGGTGCCGTAGTACGAGCAGTTGGCGGCGTCGTAGGCGGCCGTCATCTCGGCGGCGGCGGCCCACTGGTAGGCGGTGCGGCCGCCGACCGAGGCCTGGTCGACCAGGCCCTTGACCAGCGGGCGGTCCTTGGCCTGCAGCGGGGCGTACTGGAGGAAGCGGCCCATCTCGCGGGTGGCGTTGTAGACCAGGAAGCCGTAGTCACCGCCGAGCAGGGCGTTGTTGGCGCCGGCGAAGCCGTACAGCGAGTCCAGCACGCTCGGGTCGGCCTGGACGGCCGAGACGAACGCGGGGATCTGGTGGCCGCGCCACAGCACGGTGAAGACGCCGTTGAGGGCGTTTCCCATCCCGGCCGGGTTGTGGGTGGCGGCGTTGTAGTCGGCCAGCATGCGCTTGACGACGTACAGGTAGCGGACGTTCTCCTGCGCGCTGTCGATCAGTACGACGGCCTCGCCCAGCGTGCCCGAGTTGTCGGAACTCACGTCACGCGAGTGGGAGTTGGCGAAGAAGGTGTCCAGCGCGCCACGGATCGCGGCCTGCAGGGCGGTGCCGTAGGTGCCGACGTCGGCGGGGTGGTACCACTGCACGAAGTAGCCCGCGCGCAGGAAGAGCACCAACTGTCCGGCGGAGGTGGTGTTGTTGCCCGGGTAGGCGGCGGCGGTGTCGCGCAGGGCGTTGGCCACGGTGACCATCTGCGCCTCGCGGAAGGCCTTGTTGGCGTCGGTGCCGGTGAGCGTGAACAGCTGGTTGACGCAGCCGAGTTCGGCGGACTTGATCTGCTGGACCAGGGCGCTGCCGGTGCGGCTGGTGAAGTCGCCGACGTTGCAGGCCGCGGCGGTCGCGGCGGCGGACTGCTGCCCGGCGGACTTGGCCGACGTGGCGGCCGCCCCCGTCGAGGCGGCGTCCGCGGGCGCGGTGGCCGAGAGCGGGGCGCGGTCACTGGCGGGGACGGACCGGTTCTGGCCGTCGCCCTGCGCGGCGGCGCCGATGCCGGGCTGCGGGGCCGGACCGGCCGCCGTGGCGGACGGGGCGCCGCCGGGCTGCGGCGGGACCGGGGCAGGGGCGGCCTGGCCGCGCGGGGCGAACAGGCCGAGCGCCAGGAGCATCGCCAGGGCGATCGTCACCAGCCTGGCCAACTGAGGCAGTGGTGAAAGAGGTCGTGCGGTTCTCACGTGGGGGCCTCCGGGCCTTCTTCAACCGCGCTGGGGAGACGCGGCCTTGACGGGAGTGAGGACCGTTGCGACGGCGCCGTGGGGCGGCTCCGTCGTGCACACGGTGGGGAGTGTGACATGTACAATGGCATACATCACATGACGTGTGAAGCCCCTGGACACCGGCCTTCGGGCCGGACCCCGGGGCAGGCTCCCCGGACCGGTGACGACGAACGGCCGTTGGGCCGAGGAATCGACTTCCTCGGCCCAACGGCCGTTCTCCTACCGGGAGCTGAGCGGCCGGCAGCCGCGCACGTCACCGTGCGGACCGGACGGCCCCTCGGGTCCGGGCAGGTCAGGCAGGTCGGGCGGATCGGGCGGTCCGCCCCCCGGACCCCGGACCCGGGCGGATCACGTGCGCAGCAGCAGGATGACGCCGGCGGTGACCAGGCCGACCACCACCGCGGCCGCGCCGTACGCGAGCCGGTGCGCGCGCAGGACGGGCAGGAAGCGGTCCACGGCGTACCGGCCGGGCCCGGTCAGGGCGAGCGCGGCGGCGCCGGCGGTGAGCAGCAGCTCGTACTCGCTGCCCTTGGGCGCGAAGAAGCCGCCGCCCCAGGTGACGGCGAGCGCGTTGACCATGGTGCCCAGGATGGCGGCCGCGGCCAGCGGGGTCAGCAGGCCGGCGGCGAGCGCGAGGCCGCCGAAGGTCTCGGTGAGACCGGCGACCACGGCCATGGCGTCGCCGGCCGGGTAGCCGCTCATGGTGAAGAACTGACCGGTGCCGTCGAGGCCACCGCCGCCGAACCAGCCGAACAGCTTCTGACTGCCGTGCGC
Source organism: Kitasatospora sp. NPDC022856 (assembly GCF_055561235.1). Classification (NCBI taxonomy): domain Bacteria; kingdom Bacillati; phylum Actinomycetota; class Actinomycetes; order Kitasatosporales; family Streptomycetaceae; genus Kitasatospora; species Kitasatospora sp. NPDC022856. The sequence goes on along the minus strand of NZ_JBVHHE010000023.1, from coordinate 98,727 downwards.
GGCCATGGTCAGGCCGAGCGCGAGGCGCAGCAGGAGCAGGCCCGCGTCATAGGCGTGCGGCGAGGTCAGCGCGGGCTCGGGGGCTGCCCGGCCCGGGAGGACGGTGGCGGTGGTGGGGGCGGTCGTGCTCGGGCTGGTGCTCGGCATGCGCGTCTCCATCGATCGGGGTCGGTCGAAGCAAAAGGGGTCACGGACGGTTACGAACGAACCGGTCGTTCAAATTCGAACCGCCGCCGTTCGACCGTACCTGGGAGTTCGAATTTGAACAACCGGCGCGAGTGCGGGGAGTGAGCGAACGGGCACGCGGACCGGCCGACCGGTACGTGGCAACCGGTCGCGCCCGGCCGGGCACCGGGGCAGGGTGGAGGCATGGCTCACACGGAATTCCAGCGACCGGCCCGGCCCGGCACCCCGTACGCCGAGGCGCTGGCGGCCTTCGGCGAGCGCGTCCGGCTGGTCGGGCCCGACCGGTGGGACGCGCCCACTCCGTGCACCGACTGGTCGGTGCGGGACCTCGTCAACCACCTCACCGGCGAGCAGCTCTGGGTGCCCGAGCTGCTGATGGGCTCGACCGTCTCCGAGGTCGGCGGCCGGTTCGACGGCGATGTCCTCGGCGCCGACCCGGCGGCCGCCTGGACGGCCGCCGCCGAGGCCGCCCGCACCGCGTTCGAGGTGCCCGGCGCCACCGAGCTGACCGTCCACCTCTCGTTCGGCGACGCCTCCGGCCAGTACTACCTGGACCAGCTCACCGCCGACACCGTCGTCCACACCTGGGACCTCGCCGAGGCGATCGGCCACGGCACCCGGCTGCCGGACGGCCTGGTGGAGTTCGCGCTCGGCGAGCTGGCCGGGTACGGGGACCTCTCCGGCAGCGGAGTGTTCGACCCGCCGCTGCCGGTGCCGGACGGCGCGAGCCCGCAGACCCGGCTGCTCGCCCTCGCCGGCCGCCGCGACCGCCCCTGACCCGTGACACCCAGGGTCCCCGGCCGGTCACCCGGGGTGGTACGACCGGCCCGACCGGTGCCGGACGCCGGATACTGGAGGTGTTCGGGGGGATCACCGGACGAGAGGCGGGCGCGCCATGAGCCGCAGGCCTGACATCCTCGGCGAGTTCACCGCCGACCACCGGGCGGTGACGGAGCTGCTCGCCCGGATCGAGGCCGCGCCGGACGGCGCGCCCGAGCGCGGCGAGCTGGTCGGGCAGCTGACCGACCTGCTGTTCGCCCACTGCGCCGCCGAGGAGGAGTACCTGTTCCCGGTCGTCCAGCACGATGTGCCGGACGGCGGGGCGGTGGTGTTCACGAGCATCCACGAGCACCTCGCGATCGGCCAGTACCTCTCCGACCTGCAAGGGGTCGGACCGGGCGAGCCGGCCTTCGCCACGCTGTACCAGGGCCTCGCCGACGCCGTCCGCCGGCACCTGGCGGTGGAGGAGGAGCAGGTCTTCCCGCTCGCCCGGAAGGCGCTGCCGGCCGCCGCCCGGGCCGAACTCGGCGAGCGGCTGCGGGCCGGGCGGCGGGAGGCCGCCGAGCCGGGGCCGTAGCCGCGCCGGCCGGTCAGGGCCCGCCGCAGGCCCGAGGGCGCCCGGCGGTCCTACGGCGGCGCGGGCCTCAGGCCTTCGGACTGATCACCGCGAAGCGGCCGCCCTCCGGGTCCCGGAGGCGGGCCACCCGCCCGTACGGCGAGTCGAAGGCCGCCCCGAGGGCCGAGCCGCCGAGTTCCTCCGCCCGGGCGAGCGCCGCGTCGGTGTCCGGCACCGAGAACGACACCTCCCAGTGCGGTGACAGCCCGGTCGGGCCGCCCGCCTGCTCCCTGGCGAGGGCCGCCACGCTGTGGCCCTCGGCCCGCAGCACCACCCGGTCGTGCTCCCAGCGCACCTCGAAGTGCTCCGGATCGCGGCCGTCCCAGCGGAACACCTCGCCGTAGAAGAGCGCGGCCGCGAACGGGTCCGGCGTGCGCAGCTCGATCCAGACCGGCGCGCCCGGCAGGTCCAGGCGCCGGGCCCGGCCCAGCGGGCCCTCCCAGATTCCGAACACCGCGCCCGCCGGGTCCGCGGCGAACGCGACCCGCCCGGCGTCGAAGGCCAGCGGGCCCACCGCCAGGGTCGCGCCGCGCTCACGGACGGCGTCGGCGGCGGCATCGGCGCTCTCCGTCCCGAAGTAGCTGGTCCACGCCACGGGCATCTGCCAGGCACCGCCGGCGACCCCCAGACCGGCCACCGCCTCGCCGCCGGCCACCGCGTGCACGTACGGGCCGAAGCGGTCCGGTCCGGGCTCGAACTCCCAGCCCAGCAGCGGCCCGTAGAACGCCTTCGCCGCGTCGAGATCACGCGCCATCAGGCTCACCCAGCACGGAACGGCCGCCACGCAGCGCACCTTGGCGGTCTCACCGCTGCCCATCGCGCACCTCCTCGGCGCCCGGCCGCCGGGCCCCTCCCGACTCCCACGGCCTACCGGCCGCCCGGGCGGGTTCAGCCTAGGCCGACATGCCGACCCGGGCACGCCGCGGCGCGCAGGGACGGCGGCGCTCGCGCCGCCCGCCGGGCGTGCGGCTACCGCCCGGGCACGGGCGGCTACCCGGCGTAGCGGCGCCGCTCGGGTCCTGCGGGCCGGGTCGGCCGGAGGGCGGGTGCGGTCACCGCCACCTCCCCCGCCGGTCGCCGACCGAGCCCTGGAGCCGGGCGACCAGGTGGAGGCGGTCGCCCGCCGCGGTGTCGGCGGGCCGGGCCCCCTCGGTCCAGGGCGGTTCGGTGCGCGGACCGGGCCGGTCGTACAGGTCGAGGACGGTGAAGCCGTGGGCGGCGAGCAGACCGCGCAGCTCCTGCGGGAAGAGCAGCCGCCAGGCCGAGTGCTGCACGACGGCCGGGGCGCCGTCGTCGCTCGTCCAGGTCCGGGTGCGGCGCAGCAGCTGGGCGGCGTGGTCGATCCGGAGCACGGTGTGCGAGGTGTGGGTGACGCCGTCGTGCGTGACGCGGTCGGTGCGCGGGGCGTCGAGGAGGTCGGTGCGGCCGAGGAAGAAGGCACCGTTGCGCAGCTCGGCGACCAGCAGGCCGCCCGGGCGCAGGTGGCGGCGGAGCCGGCCGAACAGCGCGTCGAGGTCCTCGTTGGTGTGGCAGTAAAGGAGGGCGCTGTCCAGGCAGAGGACGGCGTCGAAGCGGCCGGGCAGGCGGAAGGTCCGCATGTCGCCCACGTGGTAGGCGGGCCCGGGGTGGTGGGTGCGGGCGTGCCGGATCATCGCCTCCGAGCTGTCGACGCCGGTCACCGCCCGCCCGGCGGCGCGGTGCAGCCAGCCGGCGTCCCGCCCGGTGCCGCAGCCGAGGTCGAGCACCTCTGGCCCGGCGCGGTGCTCGCGGAGCACCGACTCGGCCCACCGGGCGGCGACGAACCCCGGGTCGGGGAAGCGGAGTTCGTAGAGCTCCGGGGTGTCGGTGAGCAGGTTGTGGCCGGTCATCGGGCCTCGCTGGGGAGTGGGCGGGCGGGGGGCGGGCGGCGTCCGGTGGCGCGTCATCGCCCGGCGGCCGGGGCCGGGCGGACGCCGAGCCCGGCCCGGGCCGGGGTGCGGACGATGCCGTCGCTGCCGCCGATGCCCTGCCAGGGGTCGTGGGCGAGCAGCAGGTGCCCGTCCAGGTCGATCCAGCGGGCCCGGTCGGCGAGGTGGACGGCCGGGGCGATGCCGAGCGAGCTGGCGACGAGGCAGCCGAGCATCAGCTCGGTGCCGCTGCCCCGCAGGGCCGCCCGGATGCGCAGCACCTGGTGCACGCCGCCGCATTTGGCGAGCTTGAGGTTGACCCCGTGGACGCGCCCGGCGAGCCGGCAGGCGTCCTCGTAGCCGACGGCGTCCTCGTCGGCGATCACCGGGACCGGTGAGCGTTCGGCGACGGCGGCCAGCGCGTCCGGACGGCCGGGGGCGATCGGCTGCTCGACGGCCTCGACGCCGGCGGCGGCGAAGTCCGGGAGGAGCCGGTGGGCCTGTTCCTCCGTCCAGGCGCCGTTGGGGTCGAGCAGCAGCCCGGCCCCGGGGGCCGCCTCGCGGACGGCGCGGACCCGGGCGAGGTCGTCCGCGGGATCGGCGGAGCCGGCCTTGACCTTGAGCACGGTGAACCCGGCGGCGGCCAGCCGGGCGGCCCGGTCCGCGGCCCGGTCGGGCGGCTCGATGCCGATGGTGCGGGCGGTGGCGACGGCCACCGGCTCCGGCCGGCCGAGCAGCCGGTGGACGGGCTCACCGGCCCGCCGGCCGGCCAGGTCGAGCAGGGCGGCCTCGACGGCGGCCAGCACCCCGGCCGACAGCTCCTTGAACGGGGCGGCGCCGCGGCGGAGTTCGGCGAGCGCCTGGTCCGGATCCGGCAGGCGCTCCAACGCCGGTCGCAGCTCGTCGAGTTCACGCCGGATGAGCTCGATGGGCCGGCGCAGGTAGCCGCTGGCGACGGCCTCGCCGCGGCCCGTGAGGCCGTCGTACCGCAGGGCGACCAGGACGGCGTCGCGCTCGGCGGTCACCGAGCGGGAGATCCGCAGCGGTTCGGCGAGCCGGAGCCGTACGGTGCGTACGTCGAGCCTCATCGGCCCTCCCCGGGGCGGTCCGTGGGGTCGGGGAGGTCCGGGCGGTCGGGGCGGACGGCCGGGCCGGCCGGGCCGCCGTGCCCGGTGCGCCAGCGCGCCCAGCCGGTGACCTCGACGGCGGCGGGGTGCGGGATCTCGATCGGGCGCGGCGCGGCGTGCTCCGCCCCCAGCCCGTGCCGCCGGCAGAACGCGTCGTCGTAGACGGTGCCCAGGTAGCGGTGCGGACCGTCGGGGAAGACGGTGGCGACGGCGGCGCCCGGCTGCACCCGGGCGGCCCAGGCGGCGACCAGGGCGACGGCGCCGGTGCTCCAGCCCCCGGTGACGAAGGCCCCGCGGGCCAGCCGGCGGCAGGCGTCCACGGCCTCGGCCGGGCCGACCCAGTGGATCTCGTCGAAGGCCTGGTGGGCGACGTTGCGCGGGTGGATCGAGCTGCCGAGTCCGCGCATCAGCCGGGGCCGGGCGGGCTGGCCGAAGATGGTCGAGCCGACCGAGTCGACGCCGATGATCCGCAGGGCCGGCCAGCGGCGGCGGAGCGGTTCGGCCAGCCCGGCGCTGTGGCCGCCGGTGCCGACGCTGCACACCAGCACGTCCAGGTGGTCGAGCTCGGCGGTGATCTCCCGGGCCATCGCCCGGTAGCCGGCCGCGTTGTCGGGGTTGTTGTACTGGTCGGGCCAGTAGGCGCCGGGGAGTTGGTCGAGCAGGGTGCGCAGCCGGGCCAGCCGGGCGGCCTGCCAGCCGCCGTGCCGGGCCGGCCGGTAGACGAGCTCCAGCCGAGCGCCGTAGGAGTGGAGCAACTGGCGCATGGACGGTTCGAGTTCGGCGTCGCCGACCAGGACGACGGGGTGGCCGAGGGCCTGACCGGCGAAGGCGAGGCCGATGCCGAGGGTGCCCGAGGTGGACTCCACCACCGTGGCGCCGGGCCGGAGTTCACCGCGTTCGTGGGCGCCGCGGAGTATGGCGACGGCGGACCGGGCCTTCATCCCGCCGGCGCCGAGGCCCTCCAGCTTGGCCCAGAAGCCGGGGTGGGGGTGCGGCAGCGGGGTGCCGATCCGGGCGAGCGGGGTGCGGCCGAGCAGCGGCAGCAGGTCGGGGTTGCCGAGGGCCGCGGGGGCGAGCAGCGTGGTCACCGGCCACCGCCGTCCGCCCGGCCGGCCGGCGGGTGCCCGCCGTACAGGTGGAGCGGGCTGGGGCCGCCGTCGAGCCAGAAGAAGGGGTAGGGCTCGGCGCTGACGGCGCTCACGCCGTCGCCGAGCAGCCGGGGCAGCACGGCGCTGCCGGTCTGGGCGAAGAGCACCAGCGGCTTGCCGGTGGCGCGGGCGTGCGCGAGCAGCGGGTCGAGCGTGCCGTTGCCGAGGGTCATGCCGGAGGCGAGGATCGCGTCGCACTCGTCGAGCCGGGCGGACGCGTCGGGGTGGACGGTCTCGCCCCACTCGGTGGTGCCGCCGACGAAGTCGCAGGCCAGGTACCCGAGGCCGCGCGAACGAAGCTGCTCCAGCAGGGAGTTGACCACGCCGACGACCAGCACCCGGCCGGTCGTCGCGGCCGGGAGCAGGCCGACGACGGCGCGCGCCCGGGCCCGGGACTTCGCCAGCGAGTCACCGGCCGGAACGGTCACCGGCCGGGCGCCGTGGGCCGGGCCGTGCGGGCGGCAACGCATCAGGTAGGCGTCGAGCGCGGCGACCCGGACCGGTACGAGCGGGTGGTCGAGCAGTTCGGCGACGGACGCGCCGACGCAGTCGGTGAGCGCCTCGGCGGGCAGCTCGCCGGGTTCGACCGCGCAGGAGCCGACGGCCGCGCCGAGGCGCAGGCTGAGCACCTCGTTGCGGTAGCCGCGGGCGCGTCCGGCGTGCCGCACGGCCTGCGCGGTGGTGAAGGCGAGGGCGATCCGCTGCCCGGCCGGGTCGGGCCCGTACGCTCCGGCGCGGGCCCGCCCGGCGATCCGGTCCAGGGCCGTACCGGGGAGGGTGGTGGTCATCCGGACACCGCCGCCCCGGCGGCGCGGTCGGACCGGAGGGGTGCGGGCGGGCCCTTCGACCCGGCGGGCCCCGCGTCCGGGCCGTCGGCGGTGTAGCGGGGGGTCAGCCCGGCGATCAGCCGCTCGGCCTCCCGGCGGGCGCCGGCGCCGGCGGTGTCGGTGGTCATCACATGGCCGAGGTACTCGTTGTTGCTGGTGGCGGGCCGGACGTCGCGCCCGGGGGCGGCGAGGGCCAGCTCGACCACGGCGCCGTCACGCCGGACGGCCGGTTCGCCCTCGAAGCCCTCCAGCAGGCCGGCCTGCCCCTCCCCCGGGACGAGGAAGGCGATCGCGGCGCTGCTGACCCCGGTGCGGTGGACGGTCAGGTCGGGACGGCGGCCGAGCGCGAGGTCCACGCAGGCGGCGGCGAGGTCGACGCCGGTGACCCGGCGGACCAGCTCGGTGATCCGGTTGCCGGCCGGGCGGGGGTTGACCTCCACCACCCGGGGCCCGGTCGGGGTCAGTTTGATCTCGGTGTGCGCGACGACCCGGTCCAGGCCGAGGGCGGCCAGCGCGGCGACGGCCGTCCCGGCCGCGGCGGCCGTGTCTTCGGCGCTCAGCACGGCGGGGAACATGTGGCCGGTCTCGACGAAGGCGGGCGCGCCGCCGACGCTCTTGTCGGTGACCCCGATCACCACGGTGTCGCCGTCGGCGCAGACGGTCTCGACACTGACCTCCGGGCCGGTCAGCAGCTCCTCCAGCAGGACGAGGGGGGCCCGGAGCTGGCCGCGGGCGTTGGCCGGGAAGGCCTCCAGGGCCCGGAGCGCGGAGGCCAGTTCGCGTTCGTCCGCGACCGCGCGGACGAGCATCCCGGCGCAGAGGTCCACCGGCTTGACCACCAGCGGGAAGCCGAGCTCCCGGGCGGCGGCCAGGGCCTGCTCCCGGTCGGCGCAGAGCGCGTACGCGGGCCCGGGGACGCCGGCCGCGGCGAGCGCGCGGCGGGTGAGGTCCTTGCGGCAGGCGGCGGCGACGGCCTCGGGCGCCGGCCCGGGCAGCCCGAGCCGGCGGGCGACCCGGGCGACCAGCGGCAGGTAGTAGTCGCAGGAGGAGATCACCCCGTCGAAGCCGAGCACCCCGTGCAGCCGCTCGACGTGCGGGAGCAGGGCGGCGGGATCGTTGGTGTCGGCGGTGAGCACGTTCTCCGCGGCGAGCAGCGGGTGCGGGCCGTCGGTGGGCGCCTCCCGCAGGTAGTGGTGCAGGTCGCGGGTGAGGAAGGTGAAGCGGTGGCCGCTCTCCCCCAGGGCCCTGGGCAGCAGTCTGCTCATGGAGCCGACCCAGCTTTCGATCACCAGCAGATGCGCCACGGATCTCCCTCTCGACGACGCGCGCGGCAAGCCGGTCCGACGTGCCGAAGGCGACCGTAACGGCATTCGTTTTCATTTTCAACACGCTCGCGCGGCTCTTCCGACAGGGCGTCAGATGACATTCGTTTTCAGGTACGGTGGCGGGGACCCAGCCCCGACCCGACCCGTGGAGCCCTCCGATGGACCGTCCGGATGCCTATGTGATCAGGCACGCCCTGCCCGAGGACGTGCCCGGCGCCCGCCGGCTGATCCTGGACACCTTCTACCGCGAGTTCGGCTACGGCTACGTCCCCGACTGGCACGCCGACGTGGTCGACCTCCAGGCGCACTACCTCGACCACCCCCGGCACGCCCTGCTGGTCGCCACCCGGGACGGCGAGGTGGTCGCCACCACCGCACTGCACTCCCGCGGGCCGGTCCACCCGCCGCACCCGCGCGAGCTGGCCGAGCGCTACCCCGACGGCAGCACCGCCCAGCTGGTCCGGGTCTACGTCCGGACCGAGCACCGCCGGCACGGACTGGCCCGGGAACTGGTGCGCCGGGCATGCGAGTTCGCCGTGGACGAGGGCGGCTACCGGCACCTCTACCTGCACACCAACGCCGCCGTCCCGGGCGCCGAGGCGTTCTGGCGCAGCCTCGCCGAGGAGGTCCACGACGCCCGCCCGAGCGGCGAGCACGGCCCCGGGGTGGCCACCGTCCACTTCGAGATCCCGCTGCGCCGGCCGGCGCGGGTCTGACGCCGCGCTTCCACCCTGCGGGTGGATGCGACGCAGGTCACACCCAGCGGGGAATTTCCGGGGACCGAATCCCCGTTTGCTCCTTCGTAGGCCTAAACGGGGAAAGTTTCCCCGCTATGCTGGGAGGAGCGAGAAGTGAGCAGCACCGTCACCGCGGCGACCCGCACCACGGAGCCCGTCCGCACGCCGAAGCTGCGCGCGGACGCGACTCGCAACCGTGAGCGGATCCTGCTGGCGGCGCGGGACGCCCTCGTCGAGCACGGCGCGGACGCGCCGCTGGACGAGATCGCCAAGCGGGCCGGCGTGGGCAACGCCACGCTGTACCGGAACTTTCCGGACCGCTCGGCGCTGATCCGCGAGGTGGCGCTGCTCATCAAGGGCCGTATCCTGGCCATCGCCGAATCGGCGACGGCGGAGGCTTCCGGCCCGTTCGACGCCCTCCAGCGGTTCGCGCACGCCACGGTCGAGGAGAAGATGGGCGCCCTTTGCCCGATCCTCACCAACCGGGTCGACCCCTTCGATCCGGACCTGACGGACGCGCGCGAGCGACTGGTGACCGCCGTCGACGACCTCATGGCACGCGCCAAGGAGGCCGGCGAACTGCGGCCGGACGTCGACCCCGGTGACCTGTTCATCGCGATGAGCCAGCTCACCCGCCCCCTGCCGGGCACCTCCTGCCAGTTCCTGGACGGCTTCGTCCACCGGCACCTGCAGCTGTTCCTGGACGGCCTGCGGGCGCCCGCCCGCTCGACCCTGCCCGGCCGGGCCGCGACCTTCGAGGACTTCCACCCCGAGCACTGACCCGCAGCGCCGAGCGCTGACCGACGGCCCGCCGGTCCACTGCCGCACCGGCGGCCGGGGCCGACCGTGCCCGCCCGCACGCCCGACTTTCCCCTGATCCGTACGCACCGCACCCCGAAGTGAGTACTCCCATGCCAAAAACCGACGCCCTGCCGGCCACCCAGCCCGATCCGCGGCGCTGGAAGGCCCTGATATTCATCGGCCTCGCCCAGCTGATGGTCGTCCTCGACGCCACCATCGTGAACATCGCCCTGCCCTCGGCCCAGAAGGACCTCGGCATCACCGACGGCAACCGCCAGTGGGTGATCACCGCCTACGCGCTGGCCTTCGGTGGCCTGCTGCTGTTCGGCGGCCGGATCGCCGACCTGTGGGGCCGCAAGCGGACCTTCGTGGTCGGCCTGACCGGCTTCGCCCTCGCCTCCGCGCTGGGCGGCGCCGCCGCCAACACCGCCATGCTGCTCGGCGCCCGCGCCCTGCAGGGCGTGTTCGGGGCCCTGCTCGCGCCGGCCGCGCTCTCGCTGCTGGCCGTGATGTTCACCGAGGCCAAGGAGCGCGCCAAGGCGTTCGGCATCTACGGCGCCATCGCCGGCGGTGGCGGCGCGATCGGCCTGATCCTCGGCGGCCTGCTGACCGAGTACATGAACTGGCGCTGGACCTTCTTCGTCAACATCCCGTTCGCCGTGGTCGCCGCCGTCGGCGCCGTCATGGTGATCCGCGAGCCCGCCCAGGGCCGCAACCGCAACCGCCTGGACATCCCCGGCGTGCTGCTGGTCACCACCGGCCTGGTCGCCCTGGTCTACGCCTTCACCCGCGCCGAGTCGGACGGCTGGAGCTCCGGCATCACGCTGGGCCTGTTCGCCGCCGCCGCCGTGCTGCTGGCCGCGTTCGCCGTGGTCGAGATGAAGGTCAAGGCGCCGCTGCTGCCGCTGCGGGTCATCCTGGACCGCAACCGCGGCGGGGTCTACCTGTCGCTCGGCCTGGCCGTGATCGGCATGTTCGGCCTCTTCCTCTTCCTGACCTACTACCTGCAGATCGTGCTCGGCTACAGCCCGGTGCTCACCGGCGTCGCCTTCCTGCCGATGGTGGCGGGCATGATCACCGGCTCGACCCAGATCGGCGCCCGGCTGATGACCCGCGTGCCGGCCCGCTACCTGATGGCGCCCGGCTTCCTGGTCGCCTCGGTCGGCATGCTGATCCTGACCCAGATCGGCCTGGACACCTCCTACCCGGCGCTGATCCTGCCCGGTCTGATCCTGATGGGCCTCGGCATGGGCACCGCGTTCATGCCCGCGATGAGCCTGGCCACGCACGGTGTCGAGCCCCGCGACGCGGGTGTCGCCTCCGCCATGGTCAACACCTCGCAGCAGGTCGGCGGCGCCATCGGCACCGCACTGCTGAACACCATCGCGGCCAGCGCCACGGCGACCTGGCTGGCCTCCCACGCCACCGCCGTGACCAGCCCGGCCGCGGCCCAGGCGGCGCAGTTCCAGGGCATGGTGCACGGCTTCTCGACCGCGATCTGGTGGTCCTTCGGCATCCTGGTCGCCGCCGCGGCGATCGCCTTCACCCTGATCAACGCCGGTCGCCCCGACCAGGCGGCGACGGGTTCGGGTGCGGTGGAGAGCAACGAGGTGCCGGTGCTGGTGCACTGACCCTCCGGGGTACACACAAAGGGTGCGTAGCGGCCCGTCCGGTGTTTCGACACCGGGCGGGCCGCTCGCCGTTTCCGGGGCGCTCGCCGCTTCCGGGGCGCTCGCCGTTTCCGGGGCGTCGCTTCCGGGCGGCCGTTTCCGGGGCGTCGCTTCCGCGCCCCTCGCCTATTCCGGGTCGCCGTGGAGACGACAGCGGCACCCCGGGTAGAAACGGGGAGCTGGCCCCGTTTACTCTGGTCCCAGCTCGAAGCGGGGAACGATCCCCGCTTCATGGACCGAGGTGCGTGGAAATGACCCGGAATCAGAACCCCGGACGCGGCCGGCGGGCCGCCGACTGGGCGGACGGCCGGCTGGGGGTCTACACCCTGGCCAGGGCGAACGTGCGCAAGATCTTCCCGGACCACTGGTCCTTCATGCTGGGCGAGATCTGCCTCTACACCTTCGTCATCATCATCCTGACCGGCGTCTGGCTCACGCTGTTCTTCAAGCCCGGCATGGGCGAGGTGATCTACGACGGCTCGTACGTCCCGCTCAAGGGCGTGCCGATGTCGGAGGCCTACGCCTCGACGATGGACATCAGCTTCGAGGTCCGCGGCGGGCTGCTGATCCGGCAGATCCACCACTGGGCGGCCGTGGTGTTCGTCGCGGCGATGTTCGTGCACATGATGCGGGTGTTCTTCACCGGGGCGTTCCGCAAGCCCCGCGAGATCAACTGGCTGTTCGGCTTCCTGCTGCTCTTCCTCGGCCTGCTGGACGGCTTCTTCGGCTACTCACTGCCCGACGACCTGCTCTCGGGCACCGGCATCCGCTTCGTCGAGGGCGTGGTCCTGGCCCTCCCGCTGGTGGGCAGCTACGTCCAGATGTTCCTGTTCGGCGGCGAGTTCCCCGGCCACGACATCGTGCCGCGGTTCTTCACCGTCCACGTGCTGCTGATCCCCGGCATCATGCTCGGCCTGCTGGTCGCGCACCTGATCCTGGTCTTCTACCACAAGCACACCCAGTGGGCGGGCCCCGGCCGGACCGAGCAGAACGTCGTCGGCATGCCGCTGATGCCCGTCTACCTGGCCAAGGCCGGCGGGTTCTTCTTCCTGGTCTTCGGGATCATCGCGCTGATGGCGGCCGTCGCCTCGATCAACCCGATCTGGGCCTACGGCCCGTACCGCCCCGACCAGGTGTCCACCGACGCGCAGCCGGACTGGTACATGGGCTTCGCCGAGGGGCTGATCCGGGTGATGCCCGGCTGGGAGGTCGGCCTGTGGGGGCACACCCTCAACCTGGGCGTGCTGATCCCGTTCACGCTCTTCCCGGTGATCCTCGGCGCGATCGCGGTCTACCCCTTCGTCGAGTCCTGGCTGACCGAGGACGCGCGCGAGCACCACCTCCTGGACCGCCCGCGCAACGCCCCCGTGCGCACCGCACTCGGCGCGGCCTGGATCGCGCTCTACCTGGTGATGCTGATCGGCGGCGGCAACGACCTGGTGGCCACCCGTCTGCACCTGTCGCTGAACTCGATCACCTACGCCGTCCGGGTGGGGTTCTTCGTGGTGCCGGTGGTGGTCTTCGTGATCACCAAGCGGTGGTGCCTGGGCCTCCAGCGGCGCGACCGGGACAAGGTGCTGCACGGCCGGGAGACGGGCCTCATCAGGCGGCTGCCGCACGGCGAGTTCACCGAGGCGCACGCCCCGCTCGCGCCGGCGGAACTGCACCGGCTGACCGCCCACGAGCAGCCCCGCCCCCTCGAACTACCGGCCCCGGTGGACGAGAATGGGGTGGCCCACCCGGTCGGCGCGCTCACCCGCGTCCGCGCGAGGCTCTCCCGCGGACTGCACGGCGAGGGCGCCAGGATCCCCCGGCCGACCGCCGAGGAGTACCACGAGATCACCGGCGGCCACGGTCACTGAGCCGCCCGCTCCGGCGCCGCGGCGACGGACCGCGCCCGCGGCGACGGACCGCGCCCGGCCCCTGGACAGGGAGAACATCGTGCACGACCGTACCGACCGGCTGGCCGACACCAGATACCTCCTGCTCACCACCTTCGACGAGGACGGCAGCCGGCTGCGCTCGGCGATCTGGGTGGTGGCGGACGGCACGGCGCTCGGCATCTGGACCCCCGCCCACTCCGGCGAGGCCGAGCGGATCCGCCGCCACCCCCGGGTGCTGGTCGGCCCCTGCGACGCCCACGGGCGCCCGACCGGGCGCCAGCTGCCCGCGCGGGCGACGGTCTGCGACCCGGACGACACCGCGCGCTACCGCACCTCGCTGATCAACAAGTACGGGATGACCGCCCTGATCGCACTGGCCCGCAGCCGGTTCCGGCTCGGCCTGTCCGGGACGGTCGGCATCCGGATCACGCTCAGCCGGGTGGAGCAGCGGCTGGTCGGGCCGGAGTGGCAGCTGCCGACGTCGTACTGCCCGAACTGAGAGGCCGCGAGGCGGGCGCGGCGGTGCCGGGACCGGTCACAGGACCGGTCCCGGCACCGCCGTCGTCCGTGGGTTCGCCTACTCCCCTGGGTTCGCCTGCGCCCGTGGGTTCGCCTACGCCTGCCGGGTCGCCTTCGTCCTCGGGCCGGACGGGCCCGGCTCAGCCCACGTCGTCCGGAGCCGTGGCGAGGTCGCCCGGCTCGCAGGCCTCCCGGCCGGTCCCGGCGTGCACGACACGCACGGCCCGGTCGGGACCACCTGGGACGACCTGCTGCTCCCGCCCGCAGCGCGGACAGATCAGCGGGATGCGGGCCCTTCTGGGCTCCTCGGCCCCGGAGCCGGCACCGACCTGCGGCGCCGTCACGACAGCGGGTGGGACGGGACGGGACTGGCGTCCTGGATCTCGCCGTGGGCCTTGGTGAGAAGCTGCGAGGCGAGATCGTTGAGCGCCCGGGCGGCGGCGACCTCCTCGCCGACCCGCAGCTGCTCCGGGTCCGACGGGTGGCGGCTGGTGTAGCCGTGGGCGCGGATTTCGGTTCCGTCACCGAGTCTCAGCAGGGCGGCGGCGGCCGTCCGCGCCCCCTCCTCACGGAACTCCATCTCGATGTGCCAACCAACGAGTGTCTGCATGGCGGATCACCTCCAGAGATTCCTTCTCCAGAGTGCGCCGCCTGCGGCGCGAGCACCAGGGGAGGCGGCTCCGGCTCGACTTGAACACGTTCAAGTGCGCCGCGTACAGTCACTGGCACAAGGCTTTGAACGTGTTCAAGGAAGGGGTGCGGCCACCATGGGCAGAGGCACCGCGGAGCTGGTCGACCTGCTGGTCCTGCTCGGCATGGGCGCCGTGATCCCGCTCGGCCTGACCCTGATCGACGAGCCCGGGCTGGCCCGCGTCCGCCGGCTCTGGCCCCTGGCCGCCGTCCCCGGCGCACTGTCGCTCTGGCTGCCGCGCGGCGGCCTCGCCACCGGCTGCGCCGCACTCTACGCGCTCGGCACCCTCGCCCTGGCCGCCCACGCACCGGCCCGGCTCGCCCGCACCCGCTCGCTCGCGCCGCGCGAGATCGCCGTGCTCACCGCCCTCGCCACCCCCTCGGTGGCCGGGCTCGCGCTGGTCGCCGAGCGCTCGGGCCACGAACTCCTCGGCTTCGACCTCGACATCCTGGCGCTGACCGTGCCGCACTTCCACTACGCCGGGTTCACCGCCGCCCTGGTCGCCGGGCTGGTCTGCCGGGCCGCGCCGGAGAGCGCCGCCGCCCGCTGGGCCGCGCTCAGCGTGCCGCTCGGCACCCTGCTCGTCCTGGCCGGCTACTTCGTCGACGACTGGGCCGAACTCGCCGGAGCCGTCGTGCTCACCACCGGGATGTGGCTGGTCGGCCTGCTCACCTGGCGGGACCTGCGCACCCGCACCGCCGACCGGCCCGCCGCCGTCCTGCTCGGGACCGCCTCCGCCGTCCTCGCCGCGACCATGCTGCTCGCGCTCTGGTGGGCGCTGGGCGAGGCCTCCGGCGTCCCGCACCCCACCCTCACCTGGATGGCCGCCACCCACGGCGTCGGCAACGCCCTCGGCTTCGCGCTCTGCTCACTGCTCGCCTGGCGCCGCCTCGCCCGACCCCAGGCGCCGACCGCGCGCCTCCCCCACCCGAAGGAAGCCCTGCGATGAACCGCCCCCGGGCCACCGACCTCAACTACCCCGAGACCGGCGCCAGCACCACCCCCGACCGCCCGCTGCCCGGCGGCTACCACCACCTCCGCCACCGCGCCCTGATCGGCCACGGCCGCGCCGCCCTGGAAGCCGCCGGAGCCGCCGTGCTCGACTGGCGGATGCACCGCGCCGCCGGCGTCCGCATCGCCGCCGAAGCCACCCGGGCCACCCCCGGCACCGCCGTCACCTGCGCGATCGGCCTCGGACCGGTGCGCGCCGCCGCCCCCTGCCGGGTGATCTGGAGCGCGGACGGCCCCGACCGCTTCGGCTTCGCGTACGGCACCCGGCGCGGGCACCTCGCGGTCGGCGAGGAGACCTTCCTGGTCGAGATGGGCCCCGACAAGGCCGTCCGGTTCACCGTGAACGCCTTCAGCCGCCCCGACCGCTGGTTCGCCCACCTCGCCGGCCCGCTGCTCCCGCTGGGCCAGCGGCTCTTCGCACGCCGCTGCGCCCGTGCCCTGACCCGGATCGCCGCAGCGGCGGAACAGCGGGCGTCGGCGGGGCGGTAGCCGGGGGCGCGGGCGCGGGTTCGGCGCACGGTCGGCGTTCCGGATCCGCCCGGGTATCCGCAGCCGGCGGGCTCAGGCGAGGCGGTAACCGCAGGTGCCGGCCGCGACGCATGACCGGACCGGAGCGGCAGCGCCCGCCGGGAGCGGCGGACACCGGCCGGCGTTCCGGATCGGCCCGGGGCAGCCGAAGCCCCGGGGGCACGACTCCCGACAATGGGGCGCCGTCCCGAGCGGCAGTGCCCGCCGGGAGCGGCGGACACCGGCCGGCGTTCGGGATCGGCCCGGGGCAGCCGAAGCCCCGGGGGCACGACTCCCGACAACGGGGCGCCGTCCCGAGCGGGGTCCGTCAGACTCGCCCGGTGATCGAGATGCAGCCCGTCCTGGAGACGCCCGGCCGCGACGGCTTCGACCTCTGGCCCGTCGGCCCGTACGAGCCGTGCGGCTTCCTCCCACTGGGCGCCGCGATGAGCCCGGCCGACGTCGGTACGGCGGTGATGCAGATCGCCGACCACAACGAGGCCGAGCCCGGCCCCGGCGAGGAACCGGCCGGATCCGGCGACCCGGCCGGCCGGTTCCTGCACGGCCTGCTGACCTCGGAGTACCCGGCCGCCCCCGGCGCTTCCGGGTCTTCGCCCCGGCCACCGGCACCGTCCTTCGTCCGGGCTGCTGCAACGGGCTGGAGGAGTGGCGGGACTGGTACGAAGTCCTGGACGGCGACGGGTTCGCCCTCTTCGGCCACGGCCCCACTCCGCAGGCCCGGCGCGAGGGCACGCTCGTGCGGCTGACCCCGGACGGCGCCGTCCGGGACGGTCCCGTCATCGAGCTGCCGCTCGACGGACTGCGCCGCCTCGTCACCGGAGCGGCGGACGAGCTCGCCGCCTTCCTGCGGCTGGCCGACGCCTGGGCCGCGGACCACCATCCCGACCCGCCGCTGGCGGCCGCCCTCGCCCGCGCGGTGGGCCTGGGCGCGGACACCGAGGAGGCTTAGCACCGGCCCCCCGACCCCGCCGCCCGCCCGACCGCCGGGCGGACCGACGAGGTCCGTACGGCAGACGGCGGCCGCCCCCGCCCGCCCGGGGGGCCTGGGCGCGGGCACCGGGGAGGCCGCGCCCGGGTCAGGCCGGGTGTACCGGGACGGTGACCAGGACGGTGGCGCCGTCCAGGGTGCGGACCTCGAAGTGGTCGATGTCGGTGGGCTGGAGGCCCGTGCCGCCGGTGGTCCGCAGGGCGGCCGGGGCCGCGCCGGTGGTGCCGTAGCCGGCCGCGGGGACGCTCCAGCTGGTCACCGTCCAGCGCTCCCCGGTGTGCGAGACGGCGACCAGGTCGCAGCTCAACGGGCCCTGGACGTTGGAGAGTTCGAGGCTCACCTGACTGCCCCACCCCTTGCCGTCGACGCCGACGACGGCGTGCGCGCCGGTGGTCGGGTCGGTGGCGGTGAACTGCTGGGCCGCGACGGCGACCACGCCGGGCGTGGAGTCCGCGGTGACCACGACGGCGGTGACGGCCGGACCGGCGACCACCAGGACCGCGGCCGCGGCGACCAGGACCAGCCGCCGCACCCTCCCCCGGCGTCGGCCTGCCGAGACCTCGGCGACCAGCCGGTCCAGCAGTCGCCCGTCCGGCCGGGGCGCCGGCCCTGCCGGATCGATCCCGGCGGCCTCGGCGGAGGCCGCGTACTCGGCCAGCAGCGGCTCCACGAAGCCGAGTTCGGCCACCTCCCGGGTGCACTGCGGGCAGCCGGCCAGGTGCGCCGCGAACGCGTCGCGCTCGGCCGGTTCGAGCAGGCCGAGGAGGTAGGCGCCGACGTCCAGGTGCTCGCCGCCGGCGGTGTGGCCCTGCTCGGAGCCGGTCGGTCCGGGCTCGGACGATGTCACGATGTCACTCCCCGTTCCTCCAGCGCGAGCTTCAGCGAGCGCAGCGCGTAGAACACCCGCGACCGTACGGTACCGGCCGGGATGCCGAGTTCGGCGGCCGCCTCGTTCACCGAGCGGCCCTTGAAGTAGGTCTCGACGACGACCTGCCGGTGCGCCTCCGAGAGGTCCCCGAGCGCCTCCGAGATGGTCATCAGCCGCAGTGCGCGGTCCAGTTCGTCCTCCGCGGGCAGCAGCTCCAGCGGTGCCGGGTCGACCTCGCGCGGGCGGGCCAGGCTGCTGCGGTGGCCGTCGATGACGATCCGCCGGGCGACCGTGACCAGCCAGGGCCGAAGCGAGCCGCCGCCCGGGTCGAGCCGGTCGATGTTGCGCCAGGCCCGGACCAGCGTCTCCTGCACCACGTCCTCGGCCCGCTGGCGGTCCCCCGCGACCAGGTGGAGGACGAAGCCGAAGAGCGGCCCCGCGTGCTCGTGGTACAGGGCTCGCATCAGTTCTTCGTCCGGGGCGGCGGCGCCGCGTGCGGGCGCACCGCCACCGCGGTGCTCGTCGGTCACGACGCCATTTTCGCGCACCCGTACCTCCGGGTCGAGGGTTCCACGTCCGGTCCGGACCGTCGTCGGGGCGGGTCAGTAGCCACCGCCGGGGGCGGCCGGCGTGCTCGGGGCGGAACTCGCGACGCCCGCCTTGCCACCCGCCGGGGTCAGCGCCCACCAGGTGCCGCCGACGCCCTGGCCCTTGGTGTCACCGGGCTGCTTGTCGGGCGCGTAGCGGTAGGCCGGCCAGCCGTTCAGGGTGATCTGCTTGCTGCCGTCGGCCCGGGTGACGGTGCCGACCAGCTTGCTGTCGATGCCCTTGACGGTGACCGAGCCGTCGGCCGGCGCGGGTGGCCAGATCGAGGCGCAGTTGCCGTTGCAGTTGGACATCGGGGGCTGCGCGGTGTCCTGGTCGAAGCGGTAGAGGGTGAAGCCGGCGCTGTCGGTCACGATGGTGCCGAGCCTGGGGTCGGTGGCCGTCTTCAGGGTGGCGTCGGCGGGGGCGGCGGGGCTGCTCGGCGTCGCGGGCGCGGTCGGGGCGGCGCCGGAGCCGGCGGGCGTGGCGGACCCGCCGCTGCCGGAGCCGGACGACCCGCACCCGGCCACCAGGGCGCCCACGGCGATCCCGGACGCGGCGAGCACGGCGATCCGACTGGTACGGGTGGTGCGACTGTTGCTGCGCATGGGTGCTTCTCCCCCGGCTGGACGCGCACGGCCGCTCGGACACGGGCCGCGCTGGTCGTACCGCGCTGACGCGGACACCCACCAGTACGGGCGCCGACGGCGGAGCACTCAACGCCCGGCCGGGAAATCCGCGGGAGGGGGCTCCGGAATAGTGCGCGGACGGTCGCGGTTGTGCCGGGCAGATGGCCTGGACCGCCACCCCCGGAAGGGCAGGAACCGCGAGATGAGCAACACGGTCGAGCTGACCAAGGAGAACTTCGACGACATCGTCCCTGGCCAGGACGGTAAGGACTTCGTCTTCATCGACTTCTGGGCGGCCTGGTGCGGCCCGTGCCGCCAGTTCGCCCCGGTCTACGAGAAGGCGGCCGAGCGCCACTCGGACCTGGTCTTCGCGAAGGTCGACACCGAGGCGCAGCAGGAGCTGGCCGCCGCGTTCGGCATCCAGTCGATCCCGACGCTGGCGATCATCCGCGAGGGCGTGCTGGTGTTCTCGCAGGCGGGCGCGCTGCCGGAGGCCGTGTTCGAGGATCTGATCGGTCAGGCCCGCAAGCTGGACATGGCCGAGGTGAAGCGCAAGGTCGCGGCGGAGCAGGACGGCGGCCCGGAGGCCTGAGCGCGGCCGTCGGGGCGGCCGGTCGGGCGGGCGGAGCCGCCCGGGGCCGGTCGTACGGCGGCGCGGGTGACTCCGCGACGGTAGGCCCGGGTGGCGAGTGCCCCCGGGCCCGTCGCTGTTGCGGGCCCGCCGCCCTTCCAGCCCCGTCGCCGCTGCGGGCCCGTCGCCGTTGCGGGCCCATCGCCGTTGCGGGCCGTCGTCACGCTGTCCGCCGGGACGCCCCGGTCAGGGCGTGGGCAGCCGGGCCGCGAGGCCGTCCAGGAACAGGCGCAGCGCGAGTTCGAAGCCGCGCTCGTCCAGCCCGGGTGCACCGGATCCGGGCCCGCCGCCGCGTTCGGCGGCGGCCTCCAGCGCACCGGCGAGGGCCGGGTAGCGGGGCCGGTACTCGGCCGGCGGGCGGGTGAAGCCCGCGGTGAAGGTCTCCAGCGCGGACCCGAGCACCAGGTAGTCGACCGCGGCGGCGACCTCGGCGGCGTCGGCGGGCGCCAGCCCGGCCCGGCCGAGCGCCCCGAGCAGGGCCTCGTAGCCGAGCAGTTGGAGGTCGGCCCCGACCCGGCGGCGGGCCAGCAGCGCGATGGTGTGGGGATGGCGCAGGAAGGCGGCGCGGTAGCCGCGGACGTAGGCGGTGAGGCCGGTCCGCCACTCCCGGTGATCGGTGCCGTCGAGCGGCCCCAGGTCGATCTCGGCGTTGACGAGCTCGGCCAGCCCGTCGATCAGGTCGTCCTTGCCGCTCACGTGGTTGTAGAGCGAGGCCGCCTTCACGCCCAGCCGGTCGGCCACCGCGCGCATGGTGAGACCGTCGGAGCCCTGCTCGTCGACCACGGCGAGGGCGGCCCTGGCGATGATCTCCCTGCTCAGCAACGCCCTGGTCGGTCGTCCCACGCTCGTCGTCCCTCCCTGCCGGCTGCGTCGGCCCCACGGTATTACAGCCCGGTCTCGACTCTTCCCCTGCCCCGGGTGAGGGGGTTACCGTCCCTGACTAACAAAGTTAGTTTTCTGTGGCGGGCCCGTCCGAGGGGCTCACCACGGGTGACGGCAAGGTGGACGCCCCATGACCGACAACCTCCCGAGAGCCCGCGGCGGCGTGACGCCCGGCAGCCCGGGCACCGCCCCCTCCGGCGGCAGCCCGACCGGCGACAGCGGTGCGGCCCGGTCCGACGCCGAGCGGCTCGCCGCCCTCGGCTACCGCCAGGAGCTGCGCCGCAGCCTGGGCGTGCTCGGCAACATCTCGATGGGCTTCGCCGTCGTCTCCCCGGTGGTCGGCCTCTACGCCGTCGGCCAGGTCGGCCTCGGGGTGGCCGGCGGCGCCTGGGTCTGGGCGCTGCCGGTCTGCCTGCTCGGCCAGATGCTGGTGGTGGCGGTCTACTCCGAACTCGCCTCGCAGTGGCCGCTGGCCGGCGGTGCCTACCAGTGGAGCCGGCGCCTCACCGGGCCGACCTTCGCCTGGCTGACCGGCTGGATGTGGCAGTTCGCGGTGATGTTCGCCAACACCACCGTCGCCTACCTCGCCTCGCCCTGGTTCTTCGCGCTCTTCGGAGTGACCCCGACACCCGCGCAACTGGTGCTGGTGTCGGCCGCGTTCCTGCTCGCCTGCACGCTGGTCAACGCCTACGGCGTCAACGTGCTGCGCCGGTTCGTCTCGCTGGGCATCGCCGCCGAGACGGTCGCCTCCGTGCTGGTGGGGCTCGCGCTGCTGCTGCTCTTCCGGGCGCACGGCTTCGGCCTGGTGACCGACCTCCTGGACGCCCCCGCCACCGCCGGGGTCTCCACCGGAGCGGCCTTCCTGGCCGTGATCGCGGTCGGCGGATGGGCGTTCATCGGCTTCGACGCGTGCGTCTCCACCGCCGAGGAGACCAAGGACGCGAGCCGGCAGGTCCCGCGGGCGATGTGGTGGGCGCTGATGAGCGTCGGCGTCGTGGTGATCCTGAACGCCGTCGCCGTGGAACTCGCCCACCCCGACCCGGCCGCCGTGGTGCGCGGGGAGGACCTCGACCCGGTCACCACCGCCGTCACCTCGGCCTTCGGCGACTGGTCCGCCAAGCCGTTCGTGGTCGTCGTGCTGATCTCGTTCACCGCCTGCCTGCTGGCCTCGCAGGGCGGCGCCGCCCGCGGCCTCTACTCGCTGGCCCGGGACGGCGTCTTCCCCTTCGCCGACCAGGTCCGCAGGGTCAACCGGCACCGGGCGCCGATCGGCGGGCTGGTCGCGGCGACCGTGGTCAGCTCCGCCGCGCTGCCGCTGGGGCTGGAGTCCACCGCGATGGGCAGCCTGATCACCTTCGGCACGGCCGCGACCTTCCTGCCGTTCTTCCTGCTCAGCGTGGCCGCGCTGGTGGCCAGGCTGCGCGGCGTGTGGCGGCCGTCCGGCCAGGTCTCGTACGGGCGCGCCGGCACGGTGATCAACGCCCTGGCGGTGCTGTGGACCGGGCTGGAGGTGGTCAACATCTGCTGGCCGCGCAGCATCCTGGCGCCGCCCGGCGCGCCCTGGTACCAGGTGTGGGCCGCGCTCCTGGGCGTCGGCCTGGTGACCCTGGCGGGCGTCGGCTACCTGCTGGTCCGGCGGCCGCAGCGGCTGATGCGCGGCGGGGCCTCCGAGGACCGGCCGGTCACGGACGAGCTCGCGCCCGCCGTGCACTGATCCGGTGCCCGGGCCCGCTCACCCCTGCTCGGCCCACCCGGCGAGCCGGGCGGCGAGCGCCCGGACCTCCGTGCGCAGCGCGTCCGGGCGCAGGACGGTGAACGGCCGGCCCAGCCCGGCCAGCATCACCGCGAACCCGTCGAGGTTCTGGGCCCGGGCGCGCAGCAGGACGCGGCCGTCGTCCGCCGCGGTGAGCGTCCCGACCACGGGCGGGATCCGCTGCCGGGCCTCGTCGAGGGTGGTCGTGAGGAGCACCTCCACCTCGTGCGTCCACGGCACCGAGGCCAGCGACTCCACCACCCGCTGGACCGGGTCGAAGTCCTCCGGCGGCTCGAAGGGCGTCCCGCTCGGCTCCGCCGTCCCGATCCGGTCCAGCCGGAAGGTCCGCAGCTCGCCGCTGCGGTGGTCCAGCCCGGTGGTGTACCAGCGGCCCGAGTGGAAGACCAGCCCGTACGGGTCGAACTCGCGCTCGCTCGGGACGCCCAGGCGGTCGCGGTAGGCGAGCCGGACGCGGCGCCGGCGGCGGGCCGCCTCGGCGAGCGCGAACAGCGCGGCTCCGGCCGGACTCGGGCCGGCGGCGGGCGCCGAGGTCAGCCCCAGGGTCTGCTCCACCGCCTCGACCCGCTCGCGCAGCTCCGTCGGGAGCACCCGCTGGATCTTGGCCAGCGCCGACTCGGCGGCCTGCTCCCCCACCGACAGCCCCGACCGGCGACCGGCCAGCAGTCCGAGCACCACCGAGGCCGCCTCGTCCGCGGTGAGCATCAGCGGCGGCAGCCGGAATCCGGGGCGCAGCCGGTAACCGCCGTAGCGGCCGCGGTCGGCCTGCACCGGGATGCCGAGGTCGGCCAGCCTGGCGGCGTACCGGCGCACCGTGCGCTCGTCCACCTCCAGGCGGGCGGCCAGCTCCGGGCCGGTGAGGCCGGGCCTGGCCTGGAGCAGCTCCAGCAGGGCCAGGACCCGGCTGACCGGGTGGTACATCGGCTCCCCCTTCGTCGGCCGGCCGGTCCGTGCCGACCCGGCCGGGATCCGGAATCAATCCGGGCGAGATCTGTCCGGCTCCGATCCTAGAGTCGGTCCTGACGGATTCCCCCGGACAAGGAGTGGTCCCATGAGTACCTTCGTTCTCGTTCCCGGTTTCTGGCTGGGCGCCTGGGCGTGGGACGACGTCGCCCGCCCGCTGCGCGAGGCCGGGCACACCGTCCACGCGGTGACCCCGGCCGGGACGGCCGAGCGTGCCGCCGAGCCGGGGCCCGAGGTCGGCGTGGAGGCCCACATCGCCGACCTCACCGACCTGCTGACCCGCGAGGACCTGTGGGACGTCGTCCTCGTCGGCCACAGCGGCGGCAGCACCGCGGTCACCGGTGCGGCCGACCGGATGCCCGAGCGGATCCGGCGGGTGGTCTACCTCGACAGCGGTCCCGTCCCCGACGGCGCCGCGCTGGGCGACCTCTGGGAGCCCGAGCACCGGGCCCACGTGCTGGCCACCCTGGTCGACGGTCGCCACCCGTTGCCGTCCTGGGAGGAACTCGCCGCCGCCGGCAGCAGCGCGGACGGCCTGGACGACGCCGCCCGCGCCGCCGTCCGCGAGCGCGCCACCGACCAGCCGGCCGCCACCTTCACCGAGCCGCTGCGGCTGACCGGCGCCGGGGCGGACCTGCCGAAGGCGCTGATCTCCTGCTCGTTCCCGCTGGAGCAGGTCCGCGCCATGATCGCCTCGGGCCATCCGTACTTCGCGCAGCTCGGCGGCCCGGAGTGGGAGCTGCGGGAGCTGCCGACCGGGCACTGGCCGATGTTCTCCCGGCCGGCGGAGACGGCGGCCGTGCTGGCGGAACTCGCGGAGCGGGTGGGCCCGGAAGGCTCCGCGGCCCGGTGATCGTGGGGCCCGGTGGTCGTAGGGGCCGGTGATCGTAGGGCCCGGTGATCGTGGGGGCCCGGTGATCCGCCGGCCCGGGCGGGGTCGGCGCGCCGCTGTGCGCGGCGGCCCGGCCCGGTGATCCACCCTCTGCGCGCCCGGGTGCTTGCCCCTCAGCGCACTCGCCCGCGTGTTCGGCTGCGCGCGGCGGGCCGGGCGGCGCAGGATGGGCAGGGCGCCCGTGTCCCTCCGGGCGCCCGTGCCACCGAACGAGAGCGAGGCCGCCCGCCATGAGCCAGACCCCGACCAGCACGACCGGCGCCGAGGCGGCCGCGGCGCCGCCGAGGTTCCGGCGGGTCACCACCGCCGAGGTGACCGGCAGCGGCGCCGACGTGCCGTTCCACGTCGACGTGCTGGCCGGCACCCACCCGCTGACCGCCGACGAGCCGGTGCGCCGCGGCGGTTCGGACACCGGGCCGGAGCCGTTCGCGCTGCTGCTCTCCGCACTCGGCTCCTGCACCGCGATCACCCTGCGGATGTACGCGGCGCGCAAGGAGTGGCCGTTGGAGGCCGTCCGGGTCAGGCTCGACTACGAGACGGACGGGCAGCACGGACGGGTCTCGCGCCTCGTCTCGCTCACCGGCGCCCTGGACGACGACCAGCGCGCCCGGCTGCTCGACGTCTGCGAACGCACGCCCGTCACCCTGGCCCTGCGCGCCGGGGTGACCATCGACACGACGGAGGACCGCACGTGACGACCACCCCCGAGGAGTACGACGTCATCGTGGTGGGCGCCGGCCCGACCGGCGAGAACGTCGCCGACCGGACCGCCGCCGCCGGGCTCCGCACGGTGATCGTGGAGGCCGAACTGGTCGGCGGTGAATGCTCCTACTGGGCCTGCATGCCGAGCAAGGCGCTGCTGCGCCCGGTGGCCGCGCTGGCCGGCGCCCGCGCGGTGGCCGGTTCGCGGGAGGCCGTCGGCGACCGGGCGCTGGACGCGGCCGCCGTCCTGGCCCGGCGCGACTCGTTCACCTCGCACTGGCAGGACGACGGCCAGGTCCAGTGGCTCCGTGACACCGGCATCGAGCTGGTCCGCGGGCACGGCCGGCTGGCCGGCGAACGGGCGGTCACGGTCGAGGCGGAGGACGGCACCGAGCGGCTGCTCACCGCCCGGCACGCCGTCGCGGTCTGCACCGGCAGCCGGCCGGTGCTGCCGGAGGGCGTCCCCGGCCTGGCCGAGGCCCGGCCGTGGACCAACCGGGAGGCGACCGGCTCGGCCACCGTGCCCGGGCGGCTGGCGGTGGTCGGCGGCGGCGTGGTCGGCGTGGAGCTGGCCACCGCGTGGCGCGCGCTCGGTTCGGAGGTCGTCCTGCTGGTGCGCGGCGACGCGCTGCTGCCCCGGATGGAGCCGTTCGCGGGCGAGCTGGTCGCGGAGGGCCTGCGGGCCGCCGGGGTGGACCTGCGCTTCGGCGCGGCGGTGGCCTCGCTGGAGCGCGTCGACGGCGCCGGGGTGACGCTGGTGCTGGACGGCGGCGAGCGGCTGACCGCCGACGAGGTGCTCTACGCCACCGGCCGGGCCCCGCGCACGGCGGACGTCGGCCTGGAGCAGGTCGGCCTGAAGCCGGGCACCTGGATGGAGGTGGACGACAGCTGCACCGTGCTCGGCGTCGACGGCGACTGGCTGTACGCGGCCGGGGACGTGAACCACCGGGCGCTGCTCACCCACCAGGGCAAGTACCAGGCCCGGATCGCGGGTGCGGCGATCGTCGCGCGCGCCGAGGGGCGGGCACTGGACACCGCGCGCTGGGGCGCGCACGCTGCGTCGGCCGACAGCGCTGGAGCGCCGCAGGTCGTCTTCACCGAGCCGGAGGTGGCAGCCGTCGGTCTGACGCTGGAGGCGGCCGAGCGGGCCGGGCTTCGGGTCAGGTCGATCGACCACGACCTCGGTGCCGTCGCCGGCGCCTCGCTGTACGGCGACGACTACCGGGGGCGGGCCCGGGTGGTCTTCGACCAGGACCGTCAGGTACTGGTGGGTGCCTCCTTCGTCGGCCCCGGGGTGGCCGAGCTGCTGCACTCGGCCACCGTCGCGGTGGTCGGCGAGGTGCCGATCGACCGGCTCTGGCACGCCGTGCCCGCGTACCCCACGATCAGCGAGGTGTGGCTGCGCCTGCTGGAGGGCTGCCGGGGCTGAGCTCCGGTGCGGCGGCCGGCGCCACCCGGGCGGCGCCGGCCGCCGCACCGCTCCCGGCACCTCGCCGCGTCGGCGTGGCAAGGTGTGGCCCCGGGCGGGTGGCGGGACACTGGCCCGTGGAGGGGTGTCCGGTGGGGGCCGTTGCGCCGAACAGGTGGTGGCCGGTATGACCGAGGTGTTGTTGGCCGTCGGGACGGAGAAGGGCCTCTTTCTCGGCCGCAGCCGATCCCGGGCGGGCTGGGAGTTCAGCGGGCCGCACTTCCCGATGAACGCGATCTACGCCGTCTCGATCGATCGCCGGGGCGGCCGGACCAGGCTGCTGGTCGGTGCGGACAGCAGCCACTGGGGCCCGTCGGTCTGGCGCTCCGACGACCTCGGCGCGAGCTGGTTAGAACCGGCGAAGCCGGCCGTCCGCTTCCCCGAGCACACCGGAGCGTCGCTCACCCGGGTCTGGCAGCTCCAGCCGGCCGGTGAGGAGGCGCCCGGCGTGGTCTACGCGGGCACCGAACCGGCGGCGCTGTTCCGCTCCGAGGACGGCGGCGAGACCTTCGCCCTGGTCGAGCCGCTCTGGAACCATCCGCAGCGGTCCGAATGGGGCGCCGGGTACGGCGGCCAGGGGCTGCACACGATCCTCACCGATCCGCGCGACCCCGGACGCCTGCTCGTCGCCGTCTCCAGCGGCGGCGTCTACCGGAGCAAGGACGGCGGCGCGAGCTGGGGGCCCTCCAACACCGGGCTGCGCGCGGAGTTCTTCCCGGAGGAGAGCCAGTACCCCGAGTTCGGCCAGTGCGTGCACAAGATCGCACCGGACGCCGTCCGGCGGGACCGCCTCTACCTGCAGAACCACGGCGGCGTGTACCGCAGTGACGACGCGGGCGCGAGCTGGCGCTCCGTCACCGACGGCCTGCCCGCCGACTTCGGCTTCGCCGTCGCCGCCCACCCGCGCCGGGCCGACACCGCCTACCTCTTCCCGCTCGGCGGCGCCGGCGACCGGATCCCCCCGGGCCGCCGCTGCCGGGTCTACCGCACCGAGGACGGCGGGGACAGCTGGCAGCCGCTCGCCAACGGCCTGCCGGGCGAGGACCACTACGGCGTCGTCCTGCGCGACGCCCTGCGCACCGACGACGCCGAACCGGCCGGGATCTACTTCGGCAACCGCACCGGCGAGGTCTACGGCAGCCCCGACGAGGGCGAGAGCTGGTCGCTGCTGCTCTCCCACCTGCCGGACGTGCTCTGTGTCAGGGCGGCGACGGTGTCGTGACCGGACCGGGCAGGCAGACCCCGGCCACTTGATCCACGAACGGCCGCCCGACGAGCATGGCGGAGGCAGGACGGCTCTCGGAGATCGGATGGACCGCGTGACAGAGATGGAACCCGACTGGGAGTTCGGGCGCGACGCCGACGGCCTTCCGGTCGTCCGCTACCAGCGCGGCGAGCGGGAGGGCCGGCCCTGGGCCGGTCTGCTGGAGGTCATGGGCCCGGGGACGCCCGGCGGCGAGGCCGTGAGCGCCGTCGACCCGGTGGAGTTCGTGCTGACGGACATGTCGGGCTGGGTCGTCTCCAGCCGGGTGGGCTTCGGCGAGCGGTTGCGGCGCCGCGGGGCCCGCCCGCTCCGGCTCGGGCACACCATGCTGCGCGACCTCGCCGGTGATCCACCGCCGGCCGGATGGCCGGACTGGGCGCGGACCCCGCTGCGGGAGGGGTACCGCAGCGTGCCGTGCGACCGCACCGCCGAGGAGCTCGCCCCGGCGCTGGGCGCCGCGTTCGGCCCCGGCCACCCCGACCACCGCCCCGACCACGACGAGCGGACCTCGCGGGAGGAACTGCGCAGCCTGCTGGCCGGCGGGGTGGTCGGCCCCGTGCTGCCGTCCAGCGCCCTGGTCGTGGACGCGGACGACCGGGTCGTGGCCGGCGCCGTCGTGACCGACTACGAGGGCCTGCCCTGGATCGCCCATGTCTTCCGGCACCCGGAGCTCGGCTACCCGGGGCTCGGCCGCGACCTGATGCGCCGGGTGATGGCCGACCTCGCCGGCCGCGGGAACCCCGGGATGGGGCTGGCCGTCACCGAGGGCAACGGGGCCCGCCGGCTGTACGAGTCGCTCGGATTCCGGCTCACCAGGAGCACGCTGACGGTCATCGTCCCCTGAGCCGCCCGGTGCTCGCCCGGCCGCTACGGACGGGCGAGCTCCAGCACGGCGATCCCGGCCAGGACGGTGGCGCTCGCGGTCATCCGCAGCCGCCCGAGCCGTTCGCGGAAGACCACGGTCGCGATCAGCGCGGCGATCACGATGCTCGTCTCGCGCAGCGCGGCGACGGCCGCCAGACTGCCCCGGGACTGCGCCCAGACCACCAGCCCGTAGGCGGTCAGGGAGAGCACCCCGCCGACGATCCCCACCGGCACCACCGGGCCGGCCCCGACGAGCAGGCCGCGGCCCCGGCGGATCCGGGCGATCAGCGCCAGGCACGGCCCCTGGAGCAGGAAGAGCCAGGCCACGTAGCCGCCGACGGTGCCCGCGTGCCGGACCCCGCTGCCGTCCAGCACGGTGTACGAGGCGATCATCACGCCGGTACCGGCGGCGGCGGTGAGAGCGGGCAGCTGCGCCCGCCCGGGTATCCCCCGGGCGAAGGCCAGCCCGATCAGGCCGCAGGAGATCACCAGCACGCCCAGCAGCTCGCCGCCGCCCAGGGCCTGGCCGAGCACCGTCACGGACAGCACCGCCACCAGCAGCGGCGCCGAACCCCGGGCGATCGGGTACATCTGCCCGAAGTCGCCGAGCTGGTAGGCGCGCAGCAGCAGGAGCTGGGAGGAGACCTGCATCGCCACGGAGGCGAGCAGGTACGGCCAGGCCCCGGCGGCCGGCAGCGGGTTGAGCGCGACCAGGACCACCGCGCAGGCGGTGTAGGTGAGGTTGATCAGGGCGAAGCCGACCAGCTTGTCCCGGATCCGGTGGGCCAGCCCGTTCCAGACGGCGTGCAGGACCGCCGCGGTGAGGACGGCGACCGGCACGGCCGCCGCCGACCCACCGCTCGGCAGCGCGGACGCGATTGCGGGCATGGCGAAGCTCCCCTCCGACGGACTGGAATGGAATTCCACGCTACCCTAGATCCATGGAAGAGCGTTCCGAATTCTCGCCGCTGGAATCCCAGCTGGCCGCCCACATCCGCGCCCGCCTCGGCGAGCTGCGCGGCAGCGAGGCGCGCGTCGCCCAGGTCGTCCTCGACCGGGGGGCCGATCTGGTGCACCTGAGCGTGAGCGACGTCGCCGAACTGGCCGGCACCGCCTCCTCCTCCGTGGTGCGGGCGTGCCAGCGGCTCGGCTTCAAGGGCTACCAGGAGCTGAAGATCGCGGCCGTCCGCCAGACCCCGGCCCCCGCGCCGGACCCCTCGGAGGAGGCGGACCCGGCGGCCCGCGCGCTGACCGACACCGTCCGCGCCGCCCGTGAGGCACTCGACGGGATCGCCACCACGCTGTCCGCGCAGGCCCTGCGGGCGGCGGCCGAGCTGCTGAACGCGGCCGACCGGGTCGTCCTGGTCGGCACCGGCCTCTCCGGCGCGGTCGTCCTGGACGCGGCCTACCGCCTGCGCGCCCTGGGCATCCCGGTCGACGCCCCCGCCGACCCGCTCACCGCGCAGCTGGCCGCCGCCGGGCTCCCGGCCACCGGGGTCTGCCTGGCCGTCAGCCACACCGGCGCGTCTCCGACCGTGGTCGACACCGCCCGCCGGGCGCGCGACGCCGGCGCGAGCGTCGTCGCGCTCACCAGCTACGCCCGCTCGCCGCTGAGCGAGGCCGCCACCCAAACGCTGGTCGCCGGCGGGCAGGACCTCGTCTTCGGCCTGGAGACCACCGCCAGCCGGCTGGTCCACCTGGCGGTGGTCGACGCGCTGACGCTGACCCTGCTGGCCCTGCGGGGGGAGGCGGCGGAACGCGCGCTCAACCTCTCGGCGGACGTGACGGCCGATCACACCTACTAGCGCCGGACGGGCACCCGCGCCGGGGCGGGTGCCCGTTCAGGCGGGTGCACGTGCCGGGCGGGTCAGGCCTCCGAGGCCGGCCCGACCACCGCGCCGCCGCCCTCCGGCCGCGGGAGGCAGGCGGCGGCCGGACGCCCCGGGGAGGGCCGGCGCGTCCGGACTCCGGGCACCGGTCGGTCCGGCGTCTTCGGGCCTGGTCAGCGGTGATGTGTAGGCTCGCGGGCATGGCAAGGGTGACGCGGGACGACGTGGCGCGGGCGGCGGGAACGTCGACGGCGGTGGTCAGCTATGTGATCAACGACGGACCACGACCGGTGGCCGCGGCCACCCGCGCCCGTGTCCTGGCGGCGGTCGAAGAGCTGGGGTACCGGCCGAACCGGGTGGCCCAGGCGATGGCCCGCCGCCGGACCAACCTGATCGGCATGGTCGTGCCGGACGCCCGGCAGCCGTTCTTCGCCGGGCTCGCGCACATGGTCGAGCAGGCGGCGGCCGAGCGCGGCCGACTGCTGCTGATCGGCAACTCCGACTACGCCGACGAGCGGGAGGCGCACTACATCCGGGCCTTCCTCGGCATGCAGGTGGACGGGCTGATCCTGGTCACCCAGGACCCGTCCGTCCCCGGGGTGGCCGGGTTCGAGGCCACCGACGGCACCCCCGTCGTGCTGCTGCACCACCGGGCGGAGACCGAGACCGGCGCGGCCGTGGTCGCCGACGACGACGGCGGCGCCCGCGAGATGGTGCGCCACCTGCTGGCCCACGGGCACGCCGACGTCCACTGCTTCGGCGGGACGTTCGCGCTCAGCCCGAACGACCCGGTGACCTCGCGGACCGCCGGCTGGGCGGCCGCCCTGGCCGAGGCCGGGCTGCCCACCGACGGCCGGCTGACGCCCGCGCCCTTCGACCGCGTCCGGGCCCACGCCGAGGCCCTCGCCCTGCTGGCCCGGCCCGACCGGCCGTCCGCCGTGTTCTGCGCGACCGACGACCAGGCGATCGGACTGCTGCGCGCCGCCGACGACCTCGGCATCCGGGTGCCGGAAGACCTCGCGGTGGCCGCCTTCGACGACATCGCCGAGGCCGTCATCGCCGGGCCGCCGCTCACCACCGTCGCCACCGCACAGGGCGAGATGGCCCGGGCCGCCGTGGACCTGGTGCTGACCGCCAAGGCGAACGAGCAGCCCGTCCCGGCGGGCGCGCACACCTTCCCCGCCCGTCTGGTGATCCGCCGCTCCTGCGGCTGCCCGGGGGCGGCGGCCGCCTGAGCCGGCGAGCCGCCCCCGGAGCCGTCGTTCAGCTCCCCGCGGCCTCCGCGCCGGCGAGGAGGCCGGCGCCGGCGCCCAGGAAGTCGACCAGCAGCGCGTTGACCTCGTCGGGCCGCTCCAGGGCGGGCAGGTGGCCGGCCCAGGACAGGTCGAGGCGGCGGGCACCGGCGATGCGCTCGGCGAGGTGGTCGGCGATCCGGCCGAAGTCGGCGAAGTCGTGCGCGCCGGTGACCAGCAGCGTGGGCGCCGTGACGGCGGCCGGGTCGGTCTCGACCCGGATCTGCGGGAAGTCCTCCTCGGCGGCCAGTTGGACGTCGAAGGCGTGCCGCTGCATCCGGCGCACCTGCTCCCTGACGGCCTCGCCCGCCTCGGGGCCCAGCCAGGTCCGCACGTTGAGCTCGGTCGCTCCGGCGATGTCCCCCGCCTCGATCAGCGCGTCCTCGCGCTCGCCGAAGGCGCGGAGTTCGGCGCTCGGCTCCTGCCCGGCGAGCGCGGTGCAGAGCAGCGCGAGCGCCGTCACCCGGTCCGGCCATCGGGCCGCCAGCGCCAGCGCGACCCGGCCCCCGCCGGACGCCCCGACCAGTGCCGCACGCTCGATCCCGAGCCGGTCCAGGAGGTCGACGACGTCCCGGGCGTTGTCGTACGGCCGGTCCGGGACGGGCGTCCCGCCGAAGCCCCGCAGGTCGCAGCGGACCACCCGGAAGCCCGCTCCGACCAGGGCGGGAACCTGCCCGTCCCACATCCGCCGGTCGCAGACCGTGGAGTGCAGCAGGACCACCGCCGGGCCGCTCCCGGCCGCCTCATGAGAAATGATCATTGCGCCACCCTACGGATCGACCGGGCCCGGCACACCCGATTTCGCCCCCCGCACCGGCGCGCTCCGTCGGCGGCGTGCCCTACGGTGACCCCGTCCGCCCGCCCTGACCCCGGAGGTCCCCCGTGGCCCGGCTCCTCGTCCGCCCCGGCATCGATCCCGACGAGCCCGACGTGCCCGTCGTCGCCCTCCTCGTCGCCCCCGACGGCCCGCCGGCCGAGCGCGCCGTCGCCCGGCTCGGTACCCACAGCTACGAGGGCGACGGCGTGCTCCACCTGGTGCGGACCGACGGTTGGGCCGAGCGCGCCCTGGCCGGTGACCGCCTGGTGGTCGAGGTCGCCGTGTACCCGGCGCCGCTCGACCGGGCCGGCGTGGACCTCGCGGCCTTCACCGGCCGCTCGTCCGTCGACCCGGAGGCCGTGCCGGTGCTCCGGGCCGGGGCCGCGGTGGAGCCGGAGCTGTACGCGCGGGCGGCGCCCGCGACGGTGGTGTTCACGGCGGGCCCGGACGAGACGCTCGACGACCTGCTCGCCGGCGGGGAGGCCTGGCCGATGGTGCTCGCGCCCCCGCCCGAGCACTGAGCGCCGGACACCGGGACGCGGGGCCGTGGGCCGCCCGCCGTCGAAGGCCGCATCGACGCGCAACTCTCCGGTTGCACTTGGCCGATCCACGTGCAACTCTGGGGTTGCACACAGTTGGCAGCGACGAAGGAGTTCCCCATGAGTGAGGACCGGATCGAGCGCGAGACCCTGATCGCGGCATCCCCGGAGCTGGTCTGGACCCTGGTGGCCCAGCCCGGGTTCTGGGTGGCCGAGGAGGCGAGCCTGGCCGGCACGGTGGCCCGCGAGGGCGAGTCGATGGTGGCGAAGAACCCCGAGTACGGGGTCTTCCCGGTGCGGGTCGAGAAGGTCGAGCCGCCGACCTACCTGGCCTACCGCTGGGCCAGCGCCTTCCCCGGCGAGGACCTGCGCGAGGACAACAGCACCCTCGTGGAGTTCACGCTGACCCCGGAGGGCGCGGGGACGCGGCTGTGCGTGGTCGAGAGCGGGTTCGCCGCCCTGGCCGGCTCCGAGGAACTGCGCGGCAAGGCGGTCGAGGACAACTCCGGCGGATGGCCCCAGGTGCTCGATGCGCTCCGCAAGCGCGCCGAACAGCCGCCCGCGTGAACGACGGTGACCGCGGCGGCCCGGCCCGCGCGAGCGACGGGGGCCGCAGCGGCGCCGAGCCGGTCGACGGTGTGCTCGCCGCCCTCGCCGACCCGACGCGGCGTCAGCTGCTGGACCTGCTGGCCGAACGGGGCGAGGCCACCGCGACCACGCTCGCCGAGCGGCTGCCCGTCTCGCGGCAGGCGGTGGTCAAGCACCTGGCCGTCCTGGACGGTGCCGGACTGGTCACCGCCGCCCGGGCCGGCCGCGAGGTGCGGTACGCGGTCCGGCCCGCGGCGCTCGACGCGACGGCCCGGTGGATGGCGGCGCTCGCGACCGACTGGGACCGACGGCTGGCCGCCATCAAGCGCCTCGCCGAAGCGGCCGAGGCCGCCGAGCAGGAGGCCCGGCACGCACCGCGGCCGCCGGACGCGCGGTAGGGCCCGCGGCCGGGGCCCCGGGGCACGGCCCGGAGCTCCGGCCACTACCGGAGTTCGTCGGCCAGCAGGTCCATCAGCAGGTTGTCGTGCCAGCTGCCGTCGGAGCCGCGTTCGTACTGGCGCATGATGCCCACCGGGCGGAAGCCGACCTTCTCGTAGCAGCGGATCGCCGCCGCGTTGTCCGCCGCCGGGTCGATGATCAGGCGGTGGTAGTGGTGGTCGGCGACGAGGTGGCGGGCCAGCGTGCGGACGGCGTCGGTGCCCAGGCCGCGACCGTGGCGGGCCGGGTCGAGGTAGATGTCCATGCCCGCGTGGCGGTACTCGTCGTCGTTCTCGGCGTACCACTGGATGGCGCCGGCCACCTGACCCTCGACCAGGATCGCCAGGGTCTCGGTGCCCGGCTCCTTGAGGTCGGTGGCGACGGCGTCGGCGAGATCGTCGCCACCGCGCCAGCGGGCGAAGACCTCGGGCGTGCCGCGGATGGCCACGAGGGCCGGGATGTCCGCCTCCGCGGCGGGGCGGAGAGTGACCTGGGCGCCGTGCAGAATCGTCCCCATATAGGGCATGTTTGCATGGAAAAGGGTGTTCGGCGAGCCTTTTTCGACGTTGCATTCACCCCCT
Organism: Kitasatospora sp. NPDC022856; assembly: GCF_055561235.1. Classification (NCBI taxonomy): domain Bacteria; kingdom Bacillati; phylum Actinomycetota; class Actinomycetes; order Kitasatosporales; family Streptomycetaceae; genus Kitasatospora; species Kitasatospora sp. NPDC022856. The sequence continues at coordinate 64,401 of NZ_JBVHHE010000023.1, read as the reverse complement.
CCCACCAGGGATGATTCGCCGCCGTGACCCATTTCCTGCTCATTCTCGTGGCCGTTCTCGTCTACTTCGCCGTGAAGAGGTCCCGCGCCACCAAGTCCGTGGAGTGGGCCAGGCACCGGTTCGATCCGGCCGCCTTCGGCCTCGTCCCCCGCGAACGGCTCGACCCGCGCCGGTCCGGGCCGCCGATGCCTGAGGAGCGGCGCCAACGGTCCCAGGCGATAGCCGACGCGGCCTGGGGCGGGGACTGGCGGCCCGCCGCCGCCCACGTCGAGGCGGCCGGCCAGGACTGGGAGGAGCGCTGGTCGCGGCTGGAGCTGCTGGCGAGCATCGCCAACGAGGACGACGCCTGGCTGACGGCCTGGCGCGCCGCGGACCCGAACAGCTGCGACGCGGCCACCCTGGAGGCCAAGCAGATGGTGCACCGCGCCTGGGCGATCCGTGGTTCCAAGTACGCGCACGAGGTGCCCGCCGAGGACATGGCGAAGTTCCGCGAGCTGCTGCCCGCCGCGATCGAGGCGGCCCGCCGCGCCGCGCTGCTGGCACCGCGGGACCCGGCTCCGTGGGTGGTCATGGTGACGACGGCGCGCGGCGCGCAGTACACCCCGGAGCAGTTCGAGCCGCTCTGGGCCGGACTGGCCGAGCGGGCCCCGCACCACTACGAGGCGCACTGGCAGGGCATGCAGTACTGGTGCGCCAAGTGGTTCGGCTCGGACAAGCAGATGCTGGCGTTCGCGGAGCGGGCGATGGACCACGCTCCGGCCGGGAGCCCGCTGCCGGGGATCTACCTGCACGCGCTGTCCGAGCTGGAGAAGCGCAAGACCCTCGGGTCCACGCTGGCCGGGGAGAAGGCCAAGGAGCGGCTGAAGGCGGTCGCGACGGCGCTGGCGGCCGTCCCGGCGGACGACGAGCGGCTGCCGATGCTGCGCCACCTGCTCGCCTACTACTGCGGCAAGGCCGAGTTGCCCGCGGAGGCGCTGGAGCAGTTCCGGCTGATCGGCCGCTGGTGCGGCGCCGAGGTCTGGGCCGACCAGGGCGATCCGGTGACGGCCTTCGACCTCGCGCGCGGGTTGGCCGTGAAGCTCTCGGAGGCGCCCCCGCTGCCGCCCGAGCTGCGGCCCACCAAGGACACGGATCATCACTACAACGGGTAATCATTTCAGTTCGGAGCGTGCTGACCGGCCGTCATTTGGGTGTACCGTGACCGCCAGAAGCGGATCGCCCCCGAAGAATGGGGCGAGCCCGGCAACGTGTTAGCGCACGCGGCCGGGCTCTTCATACGCCGAGTGGTAAGGCCTCCACTGACGATGCTCCTGCATGCTATCGCGCCGTCGCGCGACTTCACCCAGATTGCCAACTCCTTGGTGTGGGACGACGAGTTGTCGGACTCCGCCTTTCGACTCCTTGTACGAGCCCTGGCACTGGGCCCGGCGAAGGCCCGCGCCACCACGGTGACGGCCCTCGCCGCCGGACTCTCCGGCGGGCGCGTCACCACCGATCGCGCCCGCCGCCAACTCGCCCGCGCCGGACTGCTGCACACCACCCGGCGGCGCGGCGCCGCCGGGCAGGTGCGGACCGAATCCCTGCTCTCCAGCGTGCCGTTGGGCGCGGCGGAGGCGGAACGGCTGTTCGACGGGCAGTTCGAGCGGGCGGCGCGGTCCGGCCACGGCGTCCCGCCGGATGCCGGGAAACGTAGCCGCGGGTCGTCGTCCGTCCGGTCCTCCGGCACCGCCCTCCCGGGGGTGACACCCAGGGTGAACACCTCCCCCCCTCCCCCGCCGGCCCTCGAACCCGCTGTCACCTGGGGTGAGTTCACCGAGCACGGGTTCGGCGAGGGCGGGTCCACCGATGCCGAGCGGGCGCTGCTGGAGCTGCGGCGGATCGACCCCCGGCTGACCCTGGGGGCCCGCGAGGTACGGCGGTTGGCGCCCCTGGCCGCCGAGTGGCTGGCCAGGGGCGTGAGTTCGGCCGCCCTGCGCGCCGCGCTGACCAGCGGACTGCCGGACCAGGTCAAGTCTCCTGCCGCCCTGGTGCGTTGGCGCCTGGAGGGCAAGATGCCCGCCCCGCTGGAGCCGAGCACCGTGACGACACCCGTCTGCTGCGACTCCTGTGACCGTGCCTTCCGCCCGGTGAACGGCGAACACCGCTGCGGGGACTGCCGCACCCGCGCCGCCGCCCGCACCGCCTCCTCCACCGCCCGCACCGCGAAGTCCGCTCCCAGCACCTCGCGGCGGGTCGACTGGCGCACCCTGGTCGCCCAGATCGGCGCGGCGACGGGGTAGTGGCGGCAGGTGGAGTGGCGGCAGCTGCGGTGGCGAAGGGTAGTGGCGACGACGGCGGGCCGCTACCGCCGGAGGCCCTCCAGCAGCTCCGCGGCCACCGCCGCGCCGTCGGTGCGGAACGCGTCGGCCACGGCCGCCGCGATCTCGGCCCAGGAGACGACCGCCCGGCGCTCTGCGGTGGCCGCTCCCGGAATCTCCGGAAAGAATTCCGTCGCGGCTGTCGAAACGGCCGCTCCCCGTTCGACGCAGGGGTGAGAGGCGGGGAGAAGCCCCGCCCTCCCGACCGAGGAGTCACCATGCCGCGCTTCATGTCACTGATCCGTATCGACGAGCAGGACGCCCCGGACATGCAGTCGGCGGGTCCGGAGTTCGAGCAGCGGATGGGGGCGCTGTTCGAGGAGATCACCAAGGCCGGGGTGATGCTGGACACCGCCGGGCTGCTGCCGACCGCCGAGGGCACCCGGGTCACCTGGGAGGGCGGGAAGCTGAGCTTCACCGACGGGCCGTTCACCGAGACCAAGGAGGTCGTCGGCGGCTACGCCATCATGCAGTGCAAGGACAAGGCCGAGGCCCTGGAGTGGACCAAGCGGTTCCTGGAGATCCACCCGGAGAGCTGGAAGGTCGGCGCCGAGCTGCGCCAGATCGACGGGAACACCACCCCGCCGGAGGCCTGATCCCCGACCCGCCCGGCCCGCGCCCGGCCGCCGCGCCGCGTTTGCCCCGGTGCCGTCCGGCTGCTCTGATGGGTGGCCGTGACGGAGAGCAGCGCGACCGCGGCGGTCGAGGCCGTGTTCAGGATCGAGTCCCCGCGGATCATCGCCGGTGTCGCCCGCATCGTGCGGGACGTCGGCATCGCCGAGGAGATCGCCCAGGACGCGCTGGTCGCGGCGCTGGAGCAGTGGCCCGGGCAGGGCGTCCCGGACCGGCCGGGCGCGTGGCTGATGACCACCGCCAAGCACCGCGCGATCGACCTGGTCCGCCGCAGGGAGACGTACGCGCGCAAGCTCGCGGAGGTCGGCCGGACGCTGGAGGACGTGGCACCGCCGGAGCCGGCCGAGCCGGACGACATCGACGACGACCTGCTCCGGCTGATCTTCACCGCCTGCCACCCCGTGCTGTCGGCCCAGGCCCGGATCGCGCTCACCCTGCGGCTGCTGGGCGGCCTCACCACCCAGGAGATCGCCCGGGCGTTCCTCAGCACCGAACCGGCCGTCGCCCAGCGGATCGTCCGGGCCAAACGGACGCTCGCCACCGCGCGGGTGCCGTTCGAGGTCCCCCGCGGCGAGGACCGGGCGGCCCGGCTCTCGTCCGTCCTGGAGGTCGTCTACCTGATCTTCAACGAGGGTTACGCGGCCACGGCCGGCGACGACCTGCTCCGGCCGGGGCTCTGCGAGGACGCGCTGCGGCTGGCCCGGGTGCTCGCCGGGCTGGCCCCGCAGGAGCCCGAAGTCCACGGCCTGGCCGCCCTGCTGGAGTTCCAGGCGTCCCGGACGGCGGCCCGCACCGGGCCCGACGGGCAGCCGGTGCTGCTGGCCGACCAGAACCGCGCCCGCTGGGACCGGCTGCTGATCCGGCGCGGCTTCGCGGCCCTGCGGCTGGCCGGCACCGGGCCGTACGCGGTCCAGGCCGCGATCGCCGCCTGTCACGCGCGGGCCGCCCGCTACGAGGACACCGACTGGGCGATGATCGCCACGCTCTACGGGCGGCTCGCGGCGCTGACGCCGTCCCCGGTGGTCGAGCTGAACCGCGCGGTGGCGGTCTCGATGGCCCGGGGCCCGGCGGCCGGACTGGAGCTGGTGGACGCGCTGGCCGCGGAGCCGGCCCTGCGGGCGTACCACCTGCTGCCGAGCGTGCGCGGCGACCTGCTGGCGCGGCTCGGGCGGGCCGAGGAGGCCCGGGCGGAGTTCGAGCGGGCGGCGTCGCTGGCCCGCAACGCGCGGGAGCGCGCCCTGCTGCTGGAGCGGGCCGCGGCCGCCGTCGCCCCCGCTACGCCCCGTCGTCCAGGCGCAGCCGGGCACTGACCTCCCCGAGGCCCTCGGCCAGCACGGCGAGCTGCTCGCGGCTGAGCACGTCGATCAGCAGCTCGCGGACCAGGGCGACGTGGCCGGGCGCCGCCCGGCGCAGCATGTCCCGCCCCTCGTCGGTGAGTTCGGCGAAGACGCCGCGCACGTCGCTGGGGCACGAACGGCGCCCCACCAGGCCCATCCGCTCCAGCTGGGTGACCTGGTAGGTCAGTCCGCTCTTGGAGGTGACGAGCTTCTCCGCCAGTTCGGTCATCCGCAGCGAGCCGGCCGGGGCGGCGGAGAGGTGCACCAGGATCTCGTACTGGGTGTGCGAGAGGCCGGAGTCCTCCTTGAGCTGGCGTTCCAGCCGGCGGTTCAGGAGGTTGCTCGCGGTGACGAAGCCCCGCCAGGCGGCCATCTCGTCGTGGTCCAGCCAGCGCGGTTCGTTCAGGGAGGCCATGGAGGAAAGCGTACTCCTGTTGTTCAAATTCGAACCAAGGTGTACGGTCGACGTGTCGAATTCAAAATTGAACTACTTTGGAAGCGAGAGAAGCCGTCATGAGCACCGCCGCCCCCGAGCGCATGCCCGCCCTCTACCTCTCGCACGGCGCACCGCCGCTCGCCGACGACCCGCTGTGGCCCGGCCAGCTGGCCGCCTGGTCCGCCGAGCTGCCCCGCCCCAAGGCCGTCCTGATGGTCTCCGCCCACTGGGAGGAGGCCCCGCTGGCCCTCGGGGCCGTCACCACCGTGCCGCTGGTCTACGACTTCTGGGGCTTCCCCGAGCACTACTACCGGGTGCGGTACGCCGCGCCCGGCGCCCCCGCGCTCGCCGAGCGGGTCCGCAAACTGCTGCGCGCCCCCGGCACGCCCGTCCAGGACATCCCGGACCGCGGGCTGGACCACGGCGCCTACGTCCCGCTGGTGGAGATGTTCCCCGAGGCGGACGTCCCCGTCCTCCAGGTCTCCATGCCCACCCTGGACCCGCAGCGGCTGCTGGAGATCGGCCGCCGGCTCGCCCCGCTGCGCGACGAGGGCGTGCTGATCGTCGGCAGCGGCTTCTTCACCCACAACCTGCGGGCGCTCAGCTCCGACGGCCGGATCAGCTCGGTGATGGCCGAGTTCGACGACTGGGGCCGCCGCGCCCTGGCCGCCGAGGACCTGGACGCGCTGCTCGACTTCGAGCGGAAGGCCCCGGCCGGGCGGCTCGCCCACCCGCGCACCGAGCACTTCGCCCCGCTGTTCGTCACCCTCGGCGCCGGCGAGGCCGACCTGGGCAGCCAGCGCAGCGTGATCGACGGGTTCTGGATGGGCCTGGCCAAGCGCTCGATCCAGCTCGGCTGACCGGCACAGCGACCGGCACAGCGACCGGCCCGGACCGCCCGACGCTCGATCCAGCTCGGCTGACCGGCACAGCGACCGGCCCGGACCGCCCGACGCTCGATCCAGCCCGGCCGGCCGGCGGCCCGACCGCCCGGACGGCGGGCCGTCGCGCGCGCCCACGGGACGGGCCCGGCGCACCGGGGGGGGAAGTGAGAGGCTGCCGCCATGAACGGTGACGACGTCCGGGCCGCGCTCGGCGAACTGCGGGACACCCTCGGTCCGCACACCGGTGACGGCCCGGCCTGGGCCGCGCCGGCCGGGCCGGCCGGGCCGCTGGAGTGGAGCTGCCGGGAGACGGCCGTCCACCTCGCGCACGACCTGCTCGCCTACGCCGGGCAGCTCGCCGCCCGGCCCGCCACCGGATACCTGCCGCTCGACCTCACCGTGCGGGCCGACGCCCCGCCCGAGGACGTCCTGGCGGTGGTGACGGCCTGCGGGCACCTGCTGGCCACCGCCCTGGACGCCGCGCCGCCCGACCTGCGGGCCTGGCACTACGGACCCTGCGACCCAGCCGGGTTCGCCGCGATGGGCGTGGCCGAACTGCTGCTGCACACCCATGACATCGCCCTCGGACTCGGCCTGCCCTGGCGGCCCCCGGCCGGGCTCGGCGCGGCGGTCCTGGCCCGCCTGTTCCCCGACGCCCCGCCCGGCGGGCCCACCGCCGTCCTGCTCTGGTGCACCGGGCGCGGCGAGCTGGACGGCCGCCCGCGCAGGGCCTCGTGGAGCTGGCGGGCGACCGTGGCCGGGGAGTGACCCCGGGAGCCGGGAGCCAGGAGTCGGGAGCCGGGGGCCGGGGAGCCGGCGACCGGTCAGGCGGTGGCGGCCCGCTCGGCGGCGCTGCGCTCGACGCAGAACTCGTTGCCCTCGATGTCCGCCATGGTCACCCAGCCGGTGCCGTCCGGGCGCCGCTGGTCGTCGTGGACGGTGGCGCCCAGCTCCAGCAGGCGCTCCACCTCCTCGTCCCGGGAGCGGTCCTGGGGCTGGAGGTCCAGGTGGACGCGGTTCTTCACGGTCTTGCCGTCGGGCACCCGGATGAACAGCAGCACCGCGCCCGGCGTCTCCAGGAGGGCCTCCGGGTCCCCCGGGAAGTCGTCGTCGGCCAGCTTGCCGTCCAGCACCTTCGCCCAGAACTCGCCGAGGCGGTAGGGGTCGGCGCAGTCGATCGTCACATGTCGTACCAGAGAAGCCATGGGGAGCACTCTGGACCGCCGCCCCGGCCCGCGTCCACCCGATTCGCCGCGAACCCGTCAACGGGGGGCCGGGCCGAGCGGCTGTGCGGGCCGGGCCTAGCGGCTGTGCGGGTCAGGCCGAGCGGCTGTGCAGGTGGCCGTCCAGGGGGAACTCCGGCGGGCTGGCCCGCAGAACGCTCCCGAACCGGTAGCCGGCCTTCTCGGCCACCCGGCAGGAGGCCGCGTTGTCCACCTGGTGGAGCAGGTCGAGCCGGACCAGCCCGTCCGCCGCGAAGGCCGCGAACGCCCACCGGGTGAGCCCCTCCAGGGCGCGCGGGGCCACGCCGCGGCCGCGGGCGGCGGCGGCCGTCCAGTAGCCCACCTCGGCCGCCGGCGCACCGGGCGCACCGCGCTTGAGCACCACGTTGGCGACCAGCTCGGCCGGCCGCTCCCCGGCGGGGCCGCCGAGGGGCGCCAGGACGGCGAAGCTGTACCGCTCGCCGGCCGCCCGGCCGCGCTCCTGCGCCTCCAGCCAGCGGGCCGCCTCGTCCAGGTCCGCCACGGGGGTACGGGTGAAGTGCCGCAGCGTCTCGTCCCGGTAGATCTCGACCAGGGCAGCCGCGTCCTCGTCCCGGAACGGGCGCAGCAGCAGGCCCTCGGCGACGGGCGATTCGGTGGCGACCGTCATCGCAGGCCCTCCCAGCCCCAGCGCGGGGTCGGCCCCGGCTCCCCGAGGTCCTCGCCGACGGGCGCCGCCGAGACGTCCCTGGCGATCTTCGTGCCCCAGTCGAAGTACTCCAGCACCCGGCGGCGCAGCAGCTCGTCCCCGGGCAGCTCCTGCCGCACGGCGGCGCCCATCAGCTCCATCCAGCGCCCGCGCTGCTCCTCGGTGATGGCGAGTCCGAGGTGCGTGCGGAGCAGCGCCTGGTGGCCGCCGAGGTCGGCGGTGAACCGGGCCGGGCCGCCGAAGACCTCGGCCAGCCAGACGGCGACGTGTTCGATGTGGGTGGTGGTGAAGTTCGCGAAGACGGGCTTCAGCACCGGGTCGGCCAGGACGCCCTCGTAGAAGGTGTTGCTGAGACGGCGGAGCGCCTCCATGCCCCCCAGCGCGTCGTACAGGCTCTCGGGCCGTTCGTCGCTCATGCGTGTTCTCCCCGTTCGGATCCGACGGCACCTTTCCGACGGCGCCTTCCGATGGCACCTTCCTAGCAGCCAGCCCGGCCCGCGACTGCCCCCGGGCGGCGCCTGTTCGCGCCCGGCACAGCAAGCGGAGGCGGATGTTCCGGCCCGCCGCCCCCGCCGGTCCTCCGCCCGCCGCCGGTCCTCCGCCCACCGCCGCCGACCGGAGCCGGGCACCCGCTTGACCTTGCCACTGGCGGCAGGGTCGGAGGGTGGACCGCATGAACGAGCACACGCAGCACCGACCGGCCACCCGCATCGTGCTGGTCACCGGCGCCGGGACGGGGATCGGCCGGGCCACCGCACACGCCTTCGCGGCCCAGGACCCGGAGGTCGAGGTGGTGGCGGTCGGACGGCGGGCCGAGCCACTGGCGGAGACCGCGCGCTACGCCCCCGGCCGGATCCACCCGCTGACCGCGGACATCACCGGCGCCGACGCCCCCGAGGCACTCGTAGGCGAGGTGCTCGACCGGTACGGGCGGCTGGACGTGCTGGTGAACAACGCCGGGATCGTCCGCGGCGGCGCCCTCGGCGGGATCACCCGGGACGCGGTCGCGGACCAGCTCGCGACCAACCTGACCGCCGCCGTCCTGCTCGGCCAGGCCGCCCTGGCGCCGCTGGAGGCGAGCGGGGGCGTGATCGTCAACGTCACGACGTCCGTCGGCCAGCGCGGCTGGCCGGGCAACGCGGTGTACGCGGCGAGCAAGGCCGCACTGGAGTCGGTGACCCGCAGCTGGGCGGTGGAGCTGGCGCCGCGCGGCGTACGGGTGGTCGCGGTGGCGCCCGGGGCGATCGAGACCCCGATCGGCGAGCACTCCGGGCTCGACGCCGGACAGCGGGAGGCCGTCCGGCGGTGGCAGATCGCCCACACCCCGCTCGGGCGGATCGGCCGGCCCGCCGAGGTGGCCTGGGCGATCACGCAACTCGCCTCCCCACAGGCCTCGTTCGTCACCGGAGTAGTGTTGCCGGTGGACGGCGGTGCCGTCGTGGGGTGAACCGGGCGGTGGTCCGGAGTGAGCCGGGCGGTGCCGTCCGGGAAGGGGCGGGGCAGCGGTGCGGATCGGCGAACTGGCCCGGGTGACCGGTAGCACGGCCCGGGCCCTGCGGCACTACGAGCAGGCCGGGCTGATCGCGTCCTCCCGCGCGGCCAACGGCTACCGGGTGTACGAGGACTCGGCGGCCGTCCGGGTCCGCAACATCCGCGGCCTGCTCGCGGCCGGGTTCACCCTGGAGGACGTCCGGCCTTTCCTGTCCTGCCTGGACGGCGACATGCTGGCCGCGCGACCCTCGGCCGGCGCGCTGCGGATCGCCCGGAACCGGCTCGCCGTCCTGGAGCGCCGGATCGCCGCCCAGACCGAGGCCCGGGACCGGCTGCTCGCCGCGCTGACGGCGGCCGGCGACGAGGCGGCGCCGGTGGCCGGCGGCGGGGCGCCGGTGGTGGCGGGCGACCGCTGACGGTGACGGGCGGCGGGCGCTGACACTCGCGGCCCGTCCGGGTGACACCCTTGATCAGGGGTGTGCAGCGGGCGGGCGGCGGAGGAAAGTGGGCGCATGCAGATTCCACTCACCGTGATGGACTTCCTCGACCGGGCCGAGCTGGTCTACGGCGACCGGGTCGGCATCGTCGACGAGCCGGCGCAACCCGCCGAATCCTGGGGCGAGCTGACCTACCGCCGCGTCGCCGAGCTGGCCCGGGCGCAGGCGGCCGGCCTGGACCGGCTGGGCGTCGGGCCGGGCGAACGGGTCGCGATCGTGTCGCACAACTCGGCCCGGCTGATGACCTCGCTCTACGGCGTGAGCGGACACGGCCGGGTCCTGGTACCGGTGAACTTCCGGCTGCGGGCCGAGGAGGTCTCGTACATCGTCGAGCAGAGCGGCGCCTCCGTGCTGCTGGTCGACCCCGAACTCGCCGAGCCGCTGGCCGGCGTCCGCGCCCGGCACACCTTCGTGCTCGGCACGGACAGCGACGCCCGGCTGTACGACTTCGACCGCGCGCCGCGCCGCTACGAGATCGGCGAGAACGACACCGCGACCGTCAACTACACCAGCGGAACCACCGCCCGCCCCAAGGGCGTCCAGCTCACCCACCGCAACATCTGGCTGAACTCCGTGCTGATGGGCCTGCACTTCGGTGCCGGTGACCGGGATGTCTACCTGCACACCCTGCCGATGTTCCACGCCAACGGCTGGGGCCTGCCGTTCGCCCTCACCGGGCTGGGCGCGCGGCACATCGTGCTGCGCAAGGTGGACGGCGCCGAGATCCTGCGCCGGGTCGAGCGGCACGGGGTGACCTTCCTGAGCGGCGCGCCCGCGGTGGTCCAGATGGTGCTGGACGCGGCCGCCGACTGGGACGGCCCCGTCCCCGGCCGGGACAAGGTGCGGATGATCGTGGCCGGCGCGCCGCCGCCGACCTCCGTGGTGCAGCGGGTCGAGGCCGAACTCGGCTGGGAGTTCATGCAGATCTACGGCCTGACCGAGACCTCGCCGGTGGTCACGGTGAACCGCTCGCGCGCCGAGTGGGACGAACTGCCCGCCGGTGAGCGCGCGGAGAAGCTGGTGCAGGCGGGCGCGCCGGCCCTCGGCAACCAGGTGCGGGTCGACGGCCAGGGGGAGGTGCTCGTCCGCGCCAACGTCGTGATGGACGGCTACTGGCAGCAGCCGAAGGAGACGGCGGAGGCGGTCCGGGACGGCTGGTTCCACACCGGGGACGGCGGCACCCTCACCGACGGCTACCTGACCATCTCGGACCGGAAGAAGGACGTCATCATCAGCGGCGGGGAGAACGTCTCCTCGATCGAGGTGGAGGACTGCCTCTACGACCACCCGGCGGTCGGCGAGGTCGCGGTGATCGGCGTGCCGGACGAGAAGTGGGGCGAGACGGTCAAGGCACTGGTCGTGCTCAAGCCCGGGTACGACGTCCTGGAGGCCGACCTCATCGCGCACTGCAAGCAGCGGCTGGCCGGCTACAAGTCGCCCACGTCGGTGGAGTTCCGGGACACCCTGCCGCGCACCACCACCGGGAAGCTGCAGAAGTTCCGGCTCCGCGAGCCCTACTGGGTCGAGCGCGACCGGCAGGTCAACTGACCGGTCCGGTCCGGGTGCCGGGCTCCCGGCCCGGCACCCGGCGCCCCCTTCCGGTGCGCGGGTGGGCGTCCCGACCGGCGGGTTCCGTGGAGTTGCGGGTGGCGGCCGCGGGCACGGCGTAGGGTGCGGGCTCGGGTTACCGGTGAGTCACTACCGAGGAGACGAGGACGCCCATGACGACGGACGGTACGGCCCCGGCGGCCGCAGCCGTGCTGACCGGCCTGCTCGACGACCTGCGGGCCGAGAGCGAGGCCCTGGACGACCTCGTGGCCCCGCTGGCGCCCGAGCAGTGGGCGACGGACACCCCCGCGCCGGGGTGGACGATCGCGCACCAGATCGCCCACCTGGCCTGGACGGACGACTGGACCACGCTCTCCGCCCGCGATCCGGAGGCCTTCGTCGCCGAGTCCGGCCGGGTCTTCGGCGAGCTGCTGGCCGCCGGGGCGGACCCGGTGGACGAGGGCGCGGCGCGCGGCGCGGCGGAGGAGCCGCACGCGCTGCTGACGCGCTGGCGGGCCGGCCGGGAACGGCTCCGGTCGGCGCTGGCCGAGGCGCCGGACGGCCTCCGGCTCCCGTGGTTCGGGCCGCCGATGAAGGCCCCGTCGATGGCGACCGCCCGGCTGATGGAGACCTGGGCGCACGGGCAGGACGTCGCGGACACCCTGGGCGCGGTCCGCGAGCCGACCGCGCGGCTGCGGCACATCGCCCACCTGGGCGTACGGACCATGGGATTCGCCTTCACCCTGCACGGGCTGCCCACGCCGCAGACCCCGGTCCGGGTCGAACTGACGGCGCCGGACGGCGACTTGTGGGCTTGGGGCCCGGAGGACGCGGCGGACCGGGTGAGCGGGCCGGCCCTGGACTTCTGCCTGCTGGTGACCCAGCGCCGCCACCGGGACGACCTCGCCCTGAGCGCCACCGGCCCGACGGCCGCGGCCTGGCTGCCGATCGCCCAGGCCTTCGCCGGGAACCCGGGCAAGGGACGCCCGGCGGGCGGGTGAGACGGGCGGGTGCGACGGGCCCGCCGAACCGGCGTCGTCGTACCCGGCCCCTACCCTGGGCCGCATGACCATTCAGCGCATGGACAACGTCGGCATCGTCGTCGACGACCTCGACGCCGCCGTCGCCTTCTTCCTCGAACTCGGCATGGAGCTGGAAGGCCGGATGCCGATCGAAGGACGCTGGGCGGGCGCGGTTGTCGGGCTCGACGGCATGCGGAGCGAGATCGCGATGATGCGGATCCCGGGCGCCCCGGGCCGGCTCGAACTGGCGAAGTACCACAGCCCGGAGGCGATCACCCCCGAGCCGGAGATCACCCCGGCGAACACACGGGGCCTGCACCGCGTCATGTTCGCCGTCGACGACCTCGCGGACACCCTCGCCCGCCTCCGCCCGCACGGCGCCGAACTCGTCGGCGAAGTGACGCGCTTCGAGGACAGCTACCTGCTCTGCTACCTCCGCGGGCCGAGCGGCATCATCCTCGCGCTGGCCGAGCAGCTGAGCTGACGACCGGGCCCCCGCCCACCGGGGCACCGGGTGATCGATCGTCAAATAACAACGGTGGGCGGCCAAACCACTCCTTCCGGCGATATACGGAGTTCGTCAACGAATGGTGGAATTCCCCCATGATTCGCGCTGACGCCCTGCGTACCGTTCTGGCCGGAGCCGCCTTCGCCGGTCTGCTCGCGATCGGTGGGCCGGTCGGCTCCGCCCAGGCGGCCTTCGCCCGGCCCACCGACGTGCCCGGCTCCTCCCGGGCGGAGGCCCGGGCCGGGACGGCCGCCGCCCACCGGGTGGTCACCTTCGTGGAGGAGTACAGCAGGGCGGTGCTCCACCAGAGCGGCGAGACGCCGCGCGCCGTCCGTGAGCGCTTCCTCACTCCGCACCTGAACGTCCGGCTGGACGCCTGGGCCTCCGAGCACGGGGCCGACCCGGTGTTCCGCGCCCAGAACGTGCCGTCGGAGTGGTCCGTGCAAGAGGTCGGGGAGGAGCACGGCTTCGCCTCGATCCGCTTCACCGAGTACTGGGGCGGCGGCAGCGGCCAGGAGGTCTGGTACACCGTGCGCCTGGGCGATCTGCGGATCGTCGAGCTGAACGACGCCCCCGCCTTCTGAGCCCGCCGCTCCCCCTCCAGCCCCGGCGCGGCGCAGGCGCCCCCACGACTGCGCCGCGCCGGTACCCGGGCGACCGGTGCCCCGACCACCGGCGCCCCGACGCGCCGAGCCGGGCTCGGCTACCGGGCGGGCGGGGCTCCCGGGCGGTCGTTCCCCGGCCGGGCGGCCGCGGTGGCCTCGGCCCAGGCGGAGATGCCCAGCCGGCCGGTGGTGCCGAGATCGAGGTAGGCCGGGACGACGACCGGGGGGCGGCCGGGCAGCGGGGCGATCTCCAGGAAGCGCCCGTTGTCGGCCCCCTTCGTCCCCGAGGTGACGGTGTTGCGCCAGACCAGTTGGAACGCCGCGTACTCGCCGGGCCGGAGCGTCACCGCCGTCGGCACCGCGTCGAAGCCCTCCAGGGTCGCGATGCCGGCCGAACCCTTCTGCACGGCGATGTCGAGCGGCGCACGGTCGGCGTCGAGGACGCGGACCCCCGGTCGGCCGTTCAGCGTGTAGGGGGCGGCTCCGCAGTTGGTCAGGCGGATCGCCATCACCCGCAGGCCCATGGCGGCGTTCGCCTCCTCCGCGGCCAGCGAGACGCCCTCCGGGGAACAGGTCGGCGCCGGCACCGGCGTCGGCGTGGGGAGGGCCGCCGAGCTGGGAGTGTTCGGGGCGGTGGCCTTCGCGGAGGTCCTGCCGCCGGTCGCGCCCACGGGCCCCGGGGCTCCCCCGCCCGCGCCCGACACCTGCGTGCTGCCGCACCCCGCCAGCAGGGCCGCCCCCACGAGCAGCAGCGCCGCCCGGGCCGGCGGCGCGATTCGACGGTTTCCGTTCGGCGGCGTCGGGTTCATGCGGACGATCATGACACGAACCGTCGTCCGGACGGCCCTGGAAAGGCGCTCCGCACGACGGCGGGCGGGAACGCCGGCAGGGCGGCGCAGGCCGACACCCGGTGTCGGTACGCCGCCCTGGGGCGGGGCGAGGCGCGGGAGGCGACCCGCACCGTCGTCCCGGTTACTTCGGGTCACGGTTGAACGTCGAGGTCGACCAGAAGTAGCCGAGCGCGGTGAGCGCCAGGCACCAGGCGACGGCGAGCCAGCCGTTGTAGCCGATCCCGCTGCCGAGCAGCAGGCCGCGCAGGGTCTCGATGGCCGGCGTGAACGGCTGGTACTGGGCGATCGGCTGGAACCAGCCCGGCATCGCGTCGACGGGGGTGAAGGCGCTGGAGATGAGCGGCAGCAGGATCAGCGGCATCGCGCTGTTGCTGGCGGCCTCGGCGTTCGGGCTGGCCATGCCCATCCCGACCGCGATCCAGGTGAGCGCCAGGGCGAAGAGGACGAGCAGCCCGAAGGCCGCCAGCCACTCCAGGGCGGTGGCGTCCGTGGAGCGGAAGCCGATGGCCACGGCGACCGCGCCGACCAGGACCACGCTGGCGACCGACTGCAGCACGCCGCCCACGACGTGCCCGACGAGGATCGACCCGCGGTGGATCGCCATGGTGCGGAAGCGGGCGATGATGCCCTCGGACATGTCGGTGGAGACGGACACCGCGGCCCCGATGACGGTGCTGCCGATGGTCATCAGCAGGATGCCGGGGACGAGGTAGGCGATGTAGGCGGAGCGGTCGCCGCCCCCGATGCCGGCGCTCATCGTGTTGCCGAAGATGTAGACGAAGAGCAGCAGCAGCATGACCGGGGTGAGCAGCAGGTTCAGGGTGAGTGACGGGTAGCGCCGGGCGTGCAGCAGGTTGCGGCGCAGCATGGTGGCCGAGTCACGGGCGGCGAGGGCGAAGGTGCTCATCGGACGGTCTCCTTGGACTGGTTGTTCTGGGCGGGCACGCTGGAGCCGGTCAGGGCGAAGAACACGTCGTCGAGGTCGGGGGTGTGGACGGTGAGTTCGTCGGCCGCGATGCCGGTGGCGTCCAGTCGGTCGAGGACGGCGCGCAGGTCGCGCTGGCTGCCGTCGCTGGGGATCCGCAGGGCCAGGGCCTCGTCGTCGCGGGTGACGTCGTGCAGGGCGAGGGCGGCGGACCGGTAGGCGGCCGGGTCGGCGAAGCGCAGCCGCACGTGGCCGCCGGGGATGAGTCGCTTCAGCTCGTCGGCGGTGCCTTCGGCGGCGATCCGGCCGTCGTTCAGGACGGCGATGCGGTCGGCGAGTTGGTCGGCCTCCTCCAGGTACTGGGTGGTGAGGAGGACGGTCACGCCGCCGGTGACGAGTTCGCGGATGATCTGCCACATGGTGTGGCGCGAGCGCGGGTCGAGGCCGGTGGTCGGCTCGTCGAGGAAGATGACCCGCGGGCCGCCGACCAGCGTCATGGCGATGTCCAGCCGGCGCTTCATGCCGCCGGAGTAGGTGGAGGCGGGCTTCCCGGCCGCCTCCACCAGGTCGAAGCGTTCCAGGAGTTCGGCGGCGACCCGGCGGCCCTCGCGCTTGGAGAGGTGGTGCAGGTCGGCCATCAGGAGCATGTTCTCCTCGCCGGTGATCAGGCCGTCGACGGCGGAGAACTGCCCGGTGACACCGATCGCGGCGCGCACCGCCTGCGGCGCGGTGGCGATGTCGTGGCCCGCCACCCGGGCCTGTCCGCCGTCGGCGCCGATCAGGGTGGAGAGGATCTTGACGACGGTGGTCTTGCCGGCCCCGTTCGGGCCGAGCAGGGAGAACACCGTTCCTTCGGGGACGGCGAGGTCGATCCCGGCGAGGACGCTCTTGTCGCCGTAGGACTTGCGCAGCCCGTTCGCCGCGATGGCCAGGTCGGTCATGAGAGGTGCTCCTTCAGAGGCTGCGAACAGTGGTGCGGGGGCTGTGAGCGGTTCGGAGGCTGCGGGCGGTTCGGGGGCTGTGAGCGGTTCGGGGGCTGCGGGCGGTTCAGAGGCTGCGGGCGGTGATGTCGCCGTAGGAGGTGGTGGCGCGGATGGTGAGTGCGGCGTCGGCGCCGGTGGTGTTCTGGAGGGTGTTGTGGATCCGGCCGTGGGCGGTGCCGGCGTCGAGGGTCGCGGAGACGCCGCGGGCGGCGCCGATCTCGATGGCGCCGGCGTCGGTGCGCAGGTCGAGGGTGCCGCCGGTGGCCTCGGTGATCCGCAGGTCGCCCTTGCGGGTGCTGAGCTGCGCGGAGCCGTTCAGCCGGCCGACGGTGATGTCGCCCGCGAGGAGGGTGAGGTGGGCGTTCGCGGTCTCGTCGAGCTTGACCGAGCCCTGGGCGCCGTCGAGGGTGACGTCGCCCAGGCGTCCGACGCCCCGCAGGTCGGCGGCGGCCGTCTTCGCCTGGATCCGGGAGCCGGCGGGGAGCTGGACGGTGATCTCGACGGCGCCGGACTGGCCGAGGAGGCGGTTGGCGGCCGGGGCGGCGGCGATCCGCAGGACGCCGTCGGTGTACTCGACCGTGATCCGCTCGGCGGCCTTCACGTCGGCGCCCTTGGCGGCGTTCGCGGGGAGGACCTCGACGGTGGTGTCGCTGCGGTCGGCGGCGATCAGCCGGACGCTGCCGGCGGGGATGTCGAGGACGGCGGCGATCGGGGTGGTGGTGGCGAACTTCTGCATCGTTCTTCTCCTTCTGCGGCGGCGGGCACTCGGTCGGCCCGTCGTTTCCGATGAGGGAAAAGCTACGTTGCATTCATGATGCTGGCAACACACTCGTTGCGTCAGAATCCCATCAGCGCAGGTAGTTGCGGTGATTTCATTGCAATGGTTTCGCGCCTAATGCAACGAGCCGCCGTCCATTCGTTGCAATGGATTGAGAGTGAACGCTATGCTCGGCGCACTACCCACCCCGAAGGAGACCGCGATGCCCGGAGGCAGGCTCACCCAGCAGGAACGCCAGCAGATCGCGCTCGGGCTGGCCGACGGCCTCCCCTACGCCGAGATCGCCAGGCGGCTCGACCGCCCGACCTCGACCATCACGCGCGAGGTGATGCGCAACGGCGGCCCCACCGGCTACCGCGCCGACCTGGCCCAGCGCGCCACCGGGCACCGCGCCCGCCGCCGGCAGGCGGCGCCCCGGGACCCCGCGGCCGTCCCGCAGGAGCACGGCCGCGACGCCGACGCGGTGCGCGCGTACGAGGAGGCGTTCACCACCGCGATGCTGCAGTCGGGCATGCCCCAGATGATGGCCCGGGTGATGGCCTGCCTCTGCCTCACCGACTCGGGCAGCCTCACCGCGTCCGAACTCGTCCAGCGTCTCCAGGTCAGCCCGGCCTCCGTCTCCAAGGCGATCACGTTCCTCGACGCCCAGGGCTTCGTCCGCCGGGAGCGCGACGAGCGCCGCCGCGAGCGCTACCTCGTCGACAACGACATCTGGTACCAGTCGATGATCGCCAGCGCCCGCTCCACCGCCCAGATCGCCGAGACCGCACGCCAGGGCGTCGGCGTGCTCGACGCCGGCACGCCGGCCGGCGCCCGCCTCGAAAACATCGCCCGCTTCCTCGACTTCGTCTCCGAGAGCATCGCCCGGTCCGCCGAGCAGGCCCGCGAGATCCTGCACCCGCAGCCCGCGGCGGCTCCGGACGGCGCCACCGGGCCGGCGTCGGACGGCTGACCGGCCAGCCGTCACCGGCGCCCCCGGGTCAGGCGCCCAGGCGCAGCGGGGTGAGCCGGGTGGCGACCAGGTTGGTGGCCCCGCGGTCCCGTTCGACGTGACCGTGCACCAGCAGGCCGGCCCGGTCCAGGGCGGTGCGGCGCTGGGACTCCCAGACCGGGCGGCTGCAGATCACGTTGATCAGGCCGGTCTCGTCCTCCAGGCTGAGGAACAGCACACCGCCCGCCGTCGGCGGCCGCTGGCGGTGCGTCACCAGTCCGCCGACCACCACCGCCGAGCCGGGTTCCACCCCCGGCAGCTGGGCGGCGGTCAGTGCGCCGCCGCGCTCCAGGTGCGCGCGCAGGTGCTGGACGGGGTGGCTGGTGGCGGAGGCCCCGGTGGCCCAGAGGTCGGCGATGGTCTCCTCCACCGGGGTCATCTCGGGCAGCGGCGGGGCCTCGGTGCCGGGCGTGGTGCCGGGGATCAGCGCCGTCGACACCCCGGCGAACGCCCCGGCGGCCCAGAGCGCCTGACGCCGGCCCAGCCCGAAGCAGCCGAACGCGCCCGCCGCGGCGAGGGCCTCCAGGACCGGCGCGGGCAGGCCCGTGCGCCGCGCGAAGTCCTCCAGGTCGGCGTACGGCTGCCCGGCCGCGATCGCCTCGGCCTGCGGGGTGCCGACCCCGCGCACGGTGTCCAGCCCGAGCCGGATGGCCGCCTGCGGTTTGCCGGCGGTGAGCGGCGGCTCCGGGGTCGGCCCCCGGTACGGCTCCAGGGTCGGCCGGGCCCCGCTGGCGTTGACGTCCACCCCGCGCACCCGTACGCCGTGCCGCCGGGCGTCCGAGATCAGGCTGAGCGGCGCGTAGAAGCCCATCGGCTGGTTGGCCAGCAGCGCACAGGTGAAGGCGGCCGGGTAGTGGTACTTGAGCCAGGCGCTCGCGTACACCAGGTGGGCGAAGCTGATCGCGTGGCTCTCCGGGAAGCCGTAGTTGGAGAAGGCCTCGATCTTGACGTAGACGTCCTCGGCGGTCTCCGGCGGAATGCCGCGTTCGGCCATGCCGCCCAGCAGCCGCTCGCGCAGCCGGGCGACCCGCTCGTGCGAGCGCTTGGAGCCCATCGCCTGGCGCAGCCGGTCCGCCTCGGCGGGGGTGAACCCGGCGCAGTCGATGGCCAGTTGCATCATCTGCTCCTGGAACAGCGGCACCCCGAGGGTCTTGCCGAGCGCGTTCTCCATCAACGGGTGCGGGCAGCCGGCCGGTTCGACCCCGGCCCGGCGGCGCAGGTACGGATGGACCGAGCCGCCCTGGATCGGGCCCGGGCGGATCAGCGCCACCTCGACCACCAGGTCGTAGAAGTGGTCCGGCTTGAGCCGCGGCAGGGTCGCCATCTGGGCGCGCGACTCGACCTGGAAGACACCGACCGTGTCGGCCCGGCGCAGCATCGCGTACACGCCCGCGTCGTCGACCGGGATGGTCGCCAGGTCGTAGTGCGCGCCGTGGTGTTCGGCGATCAGGTCGCAGGTGTCGTGCAGGGCGGAGAGCATGCCGAGGCCCAGCAGGTCGATCTTGACCAGTCCGGCACCGGCCGTGGAGTCCTTGTCCCACTGCAGCACCGACCGCCCCGGCATCCGGGCCCACTCGGTCGGGCAGATCTCGGCGATCGGCTCCCTGGTGAGCACCATGCCGCCCGAGTGGATGCCCAGGTGGCGCGGCAGGCCGTGCAGTTGACCGGCCAGGGCGAGCACGTCGGCGGGGATGACGGCGTCCGGGCCGGGCGCGGAGCGGAAGTCGCTCTGCCGGCTGAAGGCGTCCACCTGCCCCTGCGGGTAGCCGAGCACCCGGGCCGCGTCGCGCAGCGCCAGCCGGGGCCGGTAGGTGATCACGTTGGCGACCTGGGCGGCGTGCTCGCGCCCGTAGCGGCGGTAGACGTACTGGATGACCTCCTCGCGGCGGCGGTGCTCGATGTCCAGGTCGATGTCGGGCGGGCCGTCCCGGGCGACGGAGAGAAAGCGTTCGAACAGCAGCCGGTAGTGGATCGGGTCGACGGCGGTGATGCCGAGCGCGTAGCAGACCGCCGAGTTGGCCGCCGAACCCCGGCCCTGGCACCAGATGGACTCCCGGCGGCAGAAGTCGACGATGTCGTGGACGATCAGGAAGTACCCGGCCAGCTCCAGGTCCTCGATGACGTCCAGTTCCTTGCCGAGCTGCCGGCGGGCGGCCGCGTTCCCGGGCCCGAAGCGGGCCGGGCCGCCGGCGGCGACCAGCGCGCGCAGATGGCTGATCTCGGTGTGGCCGGGCGGGACGGGGAAGCCGGGCAGCTCCGGGTCGAGCCGGGTGAAGTCGAACGCACAGGCCCGGGCCAGGTCGACGGTGGCCTGCCGCACCCCCGGGAAGCGGGCCAGCCGGGCCGCCATCTCGCGGCCCGAGCGCAGGTGCGCGGTGCCGGCCGCCTGCGTCCAGCCCGCCGCGTCCTGGAGCGTCCGGCGCCCGTGCAGGGCGGCCAGGCTCTGGGCCAGCCGGCCCTGGGCCGGGCCCGCGTGGTGCGCGTTGGTGGAGGCGACGACGGGGAGGCCGAGCCGGGCCGCCAGCGCGGCGAGGGCGTCGTTGCGCAGGTCGTCGCCGGGCAGCCACTGGTCGATCAGCTCGACGTGGACGTTCTCGCGGCCGAACGCCTCGGTGAGGGTGCGCAGCCGGCGCTCGGCCCCGTCGACGCCCCGGGAGGTGTCCGCGCGGGCCCAGCCCCCGGCGGCTCCGGCGGCCAGGGCGGACTCGGCGGCTCCGGCGGCCAGGGCGGCCGGGACCCGGCCGAGGCGGCAGCCGGTGAGCACCGCCCAGTGGCCGTCGTGCGCGTCGGCGAGCGCGGCGAAGTCGTACGCCGGACGGCCCTTGGCCCCGCCCGCCAGCTGGGCGGCGCCGATCGCCGCGGAGAGCCGGCGGTAGCCGGCCGGGTCGCGGGCCAGGACGAGCAGGTGCTCCACCTCCTGGTCGCGGCGCAGCGTCAACTCGGCGCCGAACACCGTGCCGACGCCCGCCTCGCGGGCCGCCTCGGCGAAGCGGACCGCGCCGTAGAGGCCGTCGTGGTCGGTGAGCGCGAGCACCTCGACGCCCAGCCGGGCGGCCTCCGCGACCAGCTCCTCGGGGTCGCTGGCACCGTCGAGGAAGCTGAAGGCCGAGTGGACGTGCAGTTCCGCCCAGGCCGGATCGCCGGTCGGCCCGGCCGGCCCGGGGCCGCGGTCCTCGGCCCGGCGGCGGATCGGCACCACCTGGCCGGCGGCCGGGCCCGGCCGGCCGCCGGCCAGGCGTCGGTGCAGCTCGCTCCAGGGGAGCGCGGGGTGGCTGGTGAATCCCATCGGGGGTTGTCGCCTTCGGTCTCTCGCTCGTGTCCTGCCCCCTGCCGTGCTCCCCGCCGGCCTCTCCTCGCCGATCTCTCCCTGCCGTGCTCCCGCTGGCCTTTCCCCGCCGATCTCTCCCTGCCGTGCTCCCGCTGGCCTTTCCCCGCCGATCTCTCCCTGCCGTGCTCCGTCCCCGCCGCTCCGCCGCCGTGCTCCGTCAGTCGTAACCGGCCTCCAGGAACCACTCGCCGTTCTCCACCGTGAGCAGCAGCGCCCGCCCGTCCGCCACCGTGACCTGGAAACGTGCCCGGCGGCGGGCGCGCGCCTGGTCCCACCAGTACTCGACCGCCGGCCAGGGTCCGGTCCAGCCGTCGACCACCAGGTCCCGACCGCGCACCGCGATCCGGGCCGGCCGGGCCGACACCCCCGCCCGGCCGTCCACGTTCACCGGCCGCCCGGCCGTGTCCAGCACCGCGACCGGCACCGGGGCGCGGTGCACCACGGCCGGCCAGACGTCCCGCAGCCGCCCCGGCCAGGGCGCGTCGGCCGGCGCCGCCGGGTCGTACGGCTCGCCCCACGGCACCCGGACCACCTGCTCGCCCGGTCCCCGCCCGCCGGCCGGTTCGATCCGGCGCAGCCCGGCGTGCCCGAGCACCGCCTGGACCCGGGCCACCGCCCGCTCCACCCGGTCGTCCGCGACCGCCTGCCCCCAGAGCGCCAGCTGCCGGCCCTGGTCGGGCGAGAGGTCGTCGGGTACGAGCCGCAGGGCGGTGAACCCCGCGTCGTGCGACGGCCCGCCGTCCGGCACGGCGAACGTCCCCGCGCCCTGCCAGGCCTGGAGCTGCCAGCGGACGCGCTCGGCGAGCGCCGCCGCCGACAGCCGGCCCTCGTGCCGCCAGAGCCGCGAGACGGTCCGCCCGTCCGCGCAGGCCACCTCGACGGCGACCCGCTGGCAGGTCAGACCCGCCCCGGCGAGCCGCTGGTGCAACTGCTCGGCCAGGGTGCGGGCGACGAACACCAGCGGTTCGGCGAGCGCCTCCGGCGGGTCGAAGCACTGCTCGACGGAGAGGTCCGGCCCCTCCGTCCGCGGCACCAGCGGGCGCGGCTGCAGCCCCCGGGCCAGCCGGTGGGCGGCCGTGCCCGCCGGGCCGAAGCGGTCCGCGACCGCCTCGGCGGGCAGCGCGGCGAACGCCCCGACGGTGGGCAGGCCGAGCCGGTCCAGCAGCTCCGCCAGCCCCTCGTCACCGAGCGCGGCCACCGGATAGGGGGCGAGGAACTCCGCCGTCCGGCCGGCCGGCACCAGCACCCCCGCCCGGGCTGCCAGCACGGCGGCGAACAGGCCGTCGGCGACCCCGATCCGGGCCGGCGGCACCGCGTCCGCCTCCCCGGGGCGCGCCTCGGTGTCCGGCCCGGAATCCGGGCCGGCGGGCGGCTCGGGCGGCCGGGCGAACCCGCCCGGTGCGCCGTCCCGGGCCGCGGGCGCCGCGGCGAACAGGCCGTCCACCGCCCCGGCGCGGCGCCGCGCCGCCGCACGCTCGGCCTCCGCCGGGCGCGTCCACCCGGGGGCGTCGGCGGCCCCGGGCTCCGGCGGGTGCGCCCGCCCGGCGGGCCCGGCGTGCTCGGCGTCCGCGGGATGGGCCTGCCCGGCCCGAACCTCCGGGGCCTCCTCGCCCCGGTCCGCCGCACCGGCCAGGGCGGCCGCCACCGCCCGCTGCACCTTCGCCGTCAGCGCCTCCTCGCCGCCGAAGTACCGGCTCGGGCCCTTCATCGGGATCGCGCACAGACCCGGGCGCAGCACCTCCACCCGGGGCGTGAACGCCTCGACCGCCGCGACCACCGGCTCGAACCGCCGGGTCTCCGCCTCCGGGTCCCGCTCCCGCAGCTCCAGCGCGGGGCAGAGCCGCTGGGCCAGCTTGAGCCGCTGCCCCTGCCGCACACCGGCCGACCGCGCCGCCTCCGAGCAGGCCAGGACCCGCCCGCCGGCGACCACCGCCACCGGGACGTCGCCGCCGCCGTCCGCGCTCCCTTCGACGGCCACCACCGGCCAGTCCGGGCACCAGACCACCAGCACCCGCGGCGTCCCGGGGGTGCCGGCTGCCGCAGGTGTTCCGGACGCTCCGGATTCTCCGGACGCTCCGCCGCCGGTCATCTCACACCACCGCCATTCGGTCGAGGTCCGCCCCGACCCCCGACGTCACGTCCTCCCCCGCCTCGGCGGCCTCGGCCACCGCCCGCACCTCGCCGTGCTCGTCCGGCAGCCAGAGCCGGGCGGTGCGCCCGCGCACCGCCGAGCCACGCCCCTCCACCGCCACCTCCACCTGCCGCCCGGTGAGCTGGCCGTGCCCGTCACCCAGCCCGAACCAGCGGCCGGAGCGCACCTCCAGCCGCAGCCCCGCCCCCGGCCACGGCCCGGCCACCAGCAGCACGCAGCCACTGCGCCGCAGCACGGCCGCCAGCCGGGCGGCCGGCTTGGGTGCCACCGGCCCGTCCGGACGCAGCATGATCAGCTCGACCGCCCCGGCCAGCACCGACACCACCTCGGCCCAGTGCGGCCCGGGGTCGTCCGCCACCAGCAGTCGCCGCAGGTCCAGCCCGTACCCGGCGGCCGCGGCGAGCCCGAGGTCGGGCAGTCCGACCGCGGCCGCCCAGCCGCCGTCCGACCCGCGTGCCCCGGCGGCCAGCGCGAGCAGCAGCCCGGTGTCCCCGGCCCCCACCGACACCGTCGTCCCCCGCCGGAGCCCGCCCTCCGGCAGCACCGCCCCCAGCGCGGGCAGCACCGGCAGCAGCCCGCGCCGACCGTCGACCGCCTCGGTGCCGGTAGCGGCACCGAGGGCAGCCGCGGGCTCCACCGGGCGGAGCGGCTGCCGCTCGGCGGTGGATTCGAAAACAGATTCGAAAACGGGCACACCCCCAGGATCGAACATTCGTTCGCAAAGATTCAAGTCTGCTTGGTCCACCCCAACGGTCACTCTCCGTGTTGCCCGCCGCTCGGGGCCCCCGGACCGCCCCGGGGGCGATCGCCCTGGTCGGCACGGGTGCCCCGTCGCGGCGCGGGCGCCGCGCTCCCGGCACGGCGGGGTCCGGGCACCTCGCGGAACGGCCGTGTCACAACTCGCCGGGCTGCCTCGTCAAAGGAGTGCAAGCCGCCGGACACCGACTTTGGAGCGCGTCATGGAAGCACGCCTGAACCCCTTCACCAACCCGGTCCTGGGCAAGGTCTTCAAGCACATCATCGCCGCGGGCAAGGTGCTCGAAGGCTCGACCCTGCCGGCCGCGACGCAGGAGCTGGTGAAGCTCCGCGCCAGCCAGATCAACGGCTGCGGCTTCTGCACCGACATGCACTTCAAGGACGCCGTGCACGCGGGAGAGTCCCCGGAGCGCCTCAACCTGGTCGCGGCCTGGCGCGAGGCCACGGTGTTCACCGAGGCCGAGCGCGCCGCCCTGGAACTCGCCGAGGAGGCCACCCGCATCGCCGATGCGGCCGGTGGCGTCTCCGACCGGGTCTGGACGAACGCCGCCCAGCACTACGACGAGGACCAGCTCGGCGCCCTGGTCGGAGTGATCACCGTCATCAACGCCTTCAACCGCGGGAACGTCATGCTCCAGATGCCCGCCGGCGACTACCGGCCCGGCCAGTTCGCCTGAGCGGGAGCACTGCCCGGAACGGCCGGATCCGGCCCGGACCGGGGTCACCGACGAGGCGGACACCCGCGCACCCGACGGGCGCGAGGTGTCCGCCTCGCCGCCTTCGCGAGCCCGGCTCCGCGACCGACGCCTTCGCCAACCGGGCGTGACGGCAGTCACACTGATGGAGCGTCACATCCCTCCGGTGCACGTCGTCTCCCTGGCACACGAGGAAGCGACCCGCTCGACCGAGGAGGACGCACCATGGAGACCATGACCGTCGAACGCGTCATCGACGCCCCCATCGACGACGTGTTCCGCTGGCTCACCACGACCACCAACTACACGGCCTCGCCGCTGGTGCTGCGCTGCCGCCTCGCCCGGCGCGGCAGCGGGGCGCCCTACGGCGTCGGCGCCGTCCGCAACCACCTGTGGCTCATCGGCTGGTTCAGCGAGCGCATCACCCACTACGACCCCCCGTACGCCACCGAGTACGTCGTCGACCGGAGCCTGCCGCCGTCCCGTCACGAACTCGGCCGGATGACCTTCACGGAGGTCGACGGCGGCACCCACGTCCGCTGGACCACCCGCGCCGAGGTCGGCGTCCCGCTGCTCGGCGGCCCGCTCACCCGGCTGTTCGCCCGGCCGGTCATCACCCGCACGTTCCGGAACATCCTCGACGCCGCCGCCACCGCGCTGACCACGCCTCCCGGCCGGACCCCGCCGCGGCACTGACCGCCCGTCGGTCGGAGGCGGGGTGGCAGACTGGTCGCATGATCGGACCTGACTTCAAGAAGGACCTTCAGATCTATCTGCAGGACGCCCGGGACGCCCTGCTCTGGAAGCTCGACGGCCTGTCGGAGTACGACATCCGCCGCCCGATGACGCCGACCGGCACCAACCTGCTGGGGCTGGTCAAGCACGCGACCGGCGCCGAGACCCTCTACTTCGGAGCCACCTTCGGGCGGCCGTTCGCCGGAACGCCCCTGTGGATCACGGGCGACGCCGAGCCGAACGCCGACCTCTGGGCGACCCCCGAGGAGACCCGGGAGCAGATCGTCGACCGGTACCGCGCGGCATGGGTCCACGCGGACGCGACGATCGGGTCACTCCCGCTGGACTCCGTCGGCCGGGTGCCCTTCGGCAACCGGAGCGAACTGACGCTCCACCGGGTCCTCGTCCACATGATCGCGGAGATCCAACGCCACGCCGGCCACGCGGACATCGTCCGGGAACAGCTCGACGGCACCACCGGCCTGCGCGACGGGGACGGGAACATGGCCCCCGGCGACCGCCCCCAGTGGGAGGAGCACCACGCCCGAGTCGAACAAGCAGCCCGCACGGCCGCCCAGCCCACCTGACACCCCCACTCCCCGAGCGGAGCTCAGCCCGCGCCGTCCGTGCCGTGGTACTCGCTCGGCATGGAGCTGTGGTGCTCCACGGGCCGTTCGGTGCCGGCTCTCGCCCACCACCAGTACGCGAGGCCGGCCACGGCGACGAGGCCGACCGGAATCAGGACCACCAGAAGCCATTCGAGCATGCCGTCCCCCCCTCCCCCGGCGGCCGACCCGGCGTGCCGCCCCCGGGAAGCGTAGGCCAACGCGCGCCACGGAGTGGCCGGCGGCGCGGCGGGGCCGCGTTGACCTGTCCCTGACCGGGACCCTAGGGTCTGGCCTGTGCAGCGATACGACTGGCTGAAGACCATTCAGCGGATGGACCCGGAGACCGAGTTCACCGAGATCTACCGGATCAGCAGCTGGTACGAGTTCCCGTGGGACACCACCCAGTCGCTCAGCTTCGCGCTCTACCGCACCTACGCCGTCCCGAGCATCGGCCGACTGCTCGCGCGGACCGGCGAGTTCACCCGCCGCGCGCAGAAGCGCTACGACGACACCGTGCTGATCCTGGAGGCCGTGGTCGAGCACGGCTTCGCCTCGGAGCAGGGCCGGGAGGCGATCCGGCGGATGAACCGGATGCACCACCGGTACGACATCTCCAACGAGGACTTCCTGTACGTGCTCGCCACCTTCGTCGTGGTGCCCAAGCGCTGGCTGGACGACTACGGCTGGCGCCCGTACTCCGAGCACGAGGTGCGGGCCACCACCAACTACTACCGCGAACTGGGCCGCCACATGGGCCTGAGCGACATCCCGGAGACGTACGACGCGTTCGAGCGGCTGCTGGACGGCTACGAGCGCGCCCACTTCGGCCACGACCGGGGCGGCCGGGAGGTCTCCGACGCCACCCTCGGCCTGATGGCCTCCTGGTACCCGGCCCCGCTGCGGCCCTCGATGCGGGTGTCCTCGATCTGCCTGCTCGACGATCCGCTGCGCGAGGCCTTCGGGTACTCCCGGCCCCCGGCCGCGCTCCGGTACGCCGTCCGCTCCGGCATGCGGCTGCGCGGGCGGCTCGTCCGCCTCCTGCCGCCGCGCCGCTCCCCCCGCCTGGCCCGCGACGGCCGGCAGGTGCGCAGCTACCCGGGCGGGTACCGGATCGCCGAGCTCGGCACCTTCGAGGACGGCGCCACCGGGGACGGCGCCGCTCCCCGGGGCGGCTGCCCCTTCCCGCCCGCCGCGACCGGGCCGGCCGGGGGCACGGACCCGGCCGGGGGCTGACCGCCCGCCGCACCCGCTCCGCCCCGGACCGGCGCCCTCACTCGGGGACGACGAGGGTGTTCTGGCAGGCCGCCAGGAGCCAGCGCCCGTCCTCCTTGGCCATCACGTACAGCGGGCTGCCCTCCTCGCCGACCTGTTCGCCGGCGAGGGTGAGGTAGCGCTGGCGGACCTTGACCGCGGCCACGTCGGGGCGGACGAAGAGGACGTGCACCACCTCGTACTCGGCGGTGTTCCCGGAGCCGAGGAAGGCGCCCGGGAGCACCGTGCGGGTGAACGCGGCGATCTCGTCCCGCCCGGTGAGGCGCTTGCCGTGGCCGGTGGTCCAGATCGCGTCCTCGCGGAAGAGGCTGACGAACTCCTCCACGAGTTCGTTGACCTGGGCGTACTGGAGGGCGGCGACGACCCGCCCGACGGCCTCGGTCTCAACGGCGATGTCGGCCTCGGCGCCGATCCGGGCATCGGCCTCGACGGCCGTGGTGTTCGTGTTCATGATGACCATGATTGACCTTCAAGCCGACTTGAGGTCAAGTCTTTTGGGCCGCGGGCTCCACCCCGGCCCTGACCTGCCCGGCGCTCGCGCCGTAGGCGGTGACGGCGGTCAGGAGCAGTGCGACGTGGCCGAGGCCGGTGCCGAGCCGGGTGAGCGCGGTGGCGGTGAACAGGGTGCGGAAGCCGGGTGTCCGCCAGAGTGATCCGGCACTCCCGGCCCGTTCGTCCGGCCGGCGGGTACGGCGGGCACGGCGGGCAGAGCGGGCACGGGGGTCGCCCGGGCGTCCGGGGCGGCCGTGACCGCCCGTTCCCGGGTCGGCCGCGGACGGGTCAGGAGGACCCCGGCCAGCACCACGGCCATTCCCGTGACGCCCCTCGCGCTCAACGGCTCGTCGAGCACGAGCGCGCCGAGCCCGGTGGAGACGACCGGCAGCAGGTAGCCGACGGTGGCGGCCGCGGTGGCGCCCTCGGTGGCGATGAGCCGGTAGTTGAGGTGGAAGGTGAGCCCGGTGGAGAGCACCCCGAGCACGGTCACCGCCGCGAGCGCCCGGACGTTGAACCCGTCGGTGGCACCGGCGGCGGCCGGCAGCGCCAGCGAGCCGAGCCCGGCCGCCACGGTGAGCTGGGCGGCGGAGAGGGCGAGCGGGGCGGTACCGGTGCCGGTGAGCACGCGGCCCATGTAGGTGAACGCCACCGCGTAGCTCGCGGCCGCGCCCAGCAGGGCGAGCACGCCCCAGCCGGGGGCGCCGCCGTGCTGGTGCGCCGGCCCCGCGTCGCCCTGCCACGGCGAGAAGATCACCAGCACCCCCGCGAAGCCGAGCAGCAGACCCACGAGGCGCCTCGGGTGCCACCCGCGTTCCGTCCCGAGCGCCAGGCCGATCAGCAGCGACCAGAGCGGGGTCGTCGCGTTGAGCACCCCGGCGGGCCCCGAGCCGACGGTCCGCATGCCCAGGGCGGCCAGGAAGAAGGGCAGCACGTTGCAGAACAGGGCGGCCACGGCGAGCCGGAGCCAGACCGCGGCGCCGCGCGGCAGCCGCTGCCGGGCGGAGCGGGCGAGGAGCAGCAGCACCGCGGCCCCGAGGGCGGAGCGCAGCGCGGTGATCTGCAGCGGGGTCAGCCCGTTCCGGAGCGCGAGTTCGGTCCACAGGAAGCCCGATCCCCAGAGCAGGGCGAGCACGGCCATCCGCAGCACGGGACACCTGCCTTTCGTCGGTCGGCCTCCCGACCGGGAGGCCGGGAGCGCCGGGCGCCGGAAGCACCGGAAGCACCGGAAGCACCGGAAGCACCGGAAGCACCGGAAGCACCGGAAGGAACGCTGCCCGCCCGGACCCGACAGGACAAGTGAAAAGTTCTTCAGCACGTTTAAGCTGGACTACATGCTCGATGTGCGACGTCTACAGGTGCTGCGCGCGGTGGTCACCGGCGGCTCGGTGAGCGCGGCCGCCACCGCGCTCGGCTACACGCCGTCCGCCGTGAGCCAGCAGGTGGCGGCGCTGGAGAAGCAGACCGGGACGGCGCTGCTCGAACGCGCCGGGCGCGGCGTGCGGCCGACCGCCGCCGGGCGGCTGCTCGCCGAGCACGCCGCCGTCATCGAACGGCAGGTGGCCGAGGCCGGCACGGCGCTCGCCGATCTGCTGGCCGGGCGCAGCGGCTCCCTGACGGTCCGCTACTTCGCCACGGCGGGCGCCGCCCTGGTGGCGCCCGCCGTCGCGGCCTTCCGCCGCGAGCACCCGGGGGTGCGGCTCGACCTGGGGATGACCGACCCCGAGGACCCGCTGGAGGACGTCCTCCGGGGGCGGGCGGATGTGGCGGTGGTGGTCCGGCCGCACGGGGGCGAGCACCCCGGGCTGCGCCTCGTCCCCCTGCTCGACGACCCGTACCGCGCCGTCCTGCCGAGGGGCCACCGGCTCGGTGCGAGGCGCGTCCTCGACCTGGCCGACCTGGCCGGTGAGCCCTGGGTCGGCAGCGAGCGGACCGGCCCCTGTCTCGACACCGTCCTGGACGCCTGCGCCGAGGCCGGGTTCCGCCCCGGCTTCGCGGTGGACAGCGAGGACTACCCGACCGCCCAGGGCTTCGTCGCGGCCGGGCTCGGGGTGGCCCTGGTCCCGCTCCTGGGCCTCGCCCGGCGCCACCCCGGTGTGACCGTCCGCAGGCTCCGCGCCCCGGAGCCGGTCCGCGCCGTGCACGCCGCCGTCCGCACCACCGCCTGGGGGCAGCCCGCCCTCGCCCAGCTGCTCGCCTCCCTCCGGGAGGCGGCCCGGGCGGCACGGGTCTGACAGGTGGCACGAGCACCGGGACAGCCTTGTCAGGGCCACGCCATCAACTCGGTGCAGGGGTCTCCCCCGGCGGTGCGACCGTCATTTAGGCTGGTGAGGTGCTCATACTCGTTCGTCGTCGCCACGTGGACCTGCTCCGCGTGACGAGCATGTCCTGTCGACGCTCCAGCTGAACCTCGCGCCTCCCACCCTCATGCGCGGCCCCAGGCGGCCGCGTCCCCCCTCCTGACCCCCGGAGCACCCGCCGCACCAGGCGCGGCCCCGGCATCCCCGGTCGATCACCGGGACAGGCCAGGACGAGACCCAGCGGATGTCACCCATGACGCAGCAGCACTCCTCCAGCACCCCCTCCGCCGCCCCCGCGGACGCCCTCCCGGTGATCGACCTCTCGCTCGCCGACGGCAGCGCCGACGACCGGCTCCGCCTGCACGACGACCTGCGGAAGGCGGCCACCGGCGTCGGCTTCTTCCAGCTCGTCGGCCACGGCGTCACCCCGGCCGAGACGGCCGCCCTGATCGACGCGATGCGGGCGTTCTTCGCCCTGCCGGAGGCGGACCGGCTCGCCGTGAGCAACCTCAACTCCCCGCACTTCCGCGGTTACACCCGCACCGGGCACGAGCTCACCGGCGGCAGCCAGGACTGGCGGGACCAGCTGGACATCGGGGCCGAGCTGCCCCCGCACGTCCCGGAGCGGGGCGAGCCCCCGTACTGGTGGCTGGAGGGCCCGAACCAGTGGCCCACCGCGCTCCCCGAGCTGCGGACCGCCGCGCTCGGCTGGATCGACCGCCTCGGCGCGGTCGCCCAGCGGCTGCTGCACGAACTCCTCGCCTCGATCGGCGCCGCCCCCGACTTCTACGACTACGCCTTCGCCGGCCACCCGCACCTGCGGCTGAAGCTGGTCCGCTACCCCGGCACCGCGCCCGACGGCGCCGGCCAGGGCGTCGGCGCGCACAAGGACTACGGCTTCATCACCCTCCTGCTCCAGGACACCGTCGGCGGCCTCCAGGTCGAGCGCGCGGACGGCAGCTTCCTGGAGGTGCCGCCGATGGAGGGCGCCTTCGTGGTCAACCTGGGCGAGCTGCTGGAGGTCGCCACCGACGGCTACCTCAAGGCCACCAACCACCGCGTGGTCAGCCCGGCCGGCGCCCGCGAGCGCTTCTCCATCCCGTTCTTCTACAACCCGCGCCTCGACGCCCACATCGAGCCGCTCGACTTCCCCCTCGCGCACCACGCCCCGGGCGCCACCCAGGACCCGGGCAACCCGCTCTTCGCCGAGTTCGGCCTCAACGAGTGGAAGGGCTACACCCGCGCCCACCCCGAGGTCACCCGCCGCCACCACCCCGACCTCGCCGACGCCGGCTCGCGCTGACCCCCGGCGGGTTCGGCCGCAACGAGGGGCAGGGCTACACCCGCGCCCACCACCCCAGGTCTCGCCGACCACCCGGCGCACCGGCGGACACCGCCCCCGGGCCCCGCTCCCGCGCCGACGGCGCCGGGCGGGGCCCGGGGCGTACCGGGCACCGCCGGTGGACCGGGTCGCCCGGCACTGTCACACTGCTGCTGTCACAGCGGTGGTGCAACAGAGGCGGAGGTGGCGGATGGGGGCGCGGGAGGGAGTCGAGATCCGGCTGACGGTGGACGAGCTGGCGGCGCGGGCGGGAGTGACCGTGCGCACGGTGCGGTTCTACGGGACGAAGGGGCTGCTGCCGCCGCCGGAGCTGGGACCGCGCCGGGTCGGCTGGTACGGGGCGGAGCACCTGGACCGGCTCGGGCTGATCGAGGAGCTGCAGCGGCAGGGCCTGACGCTGGCGGCGATCGAGCGCTACCTGGCCTGGCTGCCGCAGGACAGCACGCCGCTGGACCTGGCCATCCACCGGGCGCTGGTGGCGTCCTGGACGCCGGAGACGGCGGAGGAGCTGAGCCGCGGGCAGTTGGAGCGGCGGGCCGGGCGGGCGCTCTCGCCCGCGCAGCTGGAACGGCTCGCGGCGATGGGCGCGCTGGAGCGGACGCCCGACCCGGAGGTGTTCCGGGTGGACCCGGGGCTGCTGCCGCTCGGGGTGCGGATCCTGGACGTGCCGATCCCGCTGGAGACCCTGCTGGCCGCGCGCGCGGTGGTGCTGGAGCACAGCCGGGCGACGGCGCACGAGTTGCAGCGGCTGTTCCGCGAGACGGTCTGGAAGCCGTACCGGGAGAGCGAGCCCGCGCCGGCCGAGCTGGAGCGGATGAAGGAACTCACCGACCACATCCAGCCGATGGTGGCGCAGGCCCTGGTGACCGCGTTCCAGCGGTCGCTGCGGGAGGAGCTGGGCGAGGCGGCGCGCTCCGTGGAGGACGCCGCCCCGCCCGGCTGACCGACCGGCCGTCAGTCGGAGAAGGTCCGGCCCTCGGCGGCGACCCGCTCCAGCAGGGCCGGCGGCGCGAACCGCTCGCCGTAGGCGGCGGCGAGTTCCCGGGCGCGGGCCGCGAAGCCCGCCGGGCCGCCCTCGTACCCGTTGATGTACTGGAAGACGCCGCCCGTCCAGGCCGGGAAGCCGATGCCGAGGATGGAGCCCACGTTGGCGTCGGCGACCGAGGTCAGCACGCCCTCCTCCAGGCAGCGGACCGAGTCCAGCGCCTCGCTGAAGAGCATCCTCTCCTTGAGGTCCTCGAAGGGGACGGCGCTCCCGGCCGCGCCCTCGGCCGAGGTGAAGTGCTCGCGCAGGCCCGGCCAGAGCCTGCCGCGCCGGCCGTCCTCGCCGTACTCGTAGAAGCCGGCGCCGCCGCTGCGGCCGGGGCGGCCGAACTCGTCGACCATCCGGTCCACCACCGCGTCCGCCGGGTGGGCGGTCCAGCTGCCGCCGGCCTCCTCGACCGCGCGCCGGTACTCGTCGCGGATCTTGCGCGGCAGCGTCAGCGTCAGCTCGTCCAGCAGCGAGAGCACCTTGGCGGGGTAGCCCGCCTGGGCGGCGGCCTGCTCGACGGTGGCCGGGTCGACGCCCTCGCCGACCATCGCCACGCCCTCGTTGATGAACTGGCCGATCACCCGGGAGGTGAAGAAGCCGCGCGAGTCGTTGACCACGATCGGCGTCCGGTCGATCTGCCGGACCAGGTCGAAGGCGCGGGCGAGCGCCTCGTCGCCGGTCTGCGGACCGCGGATGATCTCCACCAGCCGCATCTTGTCGACCGGCGAGAAGAAGTGCAGGCCGATGAAGTCGGCGGTGCGCCCGACGCCCTCGGCGAGCAGGCCGATCGGCAGGGTGGAGGTGTTGGAGCAGAGCAGCGCGTCCGGCGCCACCACGCCCTCGATCTCCTGGAACACCTTCCGCTTGAGCTCGGGGTTCTCGAAGACCGCCTCGATCACCGCGTCGCAGCCGGCCAGGTCGGCGGCCTCGGCGGTGGGGGTGATCCGGGCGAGCAGCTCCTCGCGCTGCGCCTCGGTGGCCCGGCCGCGCGCCACCGCCTTGTCCAGCAGGCCGGCGGAGTACGCCTTCCCGCGCTCGGCGGCCTCGGTGCTGACGTCCTTCAGCAGCACCTCGATGCCGGCCTTGGCACAGGTGTAGGCGATCCCGGCGCCCATCATGCCCGCGCCGAGCACGGCGACCCTGCGCACCGTCCGCTTCTCGACGCCCTGCGGCCGGCCGGCGCCGGAGTTGACCGCCTGCATGTCGAAGAAGAGCGCCTGGATCATGTTCTTGCTGGTCTGCCCGCAGGCCAGCTCGGTGAAGTAGCGGGCCTCGATCACCATCGCGGTGTCGACGTCCACCTGGGCGCCCTCGACCGCCGCCGCCAGCACGTTGCGCGGCGCCGGGTAGGGCGCGCCGGCCAGCTGCTTGCGCAGGTTGGACGGGAAGGCCGGCAGGTCGGCGGCCAGCGCCGGGGTGGCCGGGGTGCCGCCGGGGATCCGGTACCCCTTGACGTCCCAGGGCTGGACGGCGGTCGGGTTGGCCTCGATCCAGGCGCGCGCCCGGGTGGTCAACTCCTCCGGGGTGTCCACCAGTTCGTGGACCAGGCCGTGCTGGAGCGCCTGCTCCGGGCGGTACTGGCGGCCCTGCAGGAGCACCTTCAGCAGGGCGTCGGTGATGCCGAAGAGCCGCACCGTGCGAACGACCCCGCCGCCACCGGGCAGCAGGCCGAGGGTGACTTCGGGCAGGCCGATCCGGCTGGCCGGGGCGGTCAGCGCGATCCGGTGGTGGCAGGCGAGGGCGATCTCCAGACCGCCGCCGAGCGCGCTGCCGTTGAGGGCGGCGACCACCGGCTTGCCGAGCGTCTCCAGCCGGCGCAGCGCCCGCTTGATCCGCATCGACTTCTCGAAGACGGCGGCGGCGTCCTCGGGGCGGGCGGCGGACAGCATCCGGAGGTCCCCACCGGCGAAGAAGGTCTTCTTCGCCGAGGTGACCACGACGCCGCGCAGGTCGTCGCCGAGGGCGGCGAGGCGCTCGACGGTGGCGTCGAAGTCGGCCGTGAAGGCCTCGTTCATGGTGTTCACGGACTGGGTGGGATCGTCGAGGACGAGGGTGACCACGCCGTCCTGGTCCTGCTCCCAGCGGATGGTGGTGGTGTCGCTCATGGGGTTGGGGTCTCCTGTGAGGGCCGGGACAAGGGGGGTGCCGCGCGCACCGCGCCACGGGAAGGGGCGGCGGCGGGCCGCCGGAGGCTCAGACGCGCTCGACGACGGTGGCGATGCCCATCCCGCCGCCGACGCAGAGGGTGACCAGGCCGTAGCGCAGCTCGCGGCGCTCCAGCTCGTCGACCAGGGTGCCGAGGAGCATCGCGCCGGTGGCGCCGAGCGGGTGGCCGAGGGCGATCGCGCCGCCGTTGACGTTCACCTGGTCCGGGCGGAAGCCGAGCTCGCGGACGAAGCGCAGGGCGACGGCGGCGAAGGCCTCGTTGATCTCGACCAGGTCGATGTCGGCGGCGGTCAGCCCGGCCTTGGCGAGCGCCTTGCGGGTGGCGGGGGCCGGCCCGGTGAGCATGATCGTGGGCTCGGAGCCGGAGACGGCGGCCGAGACGATCCGGGCGCGCGGGCGCAGGCCGTACCGCTCGCCGATGCCGCGGTTGCCGATCGCGACCAGGGCCGCGCCGTCCACGATGCCGGAGGAGTTGCCGGCGTGGTGCACGTGGTCGATGGCCTCGACCCAGTGGTACTTCTGCAGGGCGACCGCGTCGAAGCCGCCGGCCTCGCCGATGCCGGCGAAGGAGGGCTTGAGGCCCGCCAGGGTCTCCACGGTGGTGCCGGGGCGGATGAACTCGTCGCGGTCCAGCACCACCAGGCCGTTGCGGTCGCGGACCGGGACGACCGAGCGGTCGAACAGGCCGTCGGCCTGGGCCTTGGCGGCCCGGGCCTGCGACTCGGCGGCGAAGGCGTCCACGTCGGTGCGGGAGAGGCCCTCGATGGTGGCGATCAGGTCGGCGCCGATGCCCTGCGGGACGAAGTGGTTCTCGTAGTTGGTCATCGGGTCCATCGCCCAGGCACCGCCGTCGGAGCCCATCCTCACCCGGGACATCGACTCGACGCCGCCGGCCAGGATGAGGTCCTCCCAGCCCGAACGGACCTTGGCGGCGGCCAGGTTGACCGCCTCCAGGCCGGAGGCGCAGAAGCGGTTCTCCTGGACGCCGGCCACCGAGTCGGGCAGGCCGGCGGTGATGGCGGCGATCCGGGCGATGTCGGAGCCCTGGTCGCCGATCGGGCTGACCACACCGAGCACGATGTCGTCGACCGCCGCCGGGTCCAGCTCGGGGAAGCGGCGGCGCAGTTCGTGGATCAGGCCGACGACCAGGTCGATCGGCTTGGTGCCGTGCAGTGAGCCGTTGGCCTTGCCCCGGCCGCGCGGGGTGCGGATCGCGTCGTAGACGTACGCTTCGGTGGTCACGGTGGATTGCCTTTCGGGGGTCTGACCGGGCGGGGGGGTGGGAGGGTTCGGGAGGGGCCGGGGCGGGAGTTCCGCGGTCTGGCGGGCGCTTCGCCGGGCGGGCGGGGGGCGGGGACCGGGGTCAGCCCAGCAGGGAGCGCCCGACGATCTCCTTCATGATCTCGGTGGTCCCGCCGTAGATGGTCTGGATCCGGCCGTCGGTGAACGCGCGGGCGACCGGGTACTCGGTCATGTACCCGTAGCCGCCGTGGAGTTGGAGGCAGCGGTCGGCCGTGCGCTTCTGCAGTTCGGTGGCCCACCACTTGGCCATCGAGGCGTCCGCCGGGGTGAGCGCGTAGCGGTTGTGCTCGGTGATGCAGCGGTCCACGAAGGCCCGGGTGACCGCGCACTCGGTGGCCATCTCGGCGATCTCGAACCGGACGTGCTGGAGCTTGGCGAGCGGCCGGCCGAAGGCCTCGC
Source organism: Kitasatospora sp. NPDC022856 (assembly GCF_055561235.1). Taxonomy (NCBI): domain Bacteria; kingdom Bacillati; phylum Actinomycetota; class Actinomycetes; order Kitasatosporales; family Streptomycetaceae; genus Kitasatospora; species Kitasatospora sp. NPDC022856. The sequence continues at coordinate 28,064 of NZ_JBVHHE010000023.1, read as the reverse complement.
GCTGCTTCACGTACTCGGTGGTGATCTCGACCAGGTACTCGGCGCCGGCGATCGCGGCGGCCGCGATGGTGAGCCGCTCCTGCGCGAGGTTCCGCATCAGGTAGAGGAAGCCCTGGTGCTCCTCGCCGAGCAGGTTCGCCTTGGGGACGCGGACGTCCTCGAAGAACAACTCGGCGGTGTCCTGGGCCTTCTGGCCGATCTTGTCGAGGTTGCGGCCGCGCTCGAAGCCGGGCGTCCCGCGCTCGACCACCAGCAGGCTCAGGCCGCGCGAACCGCCCTCGGGGGTGGTCCTGGCGACCACGACCACCAGGTCGGCCAGGATGCCGTTGGAGATGAAGGTCTTGGCACCGTTGAGCAGGTAGTGGTCGCCCTGGTCCACGGCGTGGGTGCGGATGCCCTGGAGGTCGGAGCCGGTGCCGGGTTCGGTCATCGCGATGGCGGTGATCAGCTCGCCGCTGCAGAACCCCGGCAGCCAGCGGCGCTTCTGCTCGTCGGTGGCGAGCGAGGTGAGGTACGGGCCGATGATGTCGTTGTGCAGGCCGAGCGCCAGGCCGGAGGCGCCCGCCCGGGCGAACTCCTCGGCGAGCACGGCGGCGTAGCGGAAGTCGGCGGCGCCCCCGCCGCCGTACTCCTCGGGGACGGCGAGCCCGAGCAGCCCCTGCCGGCCGGCGGCCAGCCAGGCGGAGCGGTCCACGATGCCGGCCCGCTCCCAGCGGTCGTAGTGCGGCAGCACCTCCTTGGCGAGGAAGGACCGGACGGTCGCCCGGAAGTCCTCGTGCTCCTCGGTGTAGATGTCGCGTTCCACGGCAAGCTCCTTAACGGGCTTCGGAGCCCAGGGAATTCGGGGAATCCGGGGACTCGGGGGCGTCCGGGGAATCCGGGACGGCCCGGTCGGCAGGGACAGCAGGGGCAGCCGGCTCAGCGGGCTCAGCAGGTGAGTCCGGCGGGGCCAGCAGGGCGGGCACGCCCCAGTCGCGGGCCACCTCGTCGGTGTCGGCGCCCGGCCGGGCCGGCGGGCGGCGCAGCGTGCCGGGGGTGGCGGAGAACCGGGGCGCGGGCGCCGGCTGGGTGACGCCGTCCGCCTCGACGTACGTCCCCCGGGCCACCAGGTGCCCGTACGAGGCAGCCTGACGCATCGTCAGGACCGGCTCCACACAGGCGTCGGAGCCGGCGAAGACGGCCTCCCACTCGGCGCGGGTACGGGTGGCGAAGCGGGCCGAGATCCGCGCCCGCAGTTCGGGCCAGCGGGCCACCTCATACTGGCCCGGGGCGTCCGGACCGAGCTCCAGCAGCCGGGCGAACTCGGCGTAGAACCGCGGCTCCAGCGCGCCGACGGCGAGGTCGCCGCCGTCCTTGGCCCGGTACACGGCGTAGCAGGGCGCACCGCCGTCGAGCAGGTTCACGCCGCGCCGGTCCTGCCACTGCCCGGCCGCGAGCAGCCCCCAGAGCACGGTGGTGAGGTGGGCGGCGCCGTCCACGATGGCGGCGTCGACGACCTGGCCGGCGCCGGTCGCACCGGCGTGGTGGAGGGCCGCGAGCAGACCGACGACCAGGTAGAGCGAGCCGCCGGCGTAGTCGCCGAGCAGGTTGGCGGGGACGGCGGGCGGCTGCTCGGGCGATCCGATCAGGCCGAGCACCCCGGCCACCGCCGCGTACCCGATGTCGTGGCCGGCCCGGGCGGCCAGCGGTCCGTCCTGACCCCAGCCGGTCATCCGGCCGTAGACCAGGGCGGGGTTGCGGGCGAGACAGGCCTCGGGGCCGACGCCGAGGCGTTCGGCGACTCCGGGGCGGTAGCCCTCGATCAGCAGGTGGGCGCGTTCGACCAGGTCGAGCACCTGCGCGGGCCCGCCGGGGGACTTGAGGTCGACCAGCACCGAGCGCTTGTTGCGGTTGGTGACGTCGTAGGCCGGGTCCTGGGAGAGCGGTGAGGGGTCGGGCCGGTCCACCCGGACCACGTCGGCCCCGAGGTCGGCCAGCAGCATGCCCGCGAACGGCCCGGGGCCGATCCCCGCGAGCTCGACCACCCGGACCCCGGCCAGCGGGCCGGGACTGCTCGGGTCACGCACTGGCGACCGCCCCCTCGGGGTTTGACAGTAAAGCTGTAACACTCGCGATGATAGGGAAGCGACCCGCCGGTAACAAGACCCTTCACCCGTCGACACAGCCCTGACGAATCCCTGACACGGAGGGCGCAACCGGGGTGACGGAGGGTGCGTCGGTACACCTACAGGGCGGGCCTGTACGGTCGCCCTGGCAGCAGACGCACATGGCCTCCCCAGGGTTCACCACCGGGCCGGTCCAGCCGGCCTCCCCGCCCGGCGCACCGCGCAACCCGTCGCCGGACACCGTCATCCCGATCTCGGCACCGGGCACGTCCCCGTTCGCGGCCGGGCCCACCCCGAACCCCTCCCCCGGCCCGCCGCCGTCCGCCCCCACCACCCGGCTGGACCGGCCGCACGAGCTCAACGCCTCGGCCGGCATCGCCCGGCAGATCGCCACCGACCTCGACAGCGCCAGCGGCAAGGGTGGCAACAACCTCGCCGAGCACGCGACCACCGCCGCCACCAGGATCCGCGGCTTCTCCTTCGGCAGCGCCCTCACCGGCTCGACCGAGCGCTGGCTGCAGCAGTGCAAGACCCTGCACGACAAGCTGACCGGCACCGCCGACAACCTCGACACCACCCAGCGCACCTACCAGGCGAACGAGCACGCCACCGCCGGCCGGCAGCGGGCTCTTCCCCGACACCGCCGACCTCTGGCGGCAGTTCCTCGTCGCCGGCGGCAAGGCGGTCGGCTGCGAGCCGATCATCCCGTAGCCCGTCCGCGGCCGGCCGGCCCGGGTCTCCGGGGAGGACACCCGGGCCGGCCGGCTCCCCCTGGCGAAGGAGGCGGATCGTGTGGTGGGAGGAGGCACCGGCGCTCCCGTCCGCGGGAGGGTGGGGGGCATGACCACAACGATCTCCGCCGGCGGGGTCGCCCTGGCCGGGCAGGCGGTGCCGGCCCCCCCGGGCACCGGGACCGCTGACGTAGAGTCGGCCGGGTGATCACGGGGGTGGGCGCGGGCGGCACCGCGCGGCGGATCGGCGGTGCGCTGCTGGGCCGGCGGGCCCGGCTGCGCTGGGTGCACCTGGTGCTCGGCGGCGCCCTGCTGATGCCGTACTGGATGCTCTCGACCGTCCTGCTCGGGGCGCTCGACCCGGCGCACGGCTCCGTGGTCCAGGTCCTCCTCTACTTCGCCGCGCTCGCCCTCTCGCTGCCGATGGCCGCCGTCACCGCCCTGGTGCCGACGGTCCGGTCGCTGGAGGGGGCCGGCGGCACGGGCGCTCTGCGCGCCGGAGCGGGCCGAGGAGGTCTCCGCCGGGCCGGCCAGGTCCTGGGCCGCCAGGCGCCGGAGCGCCACCTGGTACGTGCTACACGTGCTGTTCGGCGGGATCGTCAGCGGGATGACGCTGGCCGGGACGCCGTTCGCGGTGGTGCTGGTGATCACTCCGCTCGGCGGGCCAGCGGTGGACGACATGGTGCGCTTCTGGCAGGACCGCGGGTTCCCGGCCTGGCTGCCCGGACCGGTGCTCGGCCTCGCGCTCCTGCTGCTGATCCTCGCCACCAGCGCCGGCTGCGGCGCCCTGCTGGCCCGGTGGGCGCCGGTGCTGCTCGGCCCGGCCCCGGAGGAGCGGCTGGCCGCCGCCGAACGGCGGGCCGCCGTCCTCGCCCAGCGCAACCGGCTCGCCCGCGAGCTGCACGACTCGGTCGGCCACGCGCTCGGCGCGGTCGGCATCCAGGCCTCGGCGGCGGCCCGGGTGCTGCGGACCGACCCGGACTTCGCCGCCGAGGCACTGAGGGCGATCGCCGATACCGCGCGGGCGGCCGTCGCCGAGCTGGACGCGGTGCTCGGGCTGCTCCGCGAGGAGGACCGGGCGGACGCGGAGTCCGCCGGACCGACCCTGGCGGGGCTGGACGACCTGCTGCGCCAGCTCGCCCGCACCGGCGTCGAGGTCGACGCCGAGCTGGCCCCCGGGCTGCACCGGCTGCCGGCCGCCGTCTCCCGCGAGGCCTACCGGATCGTCCAGGAGGGTCTGACCAATGTGCTGCGGCACGCCGGGCCGGCGCCCGCCGGGCTCCGGGTCGGCCTGGCGGCGGGCCGGCTGGAGATCGAACTGACCAGTCCGCTGGGCGAGGCCCGGCCCAGCCGCCCCGGCGGCGGCCGGGGGCTGCGCGGGATCGGCGAGCGGACGGCGGTGCTGCGCGGCGGCTGCGCCGCCGGTCCGACGGACGACGGGACGACCTGGCGGCTGACCGCCTGGCTACCGCTGGAGGGAGCACGATGAACGACCCGACCGGAATCGTCCGGGTGGTGATCGCGGACGACGAACGGCTGGTGCGGACCGGCCTGCGGGTGGTGATCGACGCGGAGCCGGACCTCACCGTGGTCGGCGAGGCGGCCGACGGCGCCGCGGTCGTCCCGCTGGTGCGCGAGCTGCGTCCGGACGTGGTGCTGATGGACGTCCGGATGCCCGGCATCGACGGCATCAGGGCCACCGAGCAGCTGGTCGGCGGGATGGCCGAGCCGCCCCGGATCCTGGTGGTCACCACCTTCGAGCACGACGACCACGTGTACGACGCGCTGCGGGCCGGCGCCGCCGGGTTCCTGCTGAAGCGGGCCAGCGCGGAGGAGATGGTGCAGGCGGTGCGGCTGGTCGCGCGCGGGGACTCGCTGCTCTACCCGGCCGCCGTGCGCGAACTCGCGCTGCGCCAGCGGCCGGCGGGGCGGCCGGCGGCCGCGTCGGGGTACGGGCCGATCGGGCGGCTCACCGAGCGGGAGGGGCAGGTCCTGCGGCTGATGGCCGCCGGGCTTAGCAACGGCGAGATCGCCGGGCGGCTGGTGCTCAGCCCGGAGACGGTCAAGACGCACGTCGGCAGCGTGCTGGCCAAGCTCGGCGCCCGCGACCGCACCCAGGCGGTGATCGCCGCGTACGAGTCGGGCTTCGTCCTGCCGGGGTGACGGCGGGACGAGGGAGCGGCCGGGGGCCGGGGGGGAGGGAGCGGCCGGGGGCCGGGGGCCTGCCACCTGCGGTGACGTTTCTTCCGTCCCGGCCCTACCAGCGAGTAGAGTGCGTCGATCCCCCCTCTTCCACCCGATACCTCCCGTATCGCCTGAAACGAACTGGTGACCGCATGTCAGTCCGGACCAGCCCCGCGCTCTGGTGGCGCATGGGCATCGTGCTCTCGGCGGGCCTCGGCCTGACCCTCCAGACCGCCCCGCTGGTCTACTTCACCATCCAGAGCAATGTGATCGTGCTCGGCTACTTCATCGGCGCGGTCTACTGGATGGTCAAGCGCGGCAGGGTGGACGCGCCCGCCCCCCGGCTGCGCGGGGCTGCCACGCTCTACATCCTGATCACCGGGCTGGTCTCGCACATCCTGCTGGAGCACGGCGCCAACCCGCTGCCCGGGCTCTTCGACGGGCCGGACAAGCTGCAGCACTGGTCGTCCTTCTTCCTGCACTACGTGACGCCGGTGATGGTGATCATCGACTGGCTGACGCTGAAGCCGCGCAACGCCTCCGCCTGGCGCGACATCCCGCTCTGGCTGGCCTTCCCGCTCGGCTACGCGGCGATCGTGCTCGCCCGCAACGGGCTGTTCTCCAACTACCCGCTGCCGTACCCGTACTTCTTCTTCGACCCGACGACCAAGGGCTACGGCTACGTCTGGGGCCAGATCGCGCTGCTGACCGTCGAGTTCGTCGTCCTCGCGGCCACGGTGGTCGGCCTGGACCGGCTCGGCACGCTGGTCGCCCGCAAGCTGCGGCCCGCGACCGAGCCCACCGGGGCCTGAACCGGCCCACCAGAGCCTGAACCGGGGCCTGGAGCGGCCCCGGCGCCGACCGCCCGGGCCGACCCCGCCATCGGGACCCGACCCGCTGGGCCGGGCCCCGGCGCCGGCCGGCTACCGCGGGCCCACCGGCCGCAGTTCGCCGTCCAGCTCCAGCCAGCGGGTGATCCCGAGGCCGCGCAGGAACGGCAGGTCGTGGCTGGCGACGATCAGCGCCCCCTGGTAGGACGCGAGCGCCTGGGTCAGCTGGCGGACACTGGCCAGGTCGAGGTTGTTGGTCGGCTCGTCGAGCAGCAGCAGCTGCGGCGGCGGATCGGCCAGCAACAGCGCGGCCAGCGTGGCCCGGAACCGCTCGCCGCCGGAGAGGGTGGCGGCGAGCTGGTCGGCCCGGCCGCCGCGGAACAGGAAGCGGGCCAGCCTGGCCCGGATCGCGTTGTCCCCCGCGGCCGGGGCGAACTGCTTGACGTTCCCCACGACGCTCAGCCCGTCGTCCAGCACGTCCAGCCGCTGCGGCAGGTGGCGCAGCGGCACCGGGGTGGTGATCTCCCCCGCCAGCGGGGCGAGTTCACCCGCGATGGTGCGCAGCAGGGTGGACTTGCCGGCGCCGTTGCGGCCGATCAGGGCGATCCGCTCGGGTCCGCGCAGGTCGAGGTCGGCGGTGGTGCCGTACGGCAGCCGGACCTTCTGCAGGGTGAGCACCGTGCGCCCGGCCGGCACGGCGGTGCGGGGCAGGTCGATCCGGATCTCGGCGTCGTCGCGGACCGCCTCCTCGGCGGCGGTGAGCCGCTGTCTGGCCTCCTCCAGTCGCTCGGTGTGCATGCCCTGGAGCCGCCCGGCGGTCTCCTGGCCCTGGCGCTTCAGCTTGCCCGCGAAGATGTGCGGGTCGTTGCGGGTGACCGAGCGCTTCCTGCCGTAACTGGCGCTGCGGTCCAGCTTGGAACGGGCGTCGACCAAGTCCCGCTTCTGGCGCTGGACATCGGCCTCGGCGTTGCGCAGCAGCCGCTCCGCCGTCTCCTGCTGCGCGGCGACCGTCCGCTCGTAGTCGGCGAAGTTGCCGCCGTACCAGGTGACCTGGCCGTCCCTGAGGTCGGCGATCTGGTCCACGTGCTGGAGCAGCTCGCGGTCGTGGCTGACGATCACCATCACCCCGCTCCAGCCGGCCACCGTCTCGTAGAGCCGCTCGCGGGCGGACCGGTCGAGGTTGTTGGTCGGCTCGTCGAGCAGCAGGACGTCCGGCCGGCGCACCAGCAGGGCGGCCAGCCGCAGCAGCACCGCCTCGCCGCCGGAGAGTTCGCCGGTGGTGCGGTCGAGGCCGAGCCGGTCCAGACCGAGCCGGTCGAGGGTGGCGCGGGCGCGCTCCTCGACGTCCCAGTCGTCGCCGACGGCGTCGAAGTGGCGCTGGTCGGTGTCGCCGGACTCGATGGCGTGCAGCGCCTCCCGGGTGGCCCGGATGCCGAGCGCCTCGTCGACCCTCAGCCCGGTGTCGAGGGTGAGGCCCTGCGGCAGGTAGCCGAGCTCGCCGCCGACCCTGACGGCGCCGGTGGTGGGGGTGAGTTCGCCCGCGACGAGGCGCAGCAGGGTGGACTTCCCCGCGCCGTTGAGGCCGATCAGGCCCGTCCGGCCGGGGCCGACGGCGAGGTGGAAGCCGTCGAGCACGGTCGTGCCGTCGGGCCACTCGAAGCCGAGGTCGGTGCAGAGGACAGCGGTACTGGGCGATGCCATGGGGAGGCCTCCCGGGTGGTTGCAGACGGTCTGGGGAGCAACACGGGAGACACCGCAGGCGGCGCGTGGAGGGGCCCGGAGCGTGGCGGGGCCGGGCGGCCAGCGAGGACCGTCGAAGATCGGACGGAGGGATGCCGGGCCGGCTCACCACTGAGGTCGCGCACTCGCACACGCACACACCGCGGGCAGCAGGGCTGCGGGGCGGCGGGGGGCGGTGTCTCGGGACCTCAGTAGAGCAACGGCCTTCTCCTGTTCTGGCGGGTGGCACGAACCACGGTACGGAGGCTCCCGGGGCCCGGCAAGCGATTAATTCCGTGCGGATCACGTGCCGATCCCGTGACAGCTCCGCCCCGGTCCGACCCTCGGGCGGGGGGCACCGCCGCCCGCATGGCAGACTCCTCACCTGCCATGCCTGCGGCTCGGGCGGCATGGCACGCATCCACAGGGGGAACTGAACTCATGTCACCGATATCCCGGACCACGCGCGCTGCGCTGGGCGCCTCCGTCGTCACGCTGACGATGGTGGTCGCGACCGCGTGCGGTCCGGACAACAGCGACGCCACCGGGGCCCAGACCGCGGCGCCGACCGCCGCCGCGACCACCGGGGCCGGCACCGGCACACCGGGCGCCGCCCCGGTCAAGCTGCCCACCCTCGACGAGCTGAAGAAGTGGAAGTTCGAGGACTGGGACAAGTGGGCCCAGCAGAACGTGATCACCCCGGCCGTGCAGGGCTTCTGGGACCTCCAGAAGATCCTCAAGGCCAAGCCGTACAAGCCCGGCCCGGCCAAGGAGCCCAGCGGCCAGCCGACCGCGGCGCAGCCCACGGCCCAGCCCACCGGCGCGACGCCGAGCAAGCCGGGCTCCCAGCCGCCGGCGGACAACGGCAACGACCCGCTGCCGAAGGTCGTCCAGGAGAAGCCCGTCCCGCACCCGTACGCGAAGAACTTCCACGTGAACGGCAAGCTGTTCTTCCAGGACGGCGCGCAGGAGTACGTCTGCTCCGGCACCGTGATCTCCGACCCGGCCAACCCCGGCAAGAGCAACCTGGTGTGGACCGCCAGCCACTGCCTGCACGGTGGCAAGGGCGGCAAGTCGCACACCAACATCACCTTCGCCCCGGCCTTCAACAGCACCGGCGTGCTGAGCGGCGGGAAGCAGGCGCCGCTGGCGCAGGCCGAGCCGTACGGCGAGTGGGGCGCGGTGGCCGGCATCGTCTCCCCGACCTGGGCTGACGAGGCCGACCCGGAGTACGGCGGCCCGTGGAGCCAGTACGACTTCGGCATCATCCGGGTGGCCAACCCGGACGGCAGCAAGAGGTCGCTGGAGGAGGTCGTCGGCGGCTCCGTGCCGGTCTGGTTCAACGCCCCGCGCGACCAGATCTCCGCCGTGAGCAGCTACGGCTTCCCGGCCGGCAAGCCCTTCGACGGCATGGAGCTGGAGCACTGCGACAGCGGCAAGCCGGTCCGCCACACGATCGACCCGAGCCGCCCGGCGATGCTGACCATCGGCTGCAACGGCACCGGCGGCGACAGCGGCGGCGGCTGGTTCGCGACCAAGGACGGCAAGCAGGTGCTGGTCTCGGACACCTCCATCGGGGGCAACGACAACACCTGGGAGGCCGGCCCCTACCTGGACGACGTCGCCCAGCACGCGCTGGAGTACATCTCCAAGAAGACGAAGTGACCTGAGTCACCTCCGGCAGCACGTCCGGCCCCGGGGCCCGCGGCCTTTCCCGCCGCGGGCCCCGGCGCGCTCCCCCGCTCTCCTAGAATCGGAGACATCATGAGCGCCACACTCGTAGTCAAGGACCTCGTCGCCGGCCACGGCGACCGCACCCTCTTCTCCGGCCTGGACCTGGTCGTCGCCCCCGGTGACGTGATCGGGCTGGTCGGCGTGAACGGCGCCGGCAAGTCGACGCTGCTGCGGCTGCTGGCCGGGCTGGACACCCCCGAGGGCGGCTCGCTGCGGCTCAGCCCGGCGGGCGCGACCATCGGCCACCTGCCGCAGGAGCCTGAGCGGCGCGAGGGCGAGTCGGTCCGGGACTTCCTGGCCCGCCGCACCGGCGTGGCGGCCGCCCAGGCGGCCTTGGACCTGGCCACCGAGGGCCTGGTCGAGAGCCGCCCCGGCGCCGACGACGACTACGCGGCCAGCCTGGACCGCTGGCTGGACCTCGGCGGCGCCGACCTGGAGGAGCGGGCCGAGGAGGTCGCCGGCTCGCTCGGGCTGACGGTCTCGCTGGACCTGCCGATGACCGCGCTCTCCGGCGGCCAGGCCGCCCGGGCCGGCCTCGCCTCGCTGCTGCTCTCCCGCTACGACGTCTTCCTGCTCGACGAGCCCACCAACGACCTCGACCTGGACGGCCTGGAGCGCCTGGAGTCCTTCGTCAAGGGCCTGCGCGCGGGCACCGTGGTGATCAGCCACGACCGCGAGTTCCTGGCCCGGACGGTCACCCGGGTGCTGGAGCTGGACCTCGCCCAGCAGCAGGTCAACCTGTACGGCGGCGGCTACGAGGCGTACCTGGAGGAGCGCGCGGTGGCCCGCCGGCACGCCCGCGAGGAGTACGACGAGTACGCCGACACCAAGGCCGGCCTGGAGGCCCGGGCGCGGATGCAGCGCGGCTGGATGGAGCACGGGGTGCGCAACGCGCGCCGCAAGGCCGGCGACAACGACAAGATGGGCCGCGCGATGCGGACCGAGTCGACCGAGAAGCAGGCCTCCAAGGCCCGGCAGACCCAGCGGATGATCGAGCGGCTCGACGTGGTCGAGGAGCCCCGCAAGGAGTGGGAGCTGCGGATGGAGATCGCCACCGCGCCGCGCTCCGGCGCCGTGGTCGCCACCCTGCGGGGGGCCACCGTCCGGCGCGGCGACTTCGCCCTGGGACCGGTGGACCTGCAGATCGACTGGGCCGACCGGGTCGCGATCACCGGCGCCAACGGCGCGGGCAAGTCCACCCTGCTGGCCGCGCTGCTCGGCCGGCTCGAACTCGACGGCGGCGACGCCGCGCTGGGCTCGGGCGTGGTCGTCGGCGAGGTGGACCAGGCCCGCGGCCTGTTCCTGGGCGGGGAGCCGCTCTCGGACGCGTTCGCCGCCGCCGTACCGGAGTTGAGCCCGGAGGAGGTGCGCACCCTGCTGGCCAAGTTCGGCCTGAAGGCGGCGCACGTGCTGCGGCCGGCCGACACCCTCTCCCCCGGCGAGCGCACCCGGGCGGCCCTGGCGCTGCTCCAGGCCCGCGGCGTGAACCTGCTGGTGCTGGACGAGCCCACCAACCACCTGGACCTGGTCGCCATCGAGCAGTTGGAGTCCGCGCTGGCCTCGTACACCGGCACGCTGCTGCTGGTCACCCACGACCGGCGGATGCTGGACACGGTGCAGGTCAACCGGCGGATCGAGGTCCGCGGCGGGCGCGTCCACGAGAGCTGAGTGGTCTGGTCCATTTGTACGATCGGGCGGTCCGGGACTCTTCCCGGACCGCCCGTCATGTGCTGTGCTGTCGGCCATGGTTGACAGTGCAGTGGCAGGGACGCCCGCCTACCCGACCGTCCCGCTGAGCCCGATGACGGTGCCCGCCCACGAGGCAGAGGCACGCAGCAGGTCCTTCCACGACGTGATGGCGCGGCGCCGGACCGTCCGCGACTACGCGACCCGCCCGATCCCGGACGGCGTCGTCGAATGGGCGATCCGCACCGCGAACACCGCGCCCAGCGGCGCGCACGTCCAGCCCTGGCGGTTCGTGGTGATCACCGATCCGGAGCGCAAGCGGCGGCTGCGCGAGGCCGCCGAGGCCGAGGAGCGCGAGTTCTACGCGCACCGGGCCTCCGAGGAGTGGCTGGCCGCGCTGGCCCCGATCGGCACCGACTGGCGGAAGCCGTTCCTGGAGGACGCGCCCGCCGTGATCGTCGTCTTCGAGGTGCACAAGGGCCCGCGGTCGCCGCGCCCCTACTACACCAAGGAGTCCGTCGGCATCGCCGTCGGACTGCTGCTCGCCACCCTGCACCAGGCGGGCCTGGCCACGCTCACCCACACCCCGAGCCCGATGAAGTTCCTCAACGAGGTGTGCGAACGGCCGGCCGAGGAGCGGGCCGCCTACGTCATCCCGGTGGGCTACCCGGCGGAGGGGGCGCGCGTCCCCGACCTGCGGCGCAAGGAGCTCGACGACGTGCTGACACGCCTCTGACGCGCCCGGGGGCGGCGCCGGCTCCCCCGCGGTTCGGCGGTGGCCGGCGCTCCGGGGCCCGCCCATAATCGCTGTCATGACACACGTCACGCCACCACCCTGCGAGGACGTACCCGGCCCTGCCACCGCCCCCGCCACCGGATCCGGCACCGGACGGCGCCGACCGGCCCCGGGCGAGATCTCCACCGGCCGGCCGCCGGAACTGCTGCGGCTGGCCGGCGGGATCTCCCTGCACCGCCGCTCGGCCGCGTACGCGCGCGCGCTGAACGCCGCCGTCCGGACCGATCTGGAGCATCTGCGGCCCTGGCTGGAGTGGGCCGCCGCGGCCCCCACGCTGGCGCAGACCACCGAGCTGACCGCGGCCGGCGCGGCCGCCTGGGACGCGGGCACCGACTTCATCTACCTGGTCGGCCTGGACGCCGAACCCGGCAGCGTCATCGGCTCGTTCGGCCTGCACGGCCGGATCGGGCCGGGGGCGCTGGAGATCGGCTACTGGGTGGGCTCGAAGCACGGCGGCCGGGGCATCGCCACCGCCGCCGCCGGGGCTCTGAGCGCCGCCGCGCTCGCGCTGCCCGGCGTCCGGCGGGTGGAGATCCACTGCGACCAGGCCAACACCGCCAGTGCGGCCGTGCCGCGCAAGCTCGGCTTCCGGCTGGCCCGGATCGCCGACGCGGCGGTCCGGGCGCCCGGTGAGACGGGCCGGCAGCTGGTCTGGGTCAAGGAGCGCTGAGCGCGGGGCCGGCCGGCCCGGCCCCGCACCCTGTGCCGCCGGTCCGGGAGCCCGGCCCGGAAGACCGGCCAGGAAGCCCGGCTCCGGAAGACCGGCCCGTCACCCGGTCAGTAGCGCCCGCCGGTCGGCGCCGGCAGCGCGTCCAGCTCGGCGAGGTCGGCCGCCGAGAGCACCAGGTCGGCCGCCCCGGCGTTGTCCACCAGGTAGCGCGGCGTCTTGGTGCCCGGGATCGGGAGGACGTACCGGCCCTGCGCCAGCACCCAGGCCAGCGCGACCTGCGCGGGCGTCGCGCCGACCCGGTCGGCGACCTCCTTCACCTTCGCCACCAGGGCCAGGTTGGCCGCCAGCGCGTCCTGCTGGAAGCGCGGGAGCGAGCGGCGGAAGTCGTCCGCCGGCAGCTCGTCCAGGGAGGAGATGCTGCCGGTCAGGAAGCCCCGGCCGAGCGGCGAGAACGGCAGGAAGGCGATGCCCTCGGCCTCGGTGTACGGCAGCACCTCGGCCAGCGCGTCCCTGGTCCACAGCGACAGCTCGGACTGCACGGACGCCACCGGGTGCACCGCCTGGGCCCGCTTGATCTCCTCGACGGTGACCTCGGAGAGCCCGATCCGGAGCGCCTTGCCGGCCGCGACGGCCTCGGCGAGCGCGCCCCAGGTCTCCTCGATCGGCACCTCCGGGTCGACCCGGTGCAGCTGGTAGAGGTCGACGTGGTCGGTGCCCAGACGGCGCAGGCTCTCGTCGATCGCGCGCCGCACGTGCTCGGGCCGACCGTCGTTGTCCACCCGCCGGTCGCCGGTGCCCGGCACCAGGCCGACCTTGGTGGCCAGCACCGCGCGCTCCCGGTACGGGCCGGCCAGGGCGGCGCCGACCACCTCCTCGTTGCTGTACGGGCCGTAGATGTCGGCGGTGTCGATCAGCGTGACGCCGAGGTCCAGCGCCTCGCGGATCACCCGGGCCGAGGTGTCGTCGTCACGGTTGCGCAGGTCGTAGGCCCAGGTCATGCCCATGCAGCCGAGACCGACCACTCCGACCTCGGGACCCTGCTGACCAAGCGTGGTGGTACGCATCTTCCGGTGCTCCTTCGTGTCGTGGATCAACGGCACCAGCCTCTCCCTTGGAGTGCGCTCAAGGTCAAGCCCGCGCGCCTCGCACGAAGTCCCGCCAGCCGCCGGACAGCACGAGAGCGGCGAGGAAGCGGTAGCCGCCGGCACCCGGGTGCGCGCCATCGCCCGCCGCCGCCTCCGCCGCCCAGACCCGGTCCGCGGCGAGCGCGGCCGTCACGTCGACGAACGGCACACCGCGCTCGGCGCAGAGCCCGGCGATCCGCCCGGCGAGGTCCAGCAGCGGCTCCAGGTGGTCCCGGCCCCAGCACATCACCGGCGGCGGCCCGACCACCAGCACGCCGAGGCCGCGCTCGCGGGCGCCGTCCAGGATCGCGGTCAGGTTGGCCAGGCAGCGGGCCGGCGCCACCCGGGGTCCGCCGTCCTGCGGCGTGGCGTCGTTGCTGCCGACCGAGACCACCAGCCGGTTGTCCGCGCCCGGCAGGGTCCGTGCGTCGAGCTCCGCCCAGATCCGGCGCAGCACGTCCGAGGAGGTGTTGCGCCGGACGCCCAGGTTGAAGGCGGTGAGCTCGGCGGGCGCCGCCCGGCCGGTCTCCTGGAGCACCCGGCCGACCCAGCCGCGGTACTCCGGGTCACCGACGCCCTGGGTGAAGGAGTCCCCGATGAAGCAGATGCGCAAGTCCTTGATCATCCGGTCACGATAGGGGCGCGGCCGACCACGCCGGGCACCTTTCCACAGGGTGGACGAAGCCACCCCCGGCCCCGGCCGCGCGCCAGGACGGGGAGCGTACGAAGCGCGGCCGGGGCGCGCGGATGGATCGTGTGCAACGGCCGGACCGGACCGAGGCGCCTCCCCCGGGCCGCCGCCGCGCGGCGCCACGCCCGCCCGGCCCCGGGGGCGGACGGCCCGGGGCCGGTCCGCGGCGGCCGACCGCCCGCCAAACCGGCGCGCGAGAGCTCACGGGTGCCGCCCCGCACCACGAGGCGCCCGCGCCCCGGCCTGGCCCCGCGCGGCCGGCGGCTCCGACGATGAGCGCTGCCGGACCCGCTCCGGGTTCCGGCGCCACGTCCGTCCGGGAGGTCCCCATGTCGTTCCCGCGCACCCGTACCGCCGCCGTCACCCTCGCGCTGCTCGTCGGCGGCGTCACCACCTGGGCGGTTCCCGCCCGGGCCGCCGGCACCGCCGACCGCGCGGGGGCCCAGAGCCGGGCCCTCAGCCGCTTCGACGACGGCAGCTTCGAGACCCCGAAGGTGGCGGCGAACTCCTTCCTCGGCCTCTCGGCCGGACAGTCCGTCGGCCCGTGGCGCGTCACCGGCGGCAGCGTGGACCTGATCGGCGCCGGCTTCTGGCAGGCCGCCGAGGGCGACCAGTCCGTCGACCTGAACGGCTCCTCCCAGGGCACCGTGGCCCAGACCTTCGCCACCACGCCGGGCGCCACCTACTCGGTGACGTACGCGCTGGCGGGGAACCCCGAGGGCGGACCGGCCGTCAAGACCGGCCGGGCCCTCGTCGACGGCCAGGACTTCCAGGACTTCTCCTTCGACACCACCGGCAGGTCGCGGGCCGCCATGGGGTACGTGGGCCGCCAGTTCACCTTCGTGGCCACCAGCGCCTCCACCACACTGGCCTTCGCCAGCACCACCGGCAGCGGCGCCTACGGCCCGGTGGTGGACGACGTCCAGGTCCGGGAGTGCCGGGCCTGCCCCACCTGCTGACCGCGCGGCCCGCCCGGGCGCCCACGGCCGCGCCCCGGGAGCGGGCGCTGCCTTAAACCGTTCCTAAAACCTTCCAGGCAACCGCCTCTGATGTGCCGAAGGTGCTTGACGTGCACAGCTGGTCTAGTCCAGTTTGAAGCTGCACCGCGCACCTCCCCGCACCGGACCACGCCCCCACCGCACCCGCCGCCCGCCCGCGCTCCCCCTCGCGTGGCGGGCGGCGGGCGCACCGTCCCGAGAGGCACCCCCATGCCACGCGCGCCCCACGACACCCACGCGCCCGACGCCCCCGCCCGGCACCGCCGCCCCGCCGTCCGGGTCAAGCTGCTCGGTCTCGCCGCCGCCACCGTGCTGGCCGGCGGCGGGCTCGCCTCGCTCGCCGGGAGCGCCGGCGCGGCCGACGGCAACCTGCTCGGCAACGCCGGGTTCGAGAGCGGCTCGGCGAGCCCCTGGAGCTGTTCGGCCACCACCGGCAGCGTCGTCGGCACCGGCGCGCACAGCGGCTCGTACGCGCTGAGGGGCGGCGTGAGCAGCAGCGACACCGCGCAGTGCGGCCAGAGCGTCGCCGTTCGTCCCAACACCACGTACACGCTGAGCGCCTGGGTCCAGGGCCAGTACGTCTACCTCGGCGCGACCGGCAGCGGGGTCACCGACCCGGCGGTCTGGACCCCCGGCGGCCCCGCCTGGCAGCAGCTCTCCACCACCTTCACCACCGGCCCGGCCACCAGCAGCGTGACGGTCTACCTGCACGGCTGGTACGGGCAGGGCGGCTACCTCGCCGACGACGTCGCGCTCACCGGTCCGGGCGGCAACCCGACCACCCCGCCGCCGACTTCGGCCACCCCGACGCCGACCCCCACGCCCACGCCCACCGGCACCGGAACGCCCACCACCCCGCCGCCGCCCACCGCCGTCCCGGTGGCCCCGTACATCGACATGGGCGCCTGGCCGACCCCGTCGATGCCCGCGATGGCCCAGGCCGGCAATCTGAAGTCCTTCACCATGGGCTTCGTGACCGGCGTCGGCTGCAAGGCCAGCTGGTTCAACGCCTACGACCCGCGCACCGGCTGGGCCAAGGACCAGGTGGACGCGCTGCGCTCGGCCGGCGGCGACGTGAAGGTGTCCTTCGGCGGCGCCAGCGGCACCGAACTCGCCGCCGCCTGCGCCTCGGTGGACTCGCTGTTCGCCGAGTACGACGCCGTGGTCAAGGCCTACGACCTGCGCTACGTCGACTTCGACATCGAGGGCGCCGCGATCGCCGACACCGTCGCCAACGAGCGCCGCTCCGCCGCGCTGGCCAAGCTGCAGAAAGCCAACCCCGGCCTGAAGGTGTCGTTCACCCTGCCGGTGCTGCCCGAGGGGCTCACCGCCGAGGGCGTCGCCATCGTCCGCTCGGCCCGGGACGCGGGCGTGGCCGTCGACCTGGTGAACGCGATGGCGATGGACTACTACCGCACCGGCGCCGACTACGGCGACGCGGCCGTCCAGGCGGCCCAGGGCCTCTACGGCCAGCTCAAGTCGCTCTACCCGGCGAAGAGCGACGCCCAGCTCTGGGCCGCGGTCGGCATCACCCCGATGCTCGGGGAGAACGACGACCACCAGGTCTACAACCAGGCGGACGCCCGGCAGCTGGTCGCCTTCGCCCAGCAGCACCACCTCGGCGAGCTGGCCTTCTGGGACGCCACCCGGGACGCCAACGCCTGCACCGGCGCGCTCTACAAGTGCACCAACATCGCCCAGCAGCCGTACGAGTTCGCGAAGATCTTCGCCCAGTACGCGGGCTGAGCGGGGCGGTCCCCGTCGGCGGTCGCCGGCCCCGCGGGGCCCGTGACCGCCGACGGCGGCTCAGGGCGCCGCCACCGCCGCGTTCGAGCGGTCCGCCACGAGCCGCACCGCGAAGCCGGCCAGCGCCGTTCCCATCAGGTACCGGTGGACCCGCTGCCAGGTCGGGCGGCGCGCGAAGAAGGCCGACACCGAGCCCGCCATCAGCACGAAGACCGCGTTGCCGGCCACGCCGACCGCGATCTGCGTCAGGCCCAGCAGCAGGCTCTGCACCGCGACGTGGCCGCGGTCCGGATCGACGAACTGCGGCAGCAGCGAGACGTACAGGATCGCGATCTTCGGGTTCAGCAGGCAGGTCAGCAGGCCCATGCCGAACAGCCGGGCGGGCCGGTCGGCCGCCATTTCCTTCGGCGCGAACGCCGAAGTGCCGCCCGGCCGGACGGCCTTCCAGGCCAGCAAGAGCAGGTAGCCCGCGCCCGCCAGCTTGAGCGCCAGATAGACCTCCGGCACCAGCGCGAACACCGCCGCGATCCCGGCCGTCGCCGCGACCAGGTAGACCAGGAAGCCGACGAAGACGCCCGCCAGCGAGGTCAGCCCGGCCCGCCGGCCCTGGGCGACCGAGCGGGACACCAGGTAGATCATGTTCGGACCGGGGGACAGGACCATCCCCAGTTCCACCATCGCGATGCCGGCTATCGCGCCGAGACTCACCATCGTGCCGCTCTCCCCGTTCCCTTCGTGGCCGCGGTGCGGACACCGCGGGCCGGCGGCCGGCCCGCCGCGAGGCCGCGACGCGCAACCGCCTCGATCCCGCCGCGCACCGCGCCGCGGGCTCGCAGCACATCCGCCGCGATCAAGGTCTCATCCTACGAATAATGCGATCTCACTTGTCGGGCGCAGCCGCTACAGTCCTCACCACCGCCCGGGGGCGGCACCGCGGCGGGCAGGCCGGTCCGCGTCCGGCCTCCCCGGCGGGCCGTGGGCCTGGTCCGGTCCCGGTCCGTCCCTGGTCCGGCCCTGGTCCGACCCTGGTCCGACCCTGGTCCGGCCGCCGGACCTCACCCGCCCGCGCGACAACTCGCCCGCCGCCGACGGGCGGAGGTGCGACCGCGCGCCGTCGCGGGGCTGGGCAGGGCGGGCCGATCTCTCCACAATGGACATGCCATTGTCGTGATCCGGCCACCACACCCGACGGGGGTACCAGACCGTGCCCGTGACCTCGCACGCGCCGATCAGCCGGCGCACCTTCACCCGAACCGCCCTGCTGGGCGCCCTCACCGCCGCCGGCCTCGGGGCGGCCACGCCCCGGGCCGGCGCGCTCGCCGTTCCGGCGGGAGCCGACTGGCTGGGCGCCGTCGACGGCGGAGCCCCGCTCTCCCGGCTCACCCTCCCCGGCACGCACGACAGCTGCGCGCTGTACGGCGGCCCGCTGACACAGACCCAGACACTCGCCCTGCCCGACCAGTTCGCGGCCGGCGTGCGCTTCCTGGACATCCGCTGCCGCGCGATCGACGGCGTGCTCGCGATCCACCACGGCCCGGTCTTCCAGCAGATCTTCTTCGGCGACGTCCTCAACCACTGCCTGGCCTTCCTCGCCGCCCACCCGGGCGAGACCCTGGTCATGCGGGTCAAACAGGAGTACTCCACGGTCTCCGACAGCGAGTTCGGCGCACTCTTCGCCGGCTACCAGGCGCGCTGGCCGGGCCTGTTCTGGAGCGAGGACCGGATCCCCCGGCTCGGCGAGGTGCGCGGGCGGGTGGTCCTGCTGGCCGACAACTCCGGCCTGCCCGGCCTCCGTTGGGGCGGGCCCCGGACGGACATCGAGGACGACTACGACATCGGCACCATCTTCGAGCTCAACTCCCGCAAGTGGCCCGAGGTCTCCGCCCACCTGGACGCCGCCCGCGCCGCCGACCCGGGCCGCCTGTTCCTCACCTTCACCTCCAGCTCCGGCTGGGGCCTCTGGCCGCGCCAGGCCGCGGACGCGATCACGCCGAAGCTCCGCTCCTACCTGGGCGCCCTCGACCGCCCCGCCCGCCCGGTGCTCGGCACCGTCCCGCTGGACTTCGTGACCCCGGACCTCGCGCGCTCGCTGTACGCGCTCAACTTCGGCGCCTGACCGGTCGGGGCGCGCCCGACCGCCCGGGCGCGCCCCACTCGCCCGGGCATCCGTGCGCCCTCAACTCCCGTATATCGCACGACAATCATCTATCTCGCTCGATCGAGCGAACTATCTTCCTTATCCACATTTTTGCCTTTCCATGGGGGAACATCAGCACGTCCGCGCCCGAACGATCCCCCGGTCGGGCGGCACCAACTCCGGCCATTGGGATAAGCCCGTGACTACCTCCGCCCCCGTGTGGGACTGCCCCTTCAACCACACCGAAGGCCTGGAGTTCGACCCCCTCCTCAAGCGACTGCTCACCGAGGACCCGGTCGCCAGGATCCGGCTGCCGCACGGCGAGGGCGAGGCCTGGCTGGCCACCCGCTACGAGGACGTCCGCGTCGTCACCACCGACCGCCGGTTCAGCCGCGCCGCCGGCATCGGCCGCGACCTCCCCCGGATGACGCCCGCCCCGATCGCCCAGGTCGAGGCGATCAACCTGATGGACCCGCCGGCCCACAACCGGCTGCGCCGGCTGGTCGCCAAGGGGTTCACCAACCGGCAGGTCGAGCAGTTGCGGCCGAAGACCCAGCGCACGGTCGACGGCTTCCTGGACGAGATGGCGGAGCACGGCTCCCCCGCCGACTTCGTCCACCACCTCGCCTCCCGACTCCCCATGGTCACCATCTGCGAGCTGCTCGACATCCCCGAGGAGGACCGCGCCGAGCTGCGCGGCCACGCCGTCGCGATGATGTCGATGGGCCCCGGCAGCGGCGACGGCCAGGTCCGGGCCAAGGCCGCGCTGCGCGCCTACTTCTCCGAGCTGACCGCCGCCCGCCGCCGCTCCCCCGGCGAGGACCTGATCAGCGCCCTGGCCACCGCCCGGGACGAGGAGGAGCTGCTGGACGACCAGGAGCTCGCCGTGATGGCCATGGTCCTGCTGGTCACCGGCCACGACACCAGCACCTACCAGCTGAGCAACATCACCTACACCCTGCTCACCCACCCCGAGCAGCTCGGCAAGCTCCGCGCCCAGCCGGAGCTGCTGCCGCGCGCCATCGAGGAGCTGCTCCGCTTCATCCCGTTCCGCCAGGGCGTCGGCATCGCCCGGGTCGCCACCGAGGACGTCGAACTCGGCGGCGTGCGGATCAGGGCCGGCGAGGCCGTCCACGTCTCCTACCTGGCCGCCAACCGCGACCCGGAGATGTTCGAGCGGCCCGACGAGCTGGACCTCGACCGCGGCTCGGCCAACCACATGGCCTTCGGCTACGGGACGCACCACTGCGCGGGCGCCCACCTCGCCCGGATGGAGCTCCAGGTGGCCATCGGCACCCTGCTGCGCCGCTTCCCCGACCTGCGGCTCGCCGTGCCGGCCGCCGAGCTGGACTGGCGGACGGGCTCGATCTGGCGCTATCCGCGGACCCTGCCGGTCGCCTGGTGACCAGCTCCCCGCCGCGCCGGCCCGGCGCCCCTCCGACGCACCCGTAGGCCCTCCAGGGGAGATCCGTACCCATGGCAACACTCTGCCGACCCGCCATCGCCGTCCCCGAACACGTCATCACCCTGGAGCAGACCCTCGACCTGGCCCGCGGCCTGCACGCCGACCATCCACAGCTCGGCCTCGCCCTGCGTCTGATCGAGAACACCGGCGTCCGGACCAGGCACCTGGTCCAGCCCATCGACAAGACCCTGCGCCACCCCGGCTTCACCGGCCGCAACGCGGTCTACGAGCGGGAGGCCAAGCGCAGGGTCCCCGAGGTGGTCGAACGCGCCCTGGCCAACGCCGACCTGTCCGCCCGCGAGATCGACCTGATCATCTACGTGTCCTGCACCGGCTTCATGATGCCGTCGCTGACCGCCTGGCTGATCAACACCATGGGCTTCCGCTCCGACACCCGCCAGGTGCCGATCGCCCAGCTCGGCTGCGCGGCCGGCGGCGCCGCCGTCAACCGGGCGCACGACTTCTGCCGCGCCTACCCCGGCGCCAACGTGCTCATCGTGGCCTGCGAGTTCTGCTCGCTCTGCTACCAGCCGACCGACCTCGGCGTCGGGTCGCTGCTCTCCAACGGCCTGTTCGGGGACGCCGTCGCCGCCGCCGTGATGCGCGGCCGAGGCGGCACCGGCGTGCGCGTCGAGCGCAACGGCTCGCACCTCGTCCCGCACACCGAGGACTGGATCTCCTACGGCGTCAGGGACACCGGCTTCCACTTCCAGCTCGACAAACGCGTCCCCGGCACCATGGAGATGCTCGCGCCCGCCCTGCGCACGCTGGCCACCGAACACAGCTGGGACATCTCGGGCCTGGGCTTCTACATCGTGCACGCCGGCGGCCCGCGGATCCTCGACGACCTCTGCCACTACCTCGACCTGGAGCCCGCGGCCTTCCGCTTCAGCCGCGCCACCCTCACCGAGCGCGGGAACATCGCCAGCGCGGTCGTCTTCGACGCCCTCGCCCGGCTCTTCGACGAGGGCGGGGTCGCGGACGGCACCCACGGCCTGATCGCGGGCTTCGGGCCGGGCATCACCGCCGAGATCTCGCTCGGCAGTTGGGCAGGCGTCCCGATCGAGGCGACCATCCCGCGCCGCCCCCGGGCGATCGACGTGGCCGACCTCGCACTCGTCCAGGCGACCACCCCCCTGCTGCGTCCGGCCGGGACTACGATCACCGAATGACCGACACCACGGACCGATCCGACGTCTCTGCCAGAGCGGCCGAACTGGCCGCGCGCTTCCCCGCGTTGCACGCACCGCAGTACTGGCCCTGGGGCCGGTACGACGCGCAGTTCTCCCTCGCGCTGCCACCGGACGAACTCATCACCAACATCCACCTGGTGGGCTTCTCCGCCGGGCTGGTGGTGCTCTGCCGGGACGACCGCGACCACTGGTTCCTGCCGGGCGGGACGCGGGAGAGCGGCGAGTCGATCGAGTCCTGCCTGGTCCGCGAGCTGCGTGAGGAGGCCGGCGCGCGCCTGCTCGGCGAGCCGTCCTGGCTGGGGGCCCACCGCTGCGTGACGGACAGCGCGGAGCCGTACCGGCCGTGGCAGCCGCACCCCGAGAAGGCCTGGCTCTGGGGCTGGGCGGAGGTGTCGGTGGACTCCACCCCGACCAACCCGGACGACGGCGAGCAGGTGGTCGAGGTCCGTGCGGTGGAGCCGGCCGAGGCGCAGCGGCTGCTGGTCGGCAGCCACGAGCCGTGGTGGGGCGAGCTGGTCGGCCTGGCAGTGGAGCTGCGCGGGCGGACGGCCGCCGGCTAGCGAAGCGGGGCGGCGGCCGGGGCGAGCCGGGGCACGGGCCGGGGGCACGGGCGCGGCCGGGGCCCGGGCCGGGCCCACACCCGGTGGCACCGAAGATCACTGGGATGGCCGATCACAGCGGCACCATGCCCTTCATGCGGTGATATGACTCGTTTGACCTGGGTCGTCACCGACGGGAGCGCCATGGACAACTACCCGCTGCTCAACATCTTCTGGACGATGTTCGAGCTGTTCCTCTGGATCCTCTGGTTCTTCCTGCTGTTCAAGATCATCACGGACATCTTCCGCAGCCAGGACCTCAGCGGTTGGGGCCGGGCCGGCTGGCTGATCCTGGTGATCCTGCTGCCCCTGATCGGCGTCCTCGTCTACGTGATCGCCCGTGGCACGTCGATGAGCAAGCGGGACGTGGCCGAGGCCCGGCAGAACGAGGCCGCGTTCAAGGCGTACATCCGGGAGGCAGCCGCCGAGGCGCCCGGGAGCGGTCCGCCGGGCGCGGGTGCCCCGGGTGCCACGGGCTCGACGGGTTCCACCGCGAGCGCCGCCGCGGCCGGCGGGCGCAGCCACGTCGACGACCTCGCCAAGCTCGCCGACCTCAAGGCCGGCGGTGCGATCACCGAGGTCGAGTACCAGCGGGCCAAGGAGAAGCTCCTGGCCTGAGCGTTGACCGGCCTGAGCGGGGACCGGCCTGAGCCGGGACCGACCGGGGCGGGGGGGGGGGGGGGGGGGGGGGCCCCCCCCCCCCCCCCCCCCCCCCCCCCCCCCCCCCCCCCCCCCGCCCCCCCCCCCCCCCCCCCCCCGC
>NZ_JBVHHE010000023.1:0-4889 GCF_055561235.1 Kitasatospora sp. NPDC022856 | reverse complement strand
CCCAGGAATACGTCGGGGTCAGTGTGTTGCCCGCTGGGGGGGGGGTCGGGCGTGCGGCGGGCCCCCCGGGGGGGGGGGGGGGGGTGCCCCCCCCCCCCCCCGCCCCGCCGCCCGCGTCACGTCCGAACGGCGGAACCGGGCCCCGGCGACCCCAGCAGGGGCGGCTGCCTCAGCGGCGCCCGGAGCGGCGGCCGCCCTCGGAGCCGGACCCGCCCGCCAGACCGGCCCGGCGCAACGCGTCCGCCATCGCCCCGCTGCCCAGCGGGGCCTGGCCGCCCGAACCGGAGCCGCCGGAGCCCATACCCGAGCCACCGCCCGAGCCCCGTCGGTCCTGGCGCGGCGGACGCGCCTGCCGGCCGCCGCGGTCGCCGCCCCGGTCACCCCGGTCACCGCGGTCGCCCCCGCGCTCCCGGCCGACCTCGTCGTCGAGGCGCAGCGTCAGCCCGATCCGCTTGCGCGGCACGTCCACCGCGGTCACCCGCACGGTGACGATGTCACCCGGCTTGACCACCTCGCGCGGGTCCTTGACGAAGTTCTTCGACAGCGCCGAGACGTGCACCAGCCCGTCCTGGTGCACGCCCACGTCGACGAAGGCCCCGAAGGCCGCCACATTGGTGACCACGCCCTCCAGCACCATGCCGACCTCCAGGTCGCCGATCTTGTCGACGCCTTCCTTGAAGGTGGCCGTGCGGAAGGCCGGGCGCGGGTCGCGGCCCGGCTTGTCCAGCTCGCCGAGGATGTCGGTCACGGTCGGGATGCCGAAGGTCTCGTCGGCGAAGTCCCCCGGCCGCAGGCCCCGCAGCGCGGTGCTGTTGCCGATCAGCTCGCGCAGCTGACCGCCGGTGCCGGCGAGGATCCGGCGCACGACCGGGTACGCCTCCGGGTGGACCCCGGAGGCGTCCAGCGGGTCGTCGCCGTCCGGGATCCGCAGGAAGCCCGCGCACTGCTCGAACGCCTTCGGACCGAGCCGGGCGACGTCCTTGAGCGCCTTGCGGGTCCGGAACGGGCCGTTGGCGTCGCGGTGCGCGACGATGTTGTCCGCGAGCGTGCCGGTGATCCCGGAGACCCGGGTGAGCAGCGGCGCGGAGGCGGTGTTGACGTCCACCCCGACCGCGTTGACGCAGTCCTCGACCACCGCGTCCAGCGAGCGGGACAGCTTCACCTCGCTGAGGTCGTGCTGGTACTGGCCGACCCCGATCGACTTGGGATCGATCTTGACCAGCTCGGCCAGCGGGTCCTGGAGGCGGCGGGCGATGGAGACCGCGCCGCGGATCGACACGTCCAGCTCGGGCAGCTCCTGGGACGCGAACGCCGAGGCCGAGTAGACCGAGGCGCCGGCCTCGCTGACCATCGCCTTGGTGAGGTTCAGCTCCGGGTGGCGCTTGATGAGGTCCTCGGCGAGCTTGTCCGTCTCGCGGGAGGCGGTGCCGTTGCCGATCGCGACCAGGTCAACGCCGTGCTTCTTCGCCAGCGCCGCCAGGGTGGCCAGCGCGGCGTCCCACTTGTTGGCGGGCTGGTGCGGGTAGATCGTGTCGTACGCGACGACCTTCCCGGTGGCGTCCACGATCGCGACCTTCACGCCCGTCCGGAACCCCGGGTCCAGGCCCATCGTGGCGCGGGTGCCCGCCGGTGCGGCGAGCAGCAGGTCGCGCAGGTTGGCGGCGAAGACGCGCACCGCCTCGTCCTCGGCCTCCTGACGGAGCCGGCCGCGCAGGTCGATGCCGAGCCGCACCAGGATGCGGGTGCGCCAGGCCCAGCGGACGGTGTCGCCGAGCCACTTGTCGGCCGGACGGCCGTGGTCGGCGATGCCGAAGCGGGCGGCGATCCGCTGCTCGTAGTCGCTCGCGCCGGGGAGGTCACCGGCCTCCTCGCCGTCGTGGGGGGAGAGTTCGAGGTCCAGCACCTCCTCCTTCTCGCCGCGCAGCATCGCCAGGATCCGGTGCGAGGGGAGCTTGGTGTACGGCTCGGCGAAGTCGAAGTAGTCGGCGAACTTGGCGCCTTCCTGCTCCTTGCCCGCACGGACGGTGGCGACCACCCGGCCCCGGGTCCACATCCGCTCGCGCAGCGAGCCCACCAGGTCGGCGTCCTCGCCGAACCGCTCGACCAGGATGGACCGGGCGCCCTCCAGCGCGGCGGCCCGGTCGGCCACCGCCTCGTTCAGATAGGCGTCCGCCACCGCCGCCGGGTCCTGCGTCGGGTCCGCGAGCAGGGTGTCGGCGAGCGGCTCCAGACCGGCCTCGCGGGCGATCTGCGCCTTCGTCCGACGCTTCGGCTTGAACGGGAGGTAGATGTCCTCCAGGCGGGCCTTGGAGTCGGCGGCGAGGATCTGCCCGCGCAGCGCCTCGTCGAGCTTGCCCTGGGACTCGATCGACTCCAGGACGGCCGTGCGCCGCTCCTCCAGCTCCCGCAGGTAGCGCAGCCGCTCCTCCAGGGTGCGCAGCTGGGTGTCGTCGAGCGAGCCGGTCGCCTCCTTGCGGTAGCGGGCCACGAACGGCACGGTCGCGCCGCCGTCGAGCAGATCGACGGCCGCCTTCACCTGCCCGCCGCGGACACCCAGCTCCTCGGCGATCTTGCGCTCGATCGCCTGCTGGGCCTGCTGGGCCACCTGTTCGTCTGGCGTGCTCACGAAACCGGTCACCTTCTCCAGAGTTGCTTTCCCCGTACCCCCGCATTCTGGCACTGACCGGCGACACCTCCCGGCCGCCCCCGGAGCGACCGGGCGTGGCGCGGGGGCGGAGTTCAGCCGTTGACGGTCGGGGAGGGGCGGCCGTCGGCGGCGATCCGGACGACGTCGGTCCGGCCCGCCGCGGCGGCACCCACCGCGCGACCGCACCGCCGGGCGCCCCCCGCAGACCCGACGTCCCCACCTGATCCTCACCGCCCCACCCCGGTGTTCGAAATACGGTGAACGGCCGTGGAGCCCGGGAGTACAGTGCCGGGCATGTGCGCTGCAGCCCGGATGCATGACGACGAACCGGACATCGACACCGCCCTGGTACGGCGGTTGCTCGCCGCCCAGTTCCCGCACTGGGCCGGGCTGCCGCTCGAACGGGTCGCCTCCTCCGGGACGGACAACGCGATGTTCCGACTCGGTCCCGAACTCGCCGTACGGCTGCCCCGGGTGGGGTGGGCGGCCGGGAGCGTCGAACGCGAGCAGCGCTGGCTGCCGAAGCTGGCACCGCACCTGCCGCTCCCCATCCCCGCCCCGCTGGCACTCGGCCGGCCCGCCGCCGGCTACCCGTGGGAGTGGTCGGTGCTGCGCTGGATCGACGGCGCCAACCCGGTGGTCGGCGCGACCACCGCGCCGATCCAACTCGCCCAGGACCTGGCCGGGTTCATCACCGCGCTGCGTGCGGTCGACCCGGCGGACGGCCCACCGGGCTCCCGGGGCGTGCCGCTGGCCTCCCGTGACGCCTCCACCCGGGCCGCCATCGGCCGACTCCGCGGATCGATCGACACGGAGGCGGCAACCACCGTGTGGGAGAAAGCACTTCGCCTCCCGGAACACTCCGGAAGACCCGCCTGGATGCACGGCGACCTCTCCCCCGGGAACCTCCTGCTCGGCAACCGACGGCTGCGCGCCGTCATCGACTTCGGCGTCATGGGCGTCGGCGACCCGACCGTGGACCAGATCGTCGCCTGGAACCTGCTCCCCGCCGCGGCCCGGCCCGCCTTCCGCGCCGCACTCGCCGCCGACGACGCCACCTGGGCCCGCGGCCGCGCCTGGGCCCTGTCCATCGCCCTGATCCAACTCCCCTACTACCGCACCACCAACCCCGCCCTGGCGGCCAACGCCCGCCACGTGATCCGCGAGGTCCTCGCCGACCGCAGCGTGTGAAGCGGCGCGCCGACGCCCGTACCGGCCAGAGTTCGGCCAGCGCCTCGTCGATCGAGTGCAGGACGGCCTTCGCCCCGGCGCCGGCGGCCAGTTCGGCGGCCTCGTCGAGCAGCGCCCGCGCATCGGCGGGGCGGCCCTCGGCGGCGGCGATGTACGCGAGACCGACCAGGTTGGCGGCCACCCCCTCGGGGAAGGCGAGTTCGCGGCGCAGCCGGGTCGACTCGTCCAGCAGGTCACGGGCGGCCGGCAGCCGGCCCGCGTGGTGCTCGGCTATGCCGAGGTGGCGCAGGGCGTAGGAGAGCGTGAGCCGGTCGCCGGTCGCCGTCGCGAGCTCGCGCGAGCGGTGGAGGGCGGGCAGCGCGGCGGCGTCGTCGCCGTCGACCACCTGGTGGTAGGTGCCGATCCAGAACTGGGCCTCGGCCTCGCCCCGCCCGTCGCCCAGGCTCCGGTAGAGGTGGGCCGCGTGCTGGAAGAGCTCCAACGGGCCGGCCTGGGGCTCGTCCGGACTCGCCCCCGGTCGGCGAGCCCGGTGTCGTACACCTCGATCCGCAGCCCGGCAGGGGCGGTGTACTCGAACCGCACGTCGATCAGCAGGTGCTCCGGCCTGCGCGGACGCAGCACGGTGTGCGCGACCAGCTCGGCGACGATCAACTCGGCCGCCTCGGCGTAGCATGCGCCGCCCGTGACGTCCGCGAGGAACCCCCGGAGCACGATCCGCGCGGCGGACGCGGAGGAGGGATGACGCGGGAGGGAGCAGAATCGGTCCCTAGGGGTGCTGTCAAGCGATTCGGGCATGACGATGCCACCTTCTGGTGCATTGGAGGGTCCGTGCGCGGGCAGGGCGCTTCGTGCACTCACTAGCGCGGGCGCCCGTTCCGTTCCACGCTTAGCATCGACGGTTCCGAATTCGGTGACGAGTGATCAGCCGGTTCCAGGGAACGTCTTGACACAGGGGGGCCTAATGGGAGCTATGGAACCGGGGAATGCTCAGTTCCATAGCCGCCAGCAGGTGAGCACTATCGGCGCCGGAACCGTTCGAGTTCTGGGTTCA
>NZ_JBVHHE010000022.1:105000-124244 GCF_055561235.1 Kitasatospora sp. NPDC022856 | reverse complement strand
GGAACGGACACTTCCTTCGGACCGCCTTCCAGCGGGCCCTCCGGGCGCTTCGTTCTTTCGTGTTTCCAGCTTACCAGATGTTTTCCGCTCCGTTTCCGGCGCTTCGTTCATCCAACTCACTGGTGTCTTCCCGGGCTTGACGCCCTGTCCGACGTTTCAAACTCTAGCCGATCCCCGCCCCGAAAGGCGAATCCGGCCGCAATCCATATAAACAGGCATGACGAATAAGGCATGAGCGGCACCGTCAATACGACAGCGCGCAGCCCAGACCGAGCCGAAATGGTGTTTCCAGGGATTGGCCGCCTCGGGACCGTCCGCGTTGATACGTGTCCGGTGCTCCCAGCCAGGCAGCTCGAAGAACACTAGACCTGTCAGGGGGTCGAGTCAAGCGCCGCTCCCAGCTCCGGGAGGGCGGGCAGGCTCTCCTCGGCCGGCAGCTGGAAGGCCAGGATGGCGACGTCGTCGTCGTGGTCCGAACTGACGCCCATGGCCCGGAGCAGCCGGGCGCAGATCACCTCGGGAGCGCCGGCGGCCCCGGCGAGCGTCCGGGCGAGCAGGTCGAGGCCCTGGTCGATGTCCTCGTCCCGGCGCTCCACCAGACCGTCCGTATAGAGGACGCCGGTGGTGCCGGGGAGCAGCCGCAGGGTGTGGGAGAGGTGGACGCCGCCGCCGGTGCCCAGGGGCGGGCCGTTCTGCTCCTCGCTGCGCAGGATGGTGCCGTCGGGGCAGCGGAGCAGCATCGGCAGGTGTCCTGCGGAGGCGTAGGTGAGGGCGTGGCGCGCTGGGTCCCAGACCGCGTAGGTGCAGGTGGCGATCTGGTTGGCGTCGATCTCCATCGCGAGGCCGTCGAGCAGGCGCATCACCTCGTGCGGCGGCAGGTCGAGCCGGGCGTAGGCGCGGACGGCGGTGCGGAGCTGGCCCATCACGGCGGCGGCGCGCAGGCCGCGCCCCATCACGTCGCCGATGACCAGCGCGGTGCGGCCGCCGTCGATGGCGATGACGTCGTACCAGTCACCGCCGACCGCGGCCTCCGCGCCACCGGGCTGGTAGGTGGCGGCGACCCGGAGGTCGGCTGGCTGGTCGAGCTTCTGGGGGAGCAGGCTCCGCTGGAGGGTGACGGCGGCCTCGCGCTGGCGGCGTTCGGCCTCGCGCAGCCGGGTGGCGGCGAGCACCTGGTCGGTGACCTCGGCGGCGAAGATGAGGACGCCGGCGGGCAGCGCGTCCCTCGGCTCCTCGCCCTCCACCACCTCGGTCCGGCCCTCGGCCCTGTTCTCGCGCCGGCCGTCCACCCTGCTCTCGGTCCGGCTCTCGTGCCGGCTGAGCGGGACGCAGGAGACGTTGTAGTAGCGGTTGCCGGTGAGCCCGAGGATGCAACGGGCCTTGACGCTGCGCGGGCTGCCGCCGCGGATGACCTGGTCCATCAGCGGCAGGACGCCCATGGTGCCGAGCTCGGGCAGTGCCTCGCAGGCGGGCAGGCCGATGGGCCGGTCGCCGAAGAGTTCGCGGTAGGCGCGGTTGGCGTAGCCGAGCTGGTGCAGCGGGCCGTAGGTGACGGCGACCGGGGCGGGGATGCGGTTCAGCACCTCGCGCAGGTCCTGGGGCCGCTGCGGGTCGAGCACCTCGGTGGGGCTGACGAGGCTGGTGGGGTCGCGGGGGCTGGGGACGACCACGCCGTCGCCGGACGGCGTGCCCTGGTCGGTGCCGCGCCCGGCGGGCGGGGCGGTCCGCCACGGGGCTCCGGTGAGCCGGGCGCTCCAGCGCATGAGGTTCAAACGACGGCCGCTTCCTCGTTTACCAGGCATATCATCACTTTTTGTGTGCGGACTGCCACACCGGGTAATGACTCGGTCGGGCCGATCCTGTCAGGCGGAGGCCCGATTCCGGAAGTCGCGCGCGCTGGGCGCGGCCGTCTTGTCGGTCACAGCCGGCCGCCGGCGCCGCCCTCAGGTCGGCCGGTCGTCGGCGCCGCCCTTGCCGAAGCCGGCCTCGAACTCGGAACGCGGGTGCTCCACCGTCCCGAGCGAGACCACCTCCCGGGAGAACAGCCCGCCGAGCACCCAGTCCATCAGCACCCGCACCCGCCGGTCCGCGCTCGGCAGCCGGCGCAGGTGCCGGGCCCGGTGCAGCCACCAGGCGCGACGGCCGGTGAGCCGGCCGCCCCCGCTGGTGTGGGCGACCGCGCGGCCCAGGCCCAGCGAGGTCGAGCAGGCCGCACGGTCCGGCCGGTACTCGACGATGCCCTCGGCGCGCGGGCCGCCCTCCAGGGCGACGAGCACGTTGGCGGCGAGCAGCTCGGCCTGGGCGAAGGCGTGCTGGGCGTTGGGCGCGCAGGGCGCCCCGTCCGCGTGCGGGTCGGGAACGGCGGCGCAGTCCCCGGCGGCCCAGACCCCGGGCAGCGCCCGCCCGTCCGGGCCGACCGCCTGGAGGGTGGCCAGACAGCGGATCCGGCCGGCGGTGTCCAGCGGCAGGTCGGTGTCGCGCAGCAGCGGGGACGGGCGCACCCCGGCCGTCCAGACCAGGGTCCGGGCGGCGAACCGGCTGCCGTCGGAGAGCGCCATCACCCGGTCGGCGGCCGACTCCAGCCTGGTGCCCAGGCGGACGTCGACGCTGCGCTCGCGCAGTTCGGCCAGGGTGTGCGCGGCCAGCTCGGGCGACTCCTCGGCGAGGATCCGGTCGGTGGCCTCGACCAGGACCCAGCGCAGGTCCCCGGGGCTGATGTTGTGGTAGCCGCGGACCGCGGTGCGCGCCATGTCCTCCAGTTCGGCGAGCGCGCCGACGCCGGCGTAGCCCGCGCCGACGAAGACGAAGGTGAGCGCGGCCTGGCGCAGGGCCGGGTCACGGGTCGCGGAGGCCAGGTCGAGCTGTTCCAGGACGTGGTTGCGCAGGCTCACCGCCTCGCCGACGGTGGAGAACCCCAGCCCGTGCTCGGCCAGCCCGGGCACCGGCGCCGTCCGGGAGACCGAGCCGGGGGCCACCACCAGGACGTCGTAGTCGAGCTCGACCGGGGCGGGCGGTTCCCCGCGGGCGGCGGCGTCGGCCCAGGCGCGGCGGGTGCCGTGCTCGATCCGGGTGATCCGGGCGGTGAGCACCCGGCAGTCCGGCAGGGCCCGCCGCAGCGGAACGACCACGTGGCGGGGGTCGATCGAGCCGGCCGCGACCTCGGCGAGCAAGGGGTGGTACGTCAAGTAGGACTGCGGTTCGACCACGGTGATCTCCGCCTCGCCCCGGCGCAGCCGTTCGCGCAGGCCGCGCTGGAGGTGCAGCGCGGTGGACATCCCGGCGCAGCCGCCGCCGACGATCAGAATTCTGATGGCGAACCTCCTGCCGATGCGACCTGTCCCCGGCCCTCGGCCGGGGGTGCCCCCACCACGCCCTCAATGAAGGACCGTCGGAGGGCCTCTTGTCCACAGTCCGTGCCGGGTCGGTTGGGGCGGGAGTTGCCCCGTGGTGCCAGATGTGCTGCCTGGGTGAGTTTCTGACGCACTTTCGGCTTCGAACGGCCGTGAACTATGGTCGGATTGTGCATCGGGGCGGCCATCGCCATGACAACTGGCGGCGACGCACCGTGGAGCGGCCATTACGGCCAGTTCCAGTGTTGGCGCGTAAACCCGACTGCGGGACGGTGTTCCGGGGAAGGGTAGTTCCCGGACGAGGCCCCGTGGGGTGCCGACGCGCCGGGCCGGATGTGCGGTCCCGGCCCGGTGGCACCGGTCGTGGCGGAGTCCGCATGGCCTTGCGTGCGCGGTCGTCGTGCGCGTGCGGTCTGGCGTCACCCGGACGCGGCTTGCGTCACAACCGACTACGAGCGATGGGTCATCGGGTCATTTCTGACAGGCGGAGCTGCACCGGGGGGTGCAGGGGCGGGCGACGGCAGGGTCCGGGATCGGGCACCTGCGGGGGAGAGTTGGGATGATGGAGCAGGAGCGACTGTTGGGCCGGGCGGCGGTACCGCGCGTCGGCCAGGGCGTGGTGCCGGAGCAACGCAGCCCCGCGGACCTGCCACCGCAGGCCGCGGTGGCGTACGCGGCGGTCCACTACCCGGCCGAACCGCCGCTGGGCGGTGGCGGACCGGTGTCCGGTGCCCGGCTGCGGGTGGACGCCCGGCGGAACCTGGAGAGCGTGCTGCGTGCGGCCCGCGAGGTGTTCGGCGAGTTCGGCTACGGCGCGCCGATGGAGGAGGTCGCGCGCCGGGCCGGGGTCGGGGTGGGCACGGTGTACCGGCGCTTCCCGAGCAAGGAGGTGCTGGTCCAGCGGATCGCCGCCGAGGAGGTGGCGTGGCTGACCGCCCAGGCGCGGGAGTCGCTGTACGGCGGCGGCGGTGCCTGGGAGTCGCTGGCCGGCTACCTGGCGCGGGCGGTGAGTACGGGGGCCGGGCGGCTGCTGCCGCCGGAGGCCTTCCGGTACGCGGAGGAGCTGGGCAGGGTGCCCGAGCAGCGCTCGGGGGATCCGGCCGGCGCGGGCGCCCTGCTCGGCAACCGGTTCGAGCCGCGGCACGGCGGGCTGCCGGAGGGCGGCGGAGAACCCGCGGCCGACGCGGACCCGCGGCAGTTGCTGCAACTGCTCGCCGCCCTGGTGGCGCGCGCGGGCGCGGCCGGGGAGCTGCGGTCGGGGGTGACGGTCGCGGACGTGGTGCTGGTGCTGACCGCCTCGGTTCCGGTGCACGCCTCGCGCGGCGTAGCGGGGGCGGACCCGTACACGGCGCCCGTGTCGGCCGCGTTCGGCGGCGCGTTCCCGGCGGCGGGCGGTCAGCAGACGGACGGTCAACCCGTCGAAGGACCGGCCGACCGACTGCTGCGGATCCTGCTGGACGGGCTCCGGGCGCGCTGATCCCGCCACTCTGGTGACCGCGGGCCCCGGAGGGCAAGGGAGTTGAGGATCAACCCGGCGTGAGCGGCTCGGCCGCGCGCCGGGTGCGGCCGCCGCCGCGCCGGTGCACCGGACGGGGCGAACACATCCTCGACGGCCCCTCGGAAGAGTGGGTCGCGGCGGTCCGGCTACCGCCCAACTCTGCGCTATGCCATCCTTTGCCCGTGGTTGGAGCCAATGTCCCGATGCGCGCCGTTCGCGCGCCCTCGGAGCCGTACAGCGGGGAACCGTGCGCTCACGCACTCCCGTGCGCTCTGCCGCACTACGGGGGCTGTCGTGGAATCTGGGGTCCGTTGTGAGCGCCGAGGAACAGAACGACTACGGCTACGGCCTCGACTTCGGCCGCTCCGGCCCGGGCGGGACGGGTGGCGCGGACGGGGGCCCCGGCAGGGCGGGGCACGGGCCGGGGCAGGCGCCCGGCGCGGTGCCGAGCGCGTCGGGGCAGGTGCCTGACCAGGCCGGGATGCCCAGCCGCGAGACCCTCTCCGCCTCCGACGCGTACCCGCAGACCCGCGTCCCCGGCCAGGCGCCGGCCGGCCGCGGCGGCGTGGCCCCGGAGGCCTTCGTCGACGACGGCTCCCGCGCCCGGCCGACCGTACCGGCCCCCGCCGACCCGGTGGACGGCGAGCGCCCGGCCTCCGACGCCGAGTTGACCGCCCGGGTGCGGGCCGGCGACGACGCCGCGTACGAGGAGATCTACCGCCGGCACGCCGACTCGGTGCGCCGCTACGCGCGGACCTGCTGCCGGGACAGCTTCACCGCCGAGGACCTGGCAGGCGAGGTGTTCGCCCGCACGCTGCAGGCGCTGCGGGCGGGCAAGGGGCCGGAGTTCGCCGTCCGCGCCTATCTGCTGACCGCCGTCCGCAACGTCGCCGCGGCCTGGACCCGCAGTGAGCGGCGCGAGCAACTCGTCGACGACTTCAGCACGTTCGCGCAGACCTCGGCCGCCACCGTCGACCTGGACCTGGCCGACCCGGGGGCCGACGCCTGGGCGATGGCGCTGGCCGACCAGCGCATGGTGATGCAGGCCTACGCCGAACTGCCCGAGGACGACCGGATGGTGCTCTGGCACACCGAGGTCGAACGGGAGTCCCCCAAGACCGTCGCGGTGATGCTCGGCAAGACCGCCAACGCCACCGCCGTCCAGGCGCACCGGGCCCGCGACCGGCTGGCCGCGGGCTTCCTCCAGGCCCATGTCTCGGGCAGCCAGGCCAGGGCCTGCGAGGCGTACGCCAACCGGCTCGGCGCCTACGCGCGCGGCTCGCTGCGCAAGCGGGCGTCCGCGGAGGTCGGCCGGCACCTGCGGGAGTGCGACCGGTGCACGGCCGCCTGCCTGGAGCTGTCCGAGATCAACCACAGCCTGCGGGCGCTGCTGCCCGGCGGCGTCCTGGTCTGGGTGGGGGTGGGCGGCTTCAGCGCCGCCGCTGCCACCGTGGGCGGTGCGGCGGCGGTCGGCGGCGCGGCCGCGGGAACGGCGGCGGCCGCCGCGGGCGGCGCGGCCGGCGGGACCTCCGGGGTGACGGCAGGCGCCGCGGCCGGGTCCGCGGGTGGCGCGGCCGGCGGAAGCGGTGGCGCCGCGGCGGCGGGCGAGGGCCTGGGCATGGCGGCCAAGGCGGGCATCGCGGCCGCGGTCGCCGTGGCGGCGGCCGCCGTCGCCGCCTACGCGCTGACCGGCTCGCCCGAGCCGAAGCCCCCGCTGGCCGCGCCGCCGGCCTCCTCCCCGGCCCTACCGGCGCCGCCGCCGGTGGCACCGGTACCGAGCGCGGCGCCGCGCACCCCCGATCCGGTCCCGGTGGTGGACCCCGCGCCGAGCCCCTCCGCCACCCCGTCACCGACGCCGACGCCCTCCGTCGCACCGCGCCCGGCGCCGAAGGCCGTGCCGCCGCCCGCGCCGAGCAGCCCGGCCGCGTCCTCCCCCGCACCGGCCCCGCCCTCGCCGCGGCCGACCCGGCCGACCCCTCCGCCGCTGCCGCCGGTACCCGTGGTGCCGACCCCGACGCCGCCCCCGGTACCCACCCCCGAGGTGCCGGTCCTGCCCACCCCGACTCCCCCGCCGCTGCCGACCCCGACCGTCACACCGCCGGCTCCGACCGACTTCTGGGCCGACCACCTGCCCGTGCTGAAGCCCGGCAACAACCGGGTGCCGGCGTCGGCCCCGAGCATCCGGCAGCGCGGCAGCGACTGGTTCTGGCAGCGCGACAGCGTCTCGATCGGCGGCGCCCCCCGGGCCCACGGCATCACCGTGCACGCGCCCGCGACCACGGTGATCGACCTCAACCGCGGCTGCACGGCCTTCGACGCGGTGGCCGGGGTGGACGACATCGCCGCCTCGATCGGCGGCGTGGTCTTCTCGGTGCAGGGCGGCGACGGCCGTACCCTGTGGCGCTCGCCGCCGCTGGCCACCGGGGACGACGCGGTGCCGGTGCACGTGCCGCTGGCCGGGCAGACGTCGATCCGGCTGGTGGTCACCCCGGCGCACGGCGTCTGGTCGGCGCTGAACGTGTCCGACTGGGCCGAGGCCCGCTTCAGGTGTGCCTGAGGCGGGCCCCGGGAGGGTGCCGGCGGTCCCGATAGGGGCCGGTCAGACGGCGCAGGAGCCGTCCGCGCAGGCCTCGCCGGCCGCGACGACCGGCACCGGCGCGGGCCGGCGCTCGCCGATCTCCTCGGCGACCTGCTCCAGCACCTTGCGGAAGGTCTCGGCGTCCTGGCCGCCCTGGACGGCCCACTTGCCCTCGAAGACGAAGGTCGGCACGGCGGTGATGCCCAGCTCGCGGGCCTCGGCGAGCTGGGCGCTCACCTCGGCGGCGCCCTCGTCGCCCGCGAGGTAGGCCGCCACCCGGTCGCCGTCCAGGCCCGCGGACACCGCCAGCCGGGTCAGCGCGGCGCGGTCGCCGACGTCCACCCCGTCGCTGAAGTGGGCCTTGAGCAGCGCCTCCTTCAGCCGGCCCTGCGCCGCCGCGCCGTACTCGGTCCCGGCGAGGTGGAGCAGCCGGTGGCCGAGGAAGGTGTTGGCGTGCAGCGCGGCGTCGAAGTCGTAGCTGATGCCCTCGGCGCGGCCCAGCTCGGCCACCCGGGCGTCCATCGCGACGGACTGCGGGCCGTAGCGCTCGGCCAGCCACGCGCGGTGCGGGCTCGCGGTGGCCGGGGCGTCCGGCACCAGCTGGTACGGCCGGTAGACCACCTCGACGTCCTCCTTGCCCGCGAAGCCGTCCAGCGCCTGCTCGAAGCGGCGCTTGCCGATGTAGCACCAGGGGCAGGCGATGTCGGAGTAGATCTCGACCTTCATGGCGGCGGTTCTCCAGGGGTGGGGAGGGCGGGGTTCCGGGATAGGTGAACGATGAACCATCTCGGGACATTCCCGGCGCGCGAGCGCTCCCCTCCCACCTCCCGGCAGGCCGTGCGCTCCGGCGCGGAGCGTGCCCGACCGGCGCGGGACCGTGCCCGGGCGCCCCCGGCCGGCCTCCGTGGCCCGGCGGTCGGCCGGGGGGCGGCTCAGCGGTCGGCCGGGGGTCGGCTCAGCGGTCCGGGGGCGCGGGGACGATCAGGACCGGACAGGCCGCGTGGTGGACGGCGGCCGAGCCGACCGAGCCCAGCAGCAGCCGGCCGAAGCCGCCGTTGCCCCGGGTGCCGAGCACCAGCGTGTGCTGCCGGGCCGAGGCCGCCAGCAGCACCTCGATCACGTTGCCGAGCACCACGTGCAGCGACAGCTCCCCCGCGTACGGGCGGAGCCGGGCCCGCTGCACCGCCGCCACCGCACGGCGCAGGCCGTCCGCCATGCTCTCGACCAGCGTCTCGACGCTCTCCTGGACCAGTTCGGCCATCCCCGGCGGGTACCCGGTCGGGGCCGGGTTGACCACCGCGAGCACGTACAGCGGCAGTTCGAACCGCTCGGCCTCGGTCATCGCCCGGTCCAGCGCCCAGAGCGAACCGTCCGAGCCGTCGCACGCGGCCAGCACCCCCGGCGGACGGCCCGTCGGCGGCCGGCCGAGCACCGAGAGCAGGACGGGGACGGACGGATCCGGGCTGGCGCTGGTCACCACGGCCTCCACGGGGACGGGACGGGATGGCGTCATGATCGCCCGCCCGGGGGACGGCGCCCGCGAGCCGCGCCGAACCGGGCGCCGCCGCCCGGCCGCCCCGGCCCGGCCACCGGGGTCGGGCCACCGCGGTCGCACACGCCGGGGTCAGGCGAAGCGGGCGGCGGGGAGGGCGGTGCGCCGGGCGAGGGGCAGGCCGGTCCAGCAGGCGCCGTGCCGCCGGGCGCGGACCCGGCGGAGCCAGAGTTCGGTGGAGACCAGCTCGGCGAGCCCGGCCAGGGTGCCGGGTGCGAGCGGCGCGTCGGGGTCGGCGCAGCGGGCCAGCCCGGCCCGGACGGCGGGGAGGTCGATCAGCCCGGCCTCGGCGAGCAGCGGGGCGTCGAAGAGCTCGGCGATGCCGTCGGCGGCGAGCCGCAGGCCCGCCCGGGCGGGGACGGTGCGGTCGGGGCGGGGGCCGCGGCCCCAGTCGGGCGGCAGGTCCGTCCGGCCGGCCCCGGTGAGGACGGCGTGCAGCAGGGCGTGCCGGGCGCCGGGCTGGAGCCGGACGTCGTCTGGCAGCAGCCGGCTCGCCCGGACCACCTGGTTGTCCAGGAACGGCGCGTGCAGCCGCTGGCCGGGCTGCTCGGCGGCGTGCACCAGGGTGCGGAACCCGCGCGCGTGCCGGTGCAGGGCGTACCGGGCCCGGCGCACGCCCGGTGGCTCGGCGGGCGCCGGTCCGCGCGCTGCCAGCCGCAGCCGCAGCGCGACCGCGGAGAGCGCCTCGTCGGAGAGCCAGCGGGCCGCCGGTCCGGGGACGCACCAGAGCAGGTCGTCGGCCGAGCGGGCTCCCGCCGTACCGCCGCCGTCCGGGACGTGTCGCAGCGTCACCCGGACGGCGGCGTCGTCGAGCGCGTCGGCGTAGCGGATCCGGGAGAGCCGGTGGGCCGCGCGCACCACGGTGAGCGGGGTGCGCAGCGCGCCCGCCAGGACGCCCGCCGTCACCCGGTCGGCGCCGGCCAGGGCGGCGACCGGGGGCAGCAGCTCGCGCGGCCGGCCGGCCCGGACGAGGTCGGCCAGCCGGGCCGGGTGGCCGTCCAGGACCTGGCGGGCCCCGTACCCGGTGAGGTGGTCGGTGCCGCCGGCGTCGAAGCGGGCCGCGGCGCGGGCGGCGGCGATCAGCTCCGGACCGGGCTCGTCGGTGAGGCGCCCGGCCCGCGGGTCGGCCACCAGGTCGGCGTACGGGAGGGTGTCCGGCCCGGGGGCGAGCACCGTGTGCCGCAGCCGGGGCGTGTGGGGGGCGATCGCCAGGGTGGCCGGGCCCTCGCTCTCGCCCAGGGTGACGGCGGCCAGTGGCTCGGGAGCGGACCTGCCCGGGGCGGACACCCGGGCCCAGGAGCCCTTGACCGCGCCGTTCCTGGCCCGCGCTCCGGGTACCGCGGCCGGTCCGGCGACGGCGGGCACGGGTGCGGGGGCGGGTCCGGCGACGGGTGCGGGCGGGACGGCGGCGGCGAGCAGGGCGACGGTGGCCGAGGCCGTCCCGTACGAGAGGTCGACCCCCAGCCGGGCCCGGCCGGGGTCGGCGGCGCCGGCGGCGGGGGTGCGGACCCGGGACCGGACGGACTCCAGCAGGGCGCGGGTGAGTTCGCGGACGGCTGGTGCCTCGCCGCGCGGCCGCGGCCCGCCGCCGGGCTCGTCGTACGCCGCGAGGTAGGGGCGGCCGCCGCGGATGGCCAGGGTGTGCCCGGGCGGTACCCGCTGCACGCCGAGGTACGGGGTGCCGGTGCCGAGCGCCTCCGGGGACTCCGGGCAGGCGAGCCGGGCGGCGAGGTGGCCGGTGTCC
This sequence comes from Kitasatospora sp. NPDC022856, assembly GCF_055561235.1. NCBI lineage: Bacteria > Bacillati > Actinomycetota > Actinomycetes > Kitasatosporales > Streptomycetaceae > Kitasatospora > Kitasatospora sp. NPDC022856. The sequence continues at coordinate 113,522 of NZ_JBVHHE010000022.1, read as the reverse complement.
AGCGGGGCGCCGATCAGATCGGCGAGCGGGAGGGCGGCGGTGGCGTACGCGGTGCCGTCGGCCCAGGGGGTGTGGAAGACGGGCCGGGCGCCGGCCAGGTCGGTGAGCAGCGCGGTGGACCGGGTGCCGGTGCGCAGGACGACGGTGTAGCTGCCGGGCCAGGTGGTGAGGTGGCGGACGGCGCCGCCGCGGGCGGCGGCGAGGCCGGCGGCGAGTTCGGCGTCGGTGGCGCCGCAGTGGCCGATGACGGCGAGCCGGGTGGTCGCGGGGGTGTCCTCGACCGGGTCGGGCGCGCCGGCACCGGTGGTGACGACGGCGGGGGCGCCGGGGCGCAGGGTGACCAGCCGGATCTCCTCGGGGCGCCAGTCGCCGACCGCCCAGAGGGGGTTGGGGCCGGTCCACAGGGGGCGCGCGGCGATCGGTGCCACCGCTCCGGGCGGCTCGTGCGCCGGGGCGCCCGCTCGGGGCGCACCCGTGCTCCAGCCCGTCAGCCACCGCATCGCGCCTCCACCGGACGAGGACCAGCACCGTGCGGCGCGTCCGCCGGCGGGCGGCCCGGCCGGGCCGTGGCGCGCCGCGGCGACCGGCCGCCGCGATCGGGCGCGCCGTCAGGAGACATCGTGCCACCGCTCGCCCGTCCCGTGACCGGAGTTGTCGTTTCCGATTCGCCGGGCGGGGCCCCCGGGGCTGCGGCGGGCACGCCGGACGGTCCGGCCGGAGCGGCCGCGCGGGCCGCGTCTCGGCCGGGCGGGCCGGGCCTTCCCCTCCCCGGCCCGGACCGCCCTTTCGGCGCCTTTGTCATGGCCATCGCGAGATGGCCGAAAGGCGTCGTCCGGCCCGGGAGGGCATCCGCATGCCCTCCCGGACTTCGCCGCCGTCCGCGGGGATTGAGACGGCGGCATCCCCCGGCCCGCCGGGTCCTCGACGGCGGGCCGACCCACGACCACCAGCGAATCGCCGACCAGCCGGTCGGGCCAGGGGGCACGGCCGGGCGCACATCGACACGGGACCGGAGCACAACACTCCGGCGCGCGGCCGGCCCGATCGCCCCCGGCCATGTCCGCGCGGTCCGCCCGGGCCCGCCGGAGCGCCCGCCGCCGATCGGCGGGTGCGCGATCCCGCCATCCGGAAGCGGCCTCTTAACCCTCGGAACGCGTCCGACTACTCTAGGTACAGCAGCCACGGCCCGGTGCCGCCCGGGCCCCGCGCACAAGGCCGCAGGAGGTGCCGCCGCCACCATGACCATCAGCCCACGAGGACCGAACGAACGGCTCGGCACGCTCCTGACCCTCGCCCAGATCAGCAACGCCGGCCTGGCCCGGAGGGTCAACGACCTGGGCGCGCAACGGGGTTTGACGCTGCGCTACGACAAGACCTCGGTGGCCCGTTGGGTCAGCAAGGGCATGGTCCCGCAGGGCCCGGTCCCGCACCTGATCGCCACCGCGATCGGCGGCAAGCTCGGCCGGCCGGTGCCGCTGGAGGAGATCGGCCTCGGCGACACCGACCCGGCGCCCGAACTCGGCCTGGCCTTCCCGCGCGAGGTGTCCGAGGCGGTCCGCTCGGCCACCGACCTCTGGCGGGTCGACCTCGACCTGCGGCGCGGCCCCGGCGGCGGCCGCTGGAGCGACAGCCTGGCCGGCACCTTCTCGGTCGCCGCGTACGCGACGCCCGTCTCCCGCTGGCTGATCAACCCGGCGGACGGCTCGGTGGCCCGCGAGGCGCCGCGCACGCCCGCCGAGGCGGGCTCGTACCGGGTCGGCCACTCGGACGCCGCCAAGCTCCGCGAGGCCGCCCAGGAGGCCCGCCGCTGGGACTCCAAGTACGGTGGCGGGGACTGGCGTTCGTCGATGGTGCCGGAGTGCCTGCGGGTGGAGGCGGCGCCGCTGCTGCTGGCCTCGTACAGCGACGCGGTGGGCCGGGCACTGTTCGGTGCCACGGCCGAACTCACCCGGCTGGCCGGGTGGATGGCCTTCGACACCGGCCAGCACGAGGCCGCCCAGCGGTACTACATCCAGGCGCTGCGGCTCGCCCGCGCCGCCGCCGACGTTCCGCTCGGCGGCTACGTCCTGGCCTCGATGAGCCTGCAGGCCGGCTACCGGGGCTTCGCCGAGGAGGCGGTCGACCTCGCGCAGGCCGCGCTGGAGCGCAACCGCGGGCTGGCCACCGCCCGCACCATGAGCTTCTTCCACCTGGTCGAGGCCCGGGCCCAGGCCAAGGCCCGCAACGCCGCCGCGTGCGCGACGGCGCTCGGCGCCGCGGAGAACGCGCTGGAACGGGCGCGCGCCGGGGATCCCGATCCGGCCTGGATCGACTTCTACGCCTACGACCGCCTCGCCGCCGACGCCGCCGAGTGCTTCCGCGACCTCGGAGTGCCCTCCAAGGTCCGCCAGTTCACCCGGGAGGCGCTGGCCCGGCCCACCGAGGGGTTCGTCCGCTCGCACGGGCTGCGGCTGGTCGTCTCGGCGATGGCCGAGGCCGAGGCGGGCGACCTGGACGCGGCGGTCGCGGCCGGGGAGCGGGCCGTCGAGGTCGCCGGCCGGATCTCCTCGCAGCGCAGCCGCGAGTACGTGGTCGAGATGCTGCGCCGCCTCGAACCCTTCCAGGGGGAGCGCCGGGTAAGGGAACTGACGGAACGGGCGCGCGCGGTGATCGTCGCCCCGGCGTAGCGGGCCCGGCGGTAATTCGGATGCACCGGCGGGAGAGGCCTGGCTATCGTCTCTCTCGTCCAGGTGCGCAGGCAGAGGTTACTTCCACTCTTAATGGGCAGGTCGCGGGTTCGAGTCCCGCCGCCGGCACCCGTGCCGGTGTAGCTCAGTCGGCAGAGCAGCTTCGTCACCTCAGCCGCCATCGATCTCTGGACACCCATACCTCAATAGGTCTTCCGCACCTCCCGGTGCGACGGCAGCGGTTACTTCGTGGAGCGCCCCCAGCGGGGCGCGGTGAACCGGACAACAACACCGCCGCCACCTCGATCTCGGGAGGCACAGCGCCGGGGGTGCCCGGTGCGCAGGCGGGGGTTACTTCGGATCTTGCGGTTCCGGGTTCGAGTCCCGGGCGTGCCGCGCGCGAGCGCGGCCGTTAGCTCAATCCGGTAGAGCACAAGGCATACACCTCCGCCGACGCCGGCCGCCGGGCCGGCACGATCTCGGGCACCCCTTCCTCCGCCGTGCCTCCTTCGCGTTCCACCAGTCAGCAGGGGGCAGCATCCACCATGTCGCGTTTCAACACCCGTACGGCCCGGCCGAGTCCGGCCTCGCCGGTACGCAGCACCGGGAAGCGCACCGTGAACCACAACGGCGGCACCGGGTTCCAGCGCGACGCCAGGTCCGAACTCTTCCTGCTGGCGGTGGCGAACCTGGTCGGCCAGGACACCTTCTACGAGAAGGGCGGCGCGCGGGACGACCGCTACACCGCGCTGGTGCGCGGACTCGCCGTCACCGACCCGGAGTGGACCACGGGCCTGCTGCGCTGGCTGCGGTCCGACGCGCACCTGCGCACGGCCGCGCTGGTCGGCGCCGCCGAGTTCACCCGGGCCCGGCTGGACGCCGGGGCGCCCGGCCACTCGCGGCAGGCCGTCGACGCCGTCCTGCAGCGCGCGGACGAGCCCGGCGAACTGCTCGCCTACTGGACGTCCCGCTACGGCCGGGCGCTGCCGAAGCCGCTCAAGCGCGGGGTCGCGGACGCCGTCCGCCGGCTGTACCACGCCCGCTCGCTGCTCAAGTACGACACCGCGTCCAAGGGCTACCGCTTCGGTGACGTGCTGGAGCTGACCCACCCCTCGCCCGACCCGGCCAAGCCGTGGCAGGGCGAGCTGTTCCGCTACGCGCTGGACCGCCGGCACCGGCCGGACGAGGCCGTCCCGCCCGCCTCCGACCGGCTGCTCGCGGCCAACCGCGAACTGCTCGCCCTGCCCGTCGAGCAGCGGCGGGCGGCGGTGACGGCCGAGGGCGGTGCCGAGCGGCTCGCCGCGGCCGGGCTGACCTGGGAGGCACTGGCCGGCTGGCTGCGGGGCCCGCTGGACGCGGCCGTCTGGTCGGCGGTCATCCCGTCCATGGGCCCGATGGCGCTGGTGCGCAACCTGCGCAACTTCGACCAGGCCGGCGTCCCGGACGAGGTCGCGGACGAGGTCGCGCGGCGGATCGCCGACCCGGACGAGGTGCGCCGCTCCCGCCAGTTCCCGTTCCGCTACCTCGCCGCGCACCGGCACGCGCCGTCGCTGCGCTGGGGGCACGCGCTGGAGACCGCGCTCTCCCACTCACTCGGCAACGTGCCCGCGCTGCCCGGCCGGACGCTGATCCTGGTCGACCGCTCGGGCTCGATGTTCGACCGGCCGAGCGCGCAGACCCAGCTCAACCGGGCCGACTCGGCGGCGGTCTTCGGCACGGCCCTCAAGGTCCGGGCCGCCGACGCCGACCTGGTCGAGTTCGGCACCACCAGCCGGGTCGTCCGGGTCGCCCCGGGCGAGGCCGTGCTGCGGGTCCTGGACCGCTTCACCGACCTCGGCGGCACCGACACCGCCCAGGCCGTCCGCACCCACTACCGGGGCCACGACCGGGTGGTCGTCGTCACCGACGAGCAGACCGGCCGCGACCACTGGGGCGGCGACGCCCTGGCCGCCGTGCCGGCCCACGTCCCCGTCTACACCTGGAACCTGGCGGGCTACGCGCCCGGCCACGGCCCGAGCGGCGCTGCGAACCGGCACACCTTCGGCGGGCTGGGCGACGCCGCGTTCCGGCTGATCCCGCTGCTCGAAGCGGGCCGGGACGCGACCTGGCCGTGGCTGGAGCCGGACGCCCGCTGAGGCGCCCTCGACCGGCCCCGCCCACCGTGACAGCATCGGCGGGCGGGGCCGGGCCGAACGAGGAGCGAGCGGTGGCGTACGACTTCGACGTGCTGGTGGTGGGCGGCGGGATCGTCGGGCTCTCCACGGCGTACGCGCTGACCCGGGCCCGGCCCGGGCTGCGGCTGGCGCTGCTGGAGAAGGAGCCCGGCTTCGCCGCCCACCAGACCGGCCGCAACAGCGGGGTGATCCACAGCGGCGTCTACTACCGCCCCGGCTCGCTCAAGGCCCGGTACGCCGTCGCCGGGGCCACCGAGATGGTGGAGTTCTGCCGCGCCCACGGCGTCCCGTACGAGGTGACGGGCAAGCTGATCGTCGCCACCGACCCCGTCGAGCTGCCCCGGCTGCGGGCCCTCGCCGAGCGCGGCCGGGAGAACGGCATCCCGGTCGCCGAGCTGGACCGGGCCGGCATCACCGCGTACGAGCCGCAGGTGACCGGTATCGCCGGGCTGCACATCGGCACCACCGGCATCTGCGACTTCCCCGCCGTGGCCGCCGCCTACGCCCGGCTGGCCCGCGAGGCGGGCGCGGAGCTGCGCACCGGCACCGAGCTGCGGGCGGTCGCCCGCCGCGCCGACGGCGTGACCGTGCAGACCTCCACCGGCGAGCTGCGCGGCCAGGTGCTGGTCAACTGCGCGGGACTGCACAGCGACCGGATCGCCCGGCTGGCAGGCGACGACCCCGGTGTGCGGATCGTGCCGTTCCGCGGCGAGTACTACGAACTCGCCCACGAGCGAAGGGAACTGGTACGCGGCCTGGTCTACCCCGTCCCCGACCCGGCCTTCCCCTTCCTCGGCGTGCACCTGACCCGGGGCATCCACGGCGACGTGCACGTCGGCCCGAACGCGGTGCCCGCGCTGGCCCGCGAGGGGTACGACTGGCGCACCGTCCGCCCGCGCGACCTCGCCGGGACGCTCGCCTTCCCCGGCACCTGGCAGATCGCCCGCCGGCACTGGCGGTACGAGCTCGGCGAGCTGCACCGCTCGCTCTCCAAGCGGGCCTTCACCGCGGCCGTCCGGCGGCTGCTGCCCGCCGTCACCGCCGAGGACCTGGTGCCGGCCGTCGCCGGGGTCCGGGCCCAGGCGGTGGCCCGGGACGGCGCGCTGCTGGACGACTTCGCCTTCGCCGGCTTCGACCCGGACGACCCGCGCTCCACCCGCCGTCTGGTGCACGTCCTGAACGCCCCCTCCCCGGCCGCCACCGCCTCGCTGCCGATCGGCCGCGAAGTGGCCCGCCGGGCGCTGGCCGCCCTCGCAGCGGGCGGCTGAGCCGGCCCGTCCCGACCGGCGCGCGCCCTTGCCGGGACGGAGCGGGGCGGACGCGGCCCGGCCCCGCGTCAGGTGCGTCACAGCCCCTGGGGCCGCACCCGGCGGCCCCGTAGAATCGGGTGATTGTGACTGCCACCGCCCCGATCCCCCAGCAATCGCCGTCCGCCCGGCTCTCCGCCGCGCCGGCCGGCTACCCCGCGCCGATGTACCCGCACCGGGCCACCGAGGCCCAGCACAGCGAGCGACGCATCCGCAGCTTCCAGCCGCGCCGGGGCCGGATGACCAACGCCCAGGCGGGCGCGCTGGACCGGGGCTGGGAGACGTACGGCATCGCGATCGACGGCAGCCCGCTGGACCTGGCGGAGCTCTTCGGCGGTCTGCCGGTCACCCTGGAGATCGGTTTCGGGATGGGCGAGACGACCGCCGCGATGGCCGCCGCCGACCCGGCGACGGGAATCCTCGCCGCCGACGTCCACACCCCCGGCCACGGCAACCTGCTCGGCCTGCTGGAGCGGGACGGCTCGCGCAACGTCCGCCCGGCCGCCGGCGACGCCGTCATCCTGCTGCGCGACATGCTGCCCGACGCCTCGCTGGCCGGCCTGCGGGTCTACTTCGCCGACCCGTGGCCGAAGCCGAAGCACCACAAGCGCCGGCTGGTCCAGGCCTCCTTCCTGGAGCTGGTGCTGCCCCGGCTGGCCCCCGGCGCGCTGGTGCACTGCGCCACCGACTGGGAGCCGTACGCCGAGCAGATGCTGGAGGTGCTCTCCGCCTCGCCCGAGCTGGAGAACCTGCACCCCGAGGGTGACGGCACCGGCTGGCTGGAGCCCGCCGACCACCCGGCCGGCAGCGTGCCCGGCTACGCTCCCCGGCCCGACTGGCGGCCGGTCACCAAGTTCGAACGGGCCGGCATCGCCAAGGGCCACGTGGTGCACGACCTGCTCTTCCGCCGCCGCTGAACCGCCGCCGGGCCGACCACTCGGCCTGACCGCCCGGCCTCACCGCCGGCCCCGGCCGCCCGGCCCGCAGGGGTGGATTCGTCCCGAGTCCTCCCGGCGGGCCGGTGCCGTGGCCTACCCTGTGCCGGGTGAGCAGCCCGTCCGGCGGCTACCGGGCCACCGCCCGGACCGTCGGCGACCGAGAGATGCCCACGCGCACCGCCGGCACCCGCGCCATCCCGGGGCCCAGGACGCGCCGGGGCCACCGGCTCACGCCCTGGCCCACCGCCGCCCCGCCGGCCGCCGCCGGACCGGGGCCGCGCCCCGCCCGCTCGGTCGTGCTCTCCTCGGTCACCACCACCGCCGTCCTGGCGCTGGCCGGCTGCGGCGTGCTGATCCTCCAGCTGGTCCGCCGCCAGACCGGGACCACCGGGCTGCTGGTCGGGCTCGGCCTGGCGCTCGTCCCGCTGCCCTTCGTGCTCGGCGGCCTCGCCTGGCTCAACCAGACCGCCCGGGTGCCGCTGCGCCACATCGTGTTCTGCCTGGGCTGGGGCGCCTTCGCGGCGACCACCGTCGCGATCCTCGCCAACGGCTGGACCAGCACCTACCTCACGGCCCACCAGGGCAGTCTGGGCGAGGTGCTGGGCGCCGACCTGGTCACCCCGGTGATCGAGGAGAGCGCCAAGGGCGCCGCCCTGCTCCTCCTGCTGCTGCCGCTGGGCACCCGGATCCGGTGCCACGGCCACCGCACCGGCCGCCCGTGCGCGAGCGTGCTGCGCCGGCTGCCCGGCCCCGGCCTGCCCCTCGGCCACGGCCGCGGACCCGCCCTGCCGCACGCCCGGAGCCGGCCGCGGCCGCGCCCCTACCTGCGCCCGCTGCCCTACCTGCAGCCCTACCCGCCGACGCCCGGCCGCCCGCGCGCCCGGGCCCGCCCGCGCACCCTGGCGGCCGGGGTCGTCCTCGGCGGGATCACCGCCTGCGGCTTCGCCTTCACCGAGAACGCGCTCTACCTGGGGCGGGCCTTCACCGACGACCAGCAGCAGCGGCTGGACAGCATCGGCCTCGGGGAATCGCCCAGCCTGCGGGACTTCGACAGCACGGTGCAGACCTTCGTCCTGCGCGGGCTGCTCTCGCCCTTCGCCCATCCGCTGTTCACCGCGCTGACCGGGCTCGGCCTGGCCATCACCCTCACCACCGGCCGGCGCCGGCTGGCCAGGATCGCCGCCCCGGCCGGACTGCTGCTGTCGATGGTCCTGCACGGCACCTGGAACGCCGCCGCCGACCTCGGCACGCACGGCTTCCTGCTGGTGTACGCGGTGCTGATGGTGCCGTGCTTCGCCGCCCTGGTCTGCTTCGCCGCCTGGGCCAGGAGCAGGACGGCGCGGCACGCCGCTCGCCGTGCCCGGGCGCCCGCCGAGGTCCGGTGACGAACTGATTTCCCATCCGGGCGACTTCCCCGTAGGGTTGCGTTCACCGACG
>NZ_JBVHHE010000022.1:84816-104901 GCF_055561235.1 Kitasatospora sp. NPDC022856 | reverse complement strand
GCGGGGTGGAGCAGCTCGGTAGCTCGCTGGGCTCATAACCCAGAGGTCGCAGGTTCAAATCCTGTCCCCGCTACTCAGTAGCACAGAGGCCCGGAAGATTCGTCCTCCGGGCCTCTCGCATGTCCGGGATCCGGGCCCGAGGTCCGCGTCCGGGGTCCGAGGTCCGAGGTCCGGTGACGAACTGATTTCCCATCCGGGCGACTTCCCCGTAGGGTTGCGTTCACCGACGCGGGGTGGAGCAGCTCGGTAGCTCGCTGGGCTCATAACCCAGAGGTCGCAGGTTCAAATCCTGTCCCCGCTACTCAGTAGCACAGAGGCCCGGAGGATTCGTCCTCCGGGCCTCTCGCATGTCCGGGGTCCGGGCCCGCTCCCGGGGCGCCGGCTCCCCGCCGCTCCCGGGCCGGTTCGGAAGCGTTCCCGGAGCCGCACCGGAGCCGCACCGGAACCGGTGCGGCGGCCGCGAATAAATCCGTTGCCCCCGTTCCGAGGAGCTGCCTAAGCTGGCTGCACACTGAAGGGAGGTGATCCTGAATTGAGTTCCATCAGGATGCGTGAGGTGGCTGCTCGCTAGAGCCGCCCCTGCCTGCGCAGGACGAGGCCCCGTGCCTCCGGCAGGCGAATTCCAAGCAGTCACCCGGCCCGTGGGCTCACCGGAACATCCCCGGTGCCTCGCTGCAGCGAGGAGCAGCCCACGGGCTGTCTGCTGTTCCGGCACCGATCGGCCCGGGGCGTTTGCCTCCCACCGCTCCGACGCTAGAGTCGGCGCGGGTTCCGGAGCGGAGCGGGGCGGCCACAGGGGGTAGGCGATGGCGAGGACGCGGCGGACCGGGGGCACGACGGCCCTGCGAACGGCACAACGGGGAGCGGCCGGAGCGCTGGTGGGGGTGGGGGCGCTCGGCCTGGTGCTGTTCTCCCTCGACCGGGCGCACAGCTGGCAGGCGCTGGGCGGCGGGCTGGTGGTGACCGGGGCCTCGGCGGTGCTCGGCGGCGCGCTCGGCTTCCTGTTCGGCGTGCCCCGGGCGCGCGGCGGCCCGGCCGGTGAGCCGCACGGCTCCTACGCCCCGAACACCAATCTGGAGCAGGTCTCCGACTGGCTGACCAAGGTGCTGCTCGGCGTCGGCCTGACCCAGCTCGGCTCGCTCGGCGAGCGGCTGCACCAGCTCGGCGCGGCGCTGGCCCCCGCGCTGGGCGGCGGCGAGGGCGCGGCCCCCTTCGCGGCCGCGCTCGTCCTCTACTTCCTCGTTCTCGGCTTCCTGACCGGCTGGCTGGTGACCCGGCTCGCCCTGCCCCGGGTGCTCTCCGGCGCCGACCAGGCGCTCGACCTCTTCCTGGCCGGCCAGGACCGCGACCTCCGGGGCGACAAGGTGGGCGCGGACGACCTGCGGGTCCGCGCGATGCAGCACCTGGGCCTGCTGGGCGGCAGCACCGGCCGGGCGAACGACCCGGCCCGCCTGCTGCCGTCGAACGCGACGACCGGGCCGGAGAGCGTGATGGCCGAGGTCCGGTCGACGGCCCGGCGCTCGGCGCTCACCGCGGACCGGGTCCGGGAGCTGTTCGCGGACGGCGCCGACGACCGGCGGATCCAGGCGCTCGCCCTGATGCAGGGCGATCCCGCGCTGGCCGACCTGACCAGCGTGCTGGAGGCGATCGAGCACCCGCGCTCCGGCTTCGAGCAGTACCACGCGCTGCTGGCCGCCCGGGGCCTGCTCTCCTGGCTGCCGGCCGCACAGGCGCAGCGGCTGCGGGACGCGGTGGCCGGCCGGCTGGTGGCGCCGGACGGCATCCCGTACGGCTCCGACCGGAGCTGGCTGGCGGAGAAGATCCTCTCCCGGCTGGAGTCACCGGCTCCGCTCCCCCCGCAGGTCACCCTCCCGCAGCAGACCGGTCCGGTCGGCCCGCCGGCCGGGCAGTCGGCCGGCCCGCCCGAGACCGACCGGCCGGAGCGGCAGCCGGGCTAGCCGCCCCGGCGCCGGCGGTCGGCGGCCCGCAGGACGAGGACCCGGCCGAGTCGCCCCGCACCGGCCGGGAGCGGGCGGACCTCGCTGGCGATCCGGCGCTCGCCCAGCGCGCGGCGCAGCGCATCGAGGTGCCGGCAGCGCCGGCCCGCGGCGTCGTTCAGCGGGTGGACCCGGACCTCGCCGCCGGGGGCGGTCACCCGGACCAGCTCGGTCAGCGCGGCCAACTGCTTCTCGGGGCCGAAGAGTTCGGGGTAGACGAACAGCAGGAACCCGCTGAGGGTGAGCGCGAAGGTGTCGTCCGCGAACGGCAGCCGGGGCAGCGCGGCGGCCACGTACCGCTGCGGGTGGGCGGCGGCGTCCGCGGCGAACAGTCGGCGGGCCCGGTCCCAGCTGCGCAGGTAGCGGTCGGCCGGGCGGTGGTGGGACGCCGGGTACAGCTCGGGGCGGGCGGCCATCGCGGCCGCCATGGCGGCGCGGGCGGCCAGCGCGCGGGCCGCGAGCTCGGGGGCCGGCCAGGCGTACGCGGGATCGGTGGCGATCACCCGGCAGCCCAGCTCGCGTGCCTCGGCGGCGAGCCCGGCGGCGCCGCCCGGGCAGTCGAGGACCGGCCCGGGGAGGGCCGCGAGCCCGGCCCGGGTCAGGTCGAACAGCGCGCAGTACTCGTCCAGCGGGCGGGAGGTGACCGGGACGTCGGCGGCGAGGTCGGTCGGGGCGGCCATGCGGTCATCGGACCACGGGCCGGCCCCGCCCGCACCCCGGAACGTCCGGGGCGGGGCGGGGCCGGTGGGGCCGGGCGGTGGGGCGGCGGGTGGGCCGGTCAGCGGCCGAGCAGAGCCCGGGCGGCGAGCCGGTTGACGTTGGTCAGTCCGCGCACCAGCTGCGGGGTCAGGAAGACGAACACGAAGCCCAGCAGCGAGAGCCCGGCGATCTGCAGCGGCCCCTCGACGTAGTAGACGTGCTCGACGCCGTTGCCGTCGTAGTAGTCGAACACCCGGAAGCCCCGCCAGCCGACGTACTTCGGGTAGACCCAGTGGTAGAGCGGGTAGAGCGCCAGCGTCCAGCCGACCAGCAGGAACGTCAGCGACATCACGAAGCTGAAGAGCGCCCACGGGAGCATCACCACCTGGTAGAGCACGGCCTTCCAGCCCGCCGCGTCCACCAGCCGCGCGGTGATCGCGCCCCAGCTGCCCGGCCGGCGCACCCGGACCGGCTTCGGGCCGGGCACGTCCAGCGCCAGCATGCCGCGGACCCGGGCCCGCTCCAGCCGGCCGAAGCCCCGGGCCCCGGCGGTCAGAGCGGCCAGCACCGGCATGCCGAGCACGGTGACGAGAGTGCCGACACCGAAGGTGAACAGCGTGATGGCGAAGGCGAACCCGGCGAGGGCCACCGGCACCGCGGTGAGGGTGAAGCCGAGCTCCCGGTAGTAGTAGGACGAGAACGGCGCCCGCCAGGCGTACGGCGGCTCCTCGGTGCGCCGTACCGCGTCGTCGCGGTCGTCCTCGCTGCGCTGCGTGCTGAGGCTGCTGCTCATGGCCCTCGGGTCCTTCTCGGTGGCGTGCCGGGCTGACGTCACAACCCTGTCAAAGGCCGGGCCGGGCGGACATCCGGCTCCCCCGTGAAGCGGGCCGGGGGTTAACCCCCCACCCGGGGCCACTCGTGGGCGAGCAGCGAGTACTGGAAGGAGTCGCGCCAGCAGCCGCGCAGGTGCACGTCGTGCCGGATCCGGCCCTCCAGACGGAAGCCGGCCCGGATGAGCACCCGGACCGAGGCCGTGTTCTCCACGTCCACCCGGGCGACCAGCCGGTGCAGCCCGAGCGGGCCGAAGGCGAAGTCGCAGAGCAGCCCGGTGATCTCGCCCGCGTAGCCGTTGCCCCAGGTGTCCGGGCGCAGCGCGTAGCCGAGGTCGGCGCTGCGGTGGCCGCCGAGCGTGAGGGCGGCGTTGCCGATCGGGACGGCGCGGGACGGGGCGTCCGCGTCGGCGCGGCGGGTGACGGCCAGCCGGTAGACCGTCCGCTCGTCCTGCTGCGCCTCCTCCAGGTACTGCTCGATCTGGTCGGCGCAGTCCTCGCGGTCACGCGGCTCGAACGGGAGGTAGCGGGTGGCCTCCCGGTCGCCGAACACCGCGTACAGGGCGTCGACGTCGGCGGCGCTGTGGTGGAACTCGCGGATGGCCAGGCGGGGGCCGGTGAGTCGGACGGGGACCATGCCTGCCGACCCTACCCGGGCTTTCCGGTTACCTTACGTGACATGGAAGAAGAAGACCTGCGGCTCGCCCCGCGCACCAAAGCCGCCGAACTGCTCGCCTGGGCGCAGGCGCACGGCCACCCTCCGGTGGCCGAGGCGCCGGTGCGGGCGGTGCTGGCGCTGCTGGAGCTGGGTGAGGGCAGGATGCGTGACGGCTGGCCGGAGCTGACCTCGGACGCCGTGGAACAACTGCTGTACGAGCGGCTCTACCTGTACGTCCAGCCCGAGCCGGAGCAGGACCCGCTGGCGTACGGCGCCGCGGTGCGGCTGCTGATCGACCACCAGCGGGCGGCGAAGCGGCTGAACGCCAAGCGGCAGGAGCGGCTGCACGCGGAGGCCGAGTGGCAGGGCGAGGTGGCCGCCGGGCTGCTGCGCCGCGCCGACCTGGTGACCTGGCCCCGGCTGTACACGCTGCTGCTGCGCGCGGACGGGGTGGACCCGGCCGACGGGGCGGCGGTCCGGGCCTGGTTGGAGGCGTTCCGGGAGCTGGCGCCGGAGGACCGGGCGGCCGCCTACGAGCGGCTGGAGGCGGCGGGCGCGCTGGACCCGGTGGACGACGGGGGCTGGGACGGCGCCCGGCCGCTCAGCGTCGGGATGGCCACCGACGGTGCCCGGCGGCTGCTGGAGCAGGGGCTGATGCGGCGCAGCTACCGCAACCTGGAGGAGCTCACCGCGCAGGGCCGGCCGATGCCCGACGAGCTGGCCGGGGACTTCGGGGCGTTCGAGGAGGCCGCCGTCGAGGCCGCGCTGGACCTCTTCGGCGAGTGGACGGTGCCGGGGCTGCCGCGGCTGCTGGTGGAGGAGTTCCCGGAGCTGGCCCCGGAGCCGGGCCAGGAGGAGATCGACGCGTACCTGGCGCAGCTGCCCGGGGCATCCGGCGAGGCGGAGGAGGCCGGGGAGTACGGGGACGACGAGCCCGGGGACGAGTACGGCTACGCGCCCGGGGACGAGTACGGCTACGCGCCCGGGGACGGGCACGTGCACGGGTCCGCCGACCGGCCGGACGGGGCCGACGCGGCCGCCGGGGCCTGAGACGCGACGGTGCCCCGGCCGTCGTCACGACGGCCGGGGCACCGCGGCGGGCTGTCAGAAGGTGACGCCGGTCAGGGGGTCACGCCGCGCTGCTCGAACCAGCTCTCCGGGTCGACCGGGGCACCGCCGCCGGGGCGGACCTCCAGGTGCAGGTGCGGGCCGGTGACGTTGCCGGTGGCCCCCACCTTGCCGAGCTGCTGGCCGGGGACGACCTTGCCGGAGCCCTTGATGATCGAGGAGAGGTGGCAGTACCAGATCTCGGTGCCGTCGGGCAGCGTCTCGACGATCCGGTAGCCGTACGACCCGGCCCAGCCGGCCGAGGTGATGGTGCCCTGGCCGACCGCGTAGACCGGGGTGCCGGTGTCGGCGGCGAAGTCCAGGCCGGTGTGCAGGTGGGCCCAGTAGGAGGCGCTCTGGCCGTAGTGGGCCGAGAGGTGGTAGTCGCGCACCGGCAGCTCGATGGCGGCGAGCTTGGCCTTCTCGGCCTCCTCCGCGGCCCGCTTGGCCTCCTGCTGCTGGGCCGCGCGCTTGACCTCGGCCTCCTTGGCGGCCTGCAGGCGGGCGCCCTCCTCGGCGGCGGTGCGCTGGCTGTCGGCCTGCTGCTGGATCCGGGCGGCGAGCGCGAGGCCCGGGTCCGCGGCGAGCGCGACCGGGGTCTCGTCCGGGACCTCGACGGCGGGGGCGGCGGCCGGGGTGGCGGAGGCGAAGCCGGTCGCACCGAGGGTGGCGGCCACGGCGGTGACGCCGAGCAGCGGGGCGGTGCCGCGGGTCTGACGGGGCATCCGGTGCCGGTTGCTGTCGGGGGCCTGCGGCCCGGTCTCGACGCCGGACCCGCCGAACTCGCCCGGGTGGGCGGGCGGCCAGGGGTGGTCGAGCAGCTGGGTGCCGGCGGGGGAGCCGGGCAGGTGTGCCGGAGAGTGCGACGACGCCACGGAGGCGCGCTCCTTTCCTTCCTTCGCGCCTACCGGGTTAGCTGACGGGTTCGGAGCAGGAAGGTCTCCTACGGCTGGGCCTGGGCCCGGCCGATTCACCCCAAGGAACATGGTTCCCCGGCTCCCTGGCCTGCCCGGAGGCCGGCCGGCGGGATTAGGCGACGGCGCACGGTGCCGTCTGGGTACGGCGTTACGAACCGCGCTGCGTTATCAAACGTTAATCCTAGGAGCCTCTGATTCCAAGCCGTCCGTTCGGGACAGCCGGATACTACCCGGACGGTACGTGACCTGATGGGCGATTTGGGCGGATCGATGGCAACTGACACTACCGAACGTGAGGGGACGTCAACGAACGGTCCCCCACTTGAGTACTCCTACTCATGTGCGGCGCTCCCGGCGCGGCCATCCTGGCGCCATGAACGCACCGATGCAGTCACGCACCACGGCCGCGTACCACCTCCAGGCCGTCCTCTCCTTCGCCCTCTCCGGCGGCGCCCTCGCCGTCGGCATCGCCTATCTGCCGGTCGGCGGCTGGACCCGCGCCTTCCTCACGGTCGGCCTGCTCTACACCGTCACCTCCGCCTTCACCCTGGCCAAGGTGATCCGGGACCGGCAGGAGACCAACGAGATCGTCACCCGGGTGGACCAGGCGCGGCTGGAGAAGCTGCTCGCCGAGCACGACCCGTTCAAGGTGGAGGGGGTCTGAGCCGCGGTACCGGGGCCGCCCCGGGGGTCCGGCCGGTCGAGGGCTTGAAAGCTAAGGCTATTAGCCTTAGCTTTATGGCTATCGGCGCAATGCCGACAGCCCCGCGGACCGAGGAGGCCCCCATGCCCGGCACCTTCACCCCCAGCACCCAGTACCTCGACCTCCCCGGCGGCCGGCTGGCCTTCGACGACACCGAGCAGGGCGACGGCGCCCCCCTCGTCCTGCTCCCCGGGATGCTCGACAGCCGTGCCGCGTACCGGCACCTGCGCCCGCTGCTGGTGGCCGCGGGCCACCGGGTGATCACCCTGGACCTGCGCGGCTTCGGCGAGTCCTCGATCGCCTGGGACGACTACACGCCGGCCGCGATCGCCACCGACGTCCTCGCCCTGCTGGACCACCTCGGCATCGACCGCGCCACGCTGGTCGGCAACTCCTACGCCGGTGCGACGGTGGTCAAGGTGGCCGGGGACGCGCCGGAGCGGGTGGCCGGGATCGTCCTGGTGGACGCCTTCGTCGAGAACCCGCCGCCGAACGCGCTGCAGCGCGCGATGTTCGGCGTGATGGGCGTCCTGCTGGTGCACTCGCCCGCGTTCTGGGGCCTCTACCACCGCAAGATGGCGTACCCCGGTCCCAAGCCGGCCGACTTCGACGCCTACGTGGACGGACTGGTCGCCGCGATGCGCACGCCGGGCCGCAAGCAGGCCACCCGGGGCTACGTGCGCGGGGACTCCGCGCCGAACGGCTGGACCGCCGCCGTGAGCTGCCCGGCGCTGGTCGTGATGGGCACCAAGGACCCCGACTTCCCCGACCCCGAGCTGGTCGCCGACCGGCAGGCCGCCGCACTGAACGGCCGCAAGGTGATGATCGAGGGCTCCGGGCACTACCCGATGGCCGACCGGCCGCAGGCCACCGCCGACGCCCTGCTGCCCTTCCTCGCCGAGCTGGCCTGAGCCCGCCCTTCCGCGCCGCGCCGGCCCGAGCCCGCCCGCTTCCTCGCCCACGGAGACCGCACCATGCCCCGAGTCGGACTGACCCCCGAGCAGGTCGTCGACCACGCCCTCGCCCTCATCGACGAACAGGGCCCCGAGGCCCTCACCCTGGCCGCCGTCGCCGGACGGGCCCGGGTGGCCACCCCCTCGCTGTACAAGCACGTCAGCGGCGGACTCGCCGAGCTGCGCCGGCTGATCGCCGTCCGGGTCACCGAGGAACTCGCCGACCGGCTCGCCGAGGCCGCCCTCGGCCGCGGCGGGGACGACGCCGTCGCCGCCGTCCTGCGGGCCTACCACGGCTACGCCACCGAGTACCCGCACCGGTACACCGCGCTGCCGCAGGCCCCGCAGCCGGACGACGACCTGACCAGGGCGGGCGGGCGGCTGGTCGGGGTGATCCTCGCGGTGCTCCGCGGCTACGGGCTGGAGGGCTCCGAGGCCGTCCACGCCGCCCGGACCGTCCGCTCGGTCGCCCACGGCTTCGCCTCGCTGTCGATCGGCGGCGGGTTCCAGCTCGCCGAGGACCTCTCCGACACCCAGGACCGCCTGATCACCCTCCTCACCGGCGGCCTCCGGAACTGGCCCGGGGCCTGAGCCCCGCCCCCACCGCGCGGCCGGGCTCCGTGAGTTCCCCCGGCCGGGCGCCGCACCCGGCGCACCCCGCGCGGCGGGCCGGCCGGACCACGGCGGACCACCCGGTCGGAGCGGCCGGGCAGGGCACGACCGGCGTCCGCTCCCCGGCACCGGTGCGCCGTCCGGGTCACCCTTCACCGGCATCGGAAATGAGGTATGAAGAATTGGGTGCCCGACAAGGCGACGGAAAGGCCGGGAAATCCCATGGACCTGACCTCACCGTGGCTTCCCCCCTCCGAGGACGAGAGCCGGGCCCCGCGCAGCAGCCCCACCGCGCGCAGCGCGATGCGCTGTGTCCGGTTACTGCTCGGCTGCACCACCGCCGCCGAACTCCTCGGGACCGTGCTCGCCGAGGGCCCGGGCTGGATCACCGGTGAGGGCTCCGCGCTCTACCTGCTGGACAGCGCCGGAATGCTCCGGCTCACCGCCTCGCACGGCCTGCCCGACTGGGTCCACGAGCGCTACGGCGTCATCGATCCGGCGAGCGAGCTGCCCGCCGCGACGGCCCTGCGACTGCGCCGCCCGTACCTGCTCAGTCCGGAGCGCACCAGCGTCGACTATCCCAACCGCAATGCCGGTATGGGCACCGGAATGGTCGCCCTGATCGCCCTGCCGATGATCGTCGACGAACGGCCGATCGGCGTGCTCGCCCTCGCCCTCGCCCACCGGGGCACCGTCCCCCGCCGCGATCTGGACGTGCTGGAGACGCTCGGCGACGCCTGCGCCCACCGGCTCGCCCATCTGCTCGACAGCGCGCGGGCGGGGGCCCGCCCGGCCGGGACGGCCCACCCGGGGCCCGGCGGCGAGGCCGGTACGGACGGGCGGTCCGCCGCACTGGCCCACCCGATGCTCTCGCTCGCCGTCCGGTCCGCCGGGCACGGCGCCTTCGAGCGCGATCTGGTGACCGGCGAGACCTTCTGGGACGCCACCGCCTACCGGGTGGTCGACCGCCCCGTGCCGCCCGACGGCCCGCCCACCGCACCCGACCTGGACGGGCTGGTCCACCCCGAGGACCTCCCGGACGTCCAGGCCGCCCTCGCCGAGGCACTCGCCACCGGCGGCCCGTACCGGATCGAGTACCGGGTGCCGCGCCGCGACGGCGGTGTGATCCGGATCGAGGAGACCGGTGAGGTGATGCTGGACGTGCACCGCCGGCCGGTCCGGGTCGCCGGGCTGCTGGCCGACCGGGACCGCGCGGGCGCCCCCGCGGAGGAGGTGGCCGGCGGCGGAGCGGGCGGCGGCGCCCCGGCGGCCGGCGCCCGCTCGGCGCTGCTGCTGGCGCTCACCCGCGCGCTGTCCCGCGCGGTCACCGTCCGGGACGTGACCACCGCGGTGACCGACGTGGCCCGGCCGGCGTTCGGCGCCGCCAGCATCGTGCTCGACCTGGTCGACGAGGGCCGGCTGCTGCCCGTCTCGCACACCGTGTACGGCGGCCCGCGCCGGACCGAGCTGACCCGGCTGGCCGACCTCTCCGAGGGTGTGATGCAGCACTCGCTGGCCCGCTCCGCCCCGCTGTTCAGCGAGCCCGCCACCACCGGGCCGGGCGGCGGCGGGCCACTGACCCCGGCGTCCTGGGCGGTGCTGCCGCTGGTCGCCTCCGGGCGACAGGTCGGCTCCTGCCTGATCACCTTCTCCACCGAACGGGTCTTCGGCCGCGAGGACCGCACCCTCTACTCCGCCTTCGCCGGCATCCTGGCGCAGTCCCTGGAGCGCGCCCGGCTCTACGACACCCACCACCACCGGGCCACCGAGCTGCAGCGCGCCATGCTGCCGCGCACCCTGCCCCGGCTGCCCGGGATCGCCAGCGCCGCGCGCTACCTGCCCAGCACCGAGGGCATGCAGATCGGCGGCGACTGGTACGACCTGCTGCGGCTGCCGGACGGCCGGATCGGCCTGGTGATCGGCGACGTCCAGGGCCACAACGCCGAGGCCACCGCCGTGATGGGCCAGCTGCGCAGCGGTCTGCGCGCGTACGCCACCGACGGCCACGACCCGGCCGCCACCCTGGCCCGGACCAGCCGGCTGCTGTCCGAACTCGACACCGACCTCTTCGCCACCTGCCTCTACCTCACCCTCGACCCCGCCGACGGGACGGTCCGGGCGGCCCGGGCCGGTCACCCCTCGCCGGTCCGGATCGCGCCGGACGCCGCGGCCGTCGAACTGGACCTGCCGGGCGGC
This sequence comes from Kitasatospora sp. NPDC022856, assembly GCF_055561235.1. NCBI lineage: Bacteria > Bacillati > Actinomycetota > Actinomycetes > Kitasatosporales > Streptomycetaceae > Kitasatospora > Kitasatospora sp. NPDC022856. The sequence goes on along the minus strand of NZ_JBVHHE010000022.1, from coordinate 94,229 downwards.
CCGCCGCTGGGCGTGGACCCGGGGCAGCCGTACCACCTGACGGTCGGGCACCTGGCGGTCGGCGAGACCCTGCTGGTCTACACGGACGGGCTGGTCGAGGACCGCGAGGAGGACTACGACGAGTCGGTGCAGCGGATGCTCGGCGGGCTGGAGCTGTGGGCCCGGCAGGCCGGTCCGGTCCGGCTGGGCCCGGCCGCCGCCCTGGAGCGCCTCGCCGATCTGCTCACCCTCAACGTGACCGAGCGCCGCTCCCGGCCGGACGACGTCGCTCTGCTGTTGCTGCACCGGAGTTCGCCGGTTCAGTGAGCCTCCGACGGGGCCGGGGGAGCGGCCCCGGGCGGGGCGCGGCCGGGCCGGAAGCAGGTCGGATTGACGTCGTATGGACGGGATATTGACGAGATCCGGTCACTTGGCGAGATCCGTTCACACCTTCGTAGGATCATCACCCTAGAATTCGCGGCGTGACGATGACTCAGTGGTGTGCAACGGCAACCGGCGTTCTCGCCGCCCTCGCCCTCGTGGCCGCCGCCCGCTACCGCGCCGTCTCCGTCACCCAGCGCCGCCGGGCCGACCGGCAGCAGCGCGAGAACGCCCGCCTCCAGGACCAGCTCGCCGTCGAACTCGCCCGCCGGGGGAGCGAACTGGCGGCCGTCCAGCAGGAGCAGGAACTCAACGCCTCCACCCAGCGGGCCTTCCTCAGCGTGGCCCGCCGGATCCTCGTGATGGCCCACGACCAGCAGGCCCTGCTCGACGAGATGGAGCGCACCCACGACGACCCGGCGCTGCTGGAGGGCCTGCTCAAGGCCGACCACGCCGCCGCCCAACAGGCCCGCCTCGCCCAGACCCTGGCCGTCCTGTGCGGCGCCCGGGCCGGGCGGCACTGGCCCGAACCGGTCTCGCTGGAGGACGTGGTGCGCGGTGCCCAGTCGCGCATCCTGCCCTTCCAGCGGGTGGTGGTCCGCAGCCGGATCGAGACCGCCGTGGTCGGCGCCGCCGCCGAGGCGCTCATCCACGCCGTGGCCGAGCTGCTGGACAACGCCACCCGCTACTCACCGCCCAGCACCCAGGTGTTCGTGACGCTGATGCCCGTCCACAACGGCGCCGTCGTCGAGATCGACGACGGCGGCGTCGGGATGCCCGAGCCGGCCGTCGCCAAGGCGGCCTCGGCGCTGGCCGGCGGCACCTCGCTGGAGGTGTCCCGCCTCGGCGAGGTGCCGCAGCTGGGCCTGGCCGCGGTCGGCCGGCTCGCCGAGCAGTACGGGTTCCGGGTCACCCTCAGTTCGGCGCCCTCCCCGTACGGCGGGGTCCGGGTCGTGGTGCTGCTGCCGAACGCGCTGCTCACCGAGCCGCTCCCGCCGACCGTCCCGGGCCTCGGCCCCGACGACCCGGCGTTCCCGGCCGACCCCCACCGGAACCCGGCCTCCCCCTACCCGGGCGGACATCCGCGGACCACCGCACACCCCCTGGTGGAGACCCCGCCGGCCGGCCCCGCCGCTCCGCCGCCGCTTCCCCGCCGGAGCCACCGGCGCGACCGCTCCAACCGCCACGCCTCGCCGGCCGCTCCCCCGCCGGCGCCCGCCCCGCCCTACCGGTCGGCGCAGGATGCCCGGGCGTTCATGGCGATGTTCCAGGCCGGCACCGCCGACGGCCGGTCGGCCGCCCGGACGCAGGCCCAGCCCCACCGTTCCCTGCCCGCTTCCCCCCAGCTCCCCCAGCGCTTCGGAGAGTTCCATGACCACCACCCCTGATCTCGGCTGGCTGCTCGCCGACATCATCTCCGTCCCCGAGGTCCAGCACGCCGTCGTGGTGTCCAACGACGGCCTGGAGATCGGCCGCAGCGCGGGCATCCTGCGCGAGGACGCCGAGCGGCTCGCCGCCGCCTGCTCGGGCCTGCAGTCGCTGGCCCGCGGCGTCGCCCAGGGCTTCGGCGGCCACGGCAGCGCCACCCGCCAGATCGTCATCGAGTACGGCGGCGGCTACCTCTTCGTGGTCGCCGCAGGGGCCGGGGCCCACCTGGCCGTGGTGACCGGCGAGGCGGTCGACGCCGGCCTGGTCGCCTACCAGATGCAGGTCCTCGTCGAGCGGATCGGCAGCCACCTCACCAGCCCGCCGCGCGTCGATCACGCGGCGGGGGGCCGGCGGTGAACGGGCCGGTCCGGCCCTATGTGATCACCGGCGGCCGCAGCCGGCCCACCCGGTCCGCGCTCGCCGTCGAGAGCCTGGTCAGCGCCTTACCCGACCGGCCCGACCTCCCCGAGGACGCCCTGCTCAACCGCGAGCACCAGCGCATCCTGGACCTCTGCCGCAGCCTGCTGTCGGTCGCCGAGGTGGCCGCCTACCTCGGGCTGCCGCTCGGCGTCGTCAAGGTGCTGGTCGGCGACCTCTGGGACCTCGGCGCCGTCCAGGTGCTCCCGCCCGTCCCGCAGGCCGAACGCCTGCCCGCAACCCTCCTGGAAGAGGTGCTCGTTGGCCTCCGCCAACTCCGCTGACCCGCGCACCGCCGAGCCCTCGGCGCCGGAGCCCCAGTACCTGCCGCCGTCCGTCCAGGGCGCCGTGAAGATCCTGGTCACCGGCCCGTTCGGGGTCGGCAAGACCACCCTGGTCGGCGCACTGAGCGAGATCACGCCGCTGCGCACCGAGGAGACCATGACGGCCGCCAGCAGCGGCATCGACGACCTCACCGGGCGGCCGGGCAAGACCACCACCACGGTCGCGCTGGACTTCGGCCGGATCACGCTCAACCCCCGGCTCGCCCTCTACCTCTTCGGCACCCCCGGGCAGCAGCGGTTCTGGCCGCTCTGGGACGACCTGTCGCGCGGCGCGCTCGGCGCCATCGCGATGGTCGACCTGCGCCGCCCGGACGAGAGCTTCGACGTGCTCGGCCGGCTGGAGGAGCAGCGGATCCCGTTCGCGGTCGCCGTCAACACCTTCCCGGACACCCCGAGTTACCCCGAGGAGGAGCTGCGCTCCGCCCTCGACCTGCTGCCCGACGTACCGATCCTGTACTGCGACGCCCGGGACCGCCGGGCCGCGTACGACCTGCTGATCGACTTCGTCGACCATCTGCACTCCACCGCCGTACTGGAGCTCCAGCGATGACGACCCCCGACCCGGGCACGGCCGTTCCGCCGTCCGCCGGGCAGCTGTCCGCACCCCCCGGCTGCCCGGCGCACGCGGCCGGGACCCTGCCCGCCGGGGTGCCGCTGCCCCGGCTGTACGGCGCCGCCGTCGCCGACGACCCGCACGGCCTGTACGCCCGGCTGCGGGCCCAGTACGGCCCGGTCGCGCCGATCGAGCTGGAGCCGGGGGTCGAGGCCTGGCTCGTGCTCGGCTACCCCGAACTGCTCGAACTCACCCGCAACGAGGCGCTGTTCTCCAAGGACTCGCGCCGCTGGAGGGTCCCGGCCGAGGGCCGGCTGGCCGCCGACTCCCGGCTGCTGCCGATGACCGCCTGGCGTCCCACCCTGCTCAACCTGGACGGCGCCGAGCACCAGCGGCTGCGCGCCGCCGTCGCCGACACGCTGGCCGAGATCGACCACCGCCAGCTGCGCGAGACCACCGAGGCCGCCGCCGACGCCCTGATCGACAGCTGGGGCCCGGACGGCACCGCCGACCTGATCGCGCAGTACGCCCGTCGGCTGCCACTGCTGGTCTTCACCCAGCTGATCGGACTGCCCGCCGAGGCCGGACCGCACCTGGTCGGGCTGATCAGCCACTTCGTCGACAGCAGCAAGGACTCCGTGCGCGCCAGCGCGGAGTTCCAGGCGATCCTGGTCGACCTCGTCCGGCGCCGCCGCGCCACGCCCGGGGCCGACCTCACCTCCTGGCTGCTGGCCCACCCGGCCGCGCTCAGCGACGAGGAGGCGGTGCACCACCTGGTGGTGATGATGGTCGCGGGCAACGAGACCACCATCAACTGGACCGGCAACACCCTGCGGCTGCTGCTCACCGACCGCCGGTTCCGGGCCACCCTGACCGGCGGCCGGCTCACCGTCTCCGACGCGCTGGAGGAGGTGCTCTGGCGCGACCCGCCGACGCAGAACTTCCCCGGCCGGTGGGCGACCGGCGACACCGTCCTCGGCGGCCAGTACATCAGCGCCGGCGACATGCTCGTGCTCGGCCTGGCCGCGGCCAACGCCGACCCGGCCGCCCAGGGCGCCTCGGCCGCCGCGCACGGCTCGCTCGGCGGCAACCGGGCGCACCTGGCCTGGGGCGCCGGCAAGCACGTCTGCCCGGCCCAGCACCCGGCCCGGATCATCGTCGAGACCGCCGTCGAGACCCTGCTGCATCGCCTTCCCGATCTCCAACTGGCCGTACCACCCAGCGAGTTGGCCTGGCGCCCGTCGCCCTGGTCACGCGCCCTGGTCAGCCTGCCGGTGCTCTACAGCGCCTTCACCCCGCCCCGCCCGCCAGCCCCCGAGAGGCCGTCATGGACACCGCCGCCCCTGAGCTCGACCGACCCGGCCACCGACCCGAGCCCATCCGGCTCGACCCCTTCGGACGGGACCAGCACGGAGAGAACGCCCGGCTCCGGGAGGCCGGCCCGGCGGTCCTGGTGGAACTCCCTGGCGGGGTGGTGGTCTGGGCGATAGCCCGGCACGACACCCTCCAGGAGCTGCTCGCCGACCCCCGGGTGGGCAAGAACCCGCAGCTCTGGACCGCCTTCACCGAGGGCCGGCTGCCCGAGGGCTGGCCGCTGCTGAACTTCGTCACCGTGCCGGGCATGATCACCGTGGACGGCGAGGACCACCGGCGGCTGCGCGGCCTGGTCACCCAGGCCTTCACGCCGCGCCGGGTCGCCGAACTGCGGCCCGCCGTCGAGTCCCGCACACGGGCGCTGCTCGACGACCTCGCCGGGCTGGAGGGCCCGTTCGACCTGCGCGAGCACTTCGCCTACCCGCTGCCGATGCAGGTCATCGGCGAACTGCTGGGCCTGCCGCCCAAGCAGCAGGACGAACTGCACGAGCTCTCCGACACCCTGGTCTCCAGCTCCGCCACCCCGGACGCCGCGATCGCCGCCCAGCGGGGGCTCCAGGCGCTGCTCGCCTCCGTGGTCGAGGCCAAGCGCGCCGAACCCGGCGACGACCTGACCACCGACCTGATCGCCGCCCGCGAGTCCGGGGACCGGCTCAGCGAGCAGGAGCTCGTCGGCACGCTGCTGCTGATGCTGGTGGCCGGGCACGAGACCACCCTCAACCTGATCACCAACGCCGTCCGCGCCCTGCTCTCGCACCCCGAGCAGCTGCGGCTGGTGCTCGACGGGGAGCAGCCGTGGTCCGCGGTGGTCGAGGAGACGCTGCGGTACGACTCGCCGGTCGGGCAGTTCCCGCTGCGGTACGCGACCGAGGACATCCCGGTGGGCGACGTGGTGATCCGGCGCGGCGAGGCGCTGCTCGCCTCCTACGCGTCCGCCGGCCGGGACGCCGCGCACTACCCGGACGCCGACCGCTTCGACATCACCCGGCAGCCGAACCGGCATCTGTCGCTCGGCCACGGCCCGCACTTCTGCCTCGGCTCCGGACTCGCCCGGATGGAGGCGGAGACCGCGCTGCGGTACCTGTTCGACCGCTTCCCGGGGATCGCCCTGGCCGAGGGGCCCGCGCCGGAGCCGATCGGGTCGTTCATCAGCAACAGCGTGCGGACGCTGCGGGTGACGGTCTGACGCCGCCGCGGTGACCTGAGGGCGGCCGGGTCGTTGGGGGTTCCATGAAGAAACTCGCCACCCTGGCCGCCCTCACCATGGCAGGCCTCGCCCTGGCCGCCCCGGCCGCGTCGGCCACGACCTCCACCGCCACGTCGCCGGACGCCCTGGACGGGCTCTCCAGCGGCCTCAACCTCTCCCCGGGCGACCTCGCCCTGAAGGAGGCCGGCAAGCTCCCGCTGGTCGGTCACGCCGCGCAGGAGGTGGAGGCGATCGGCACCAACCAGTTGACCCACCCGGGCCTCAGCGGGCAGATCGGCTGAGCGGTCCGGCGCGGGGACCCGGGCGGTCCGGGAGCTCCCCTGTGGCTCCCGGGCCCCGTGGTCTCCCTGATCTCCTGGCTCTCCTGGCGCTCCTGGCTCTCCCGGCTCTCCTTCCGAAGCGGCCGCCACCGCTGCGCGCCGCTCGGGGCGCACAGCGGTCGGCGTCCGTCGCCGACTCCGCGGTCGGGTCCGGACGCCGGCTCCGGGTCAGCCCTGCGCGAGGGCGTTCAGCTCCTGGTAGGTGAGCCCGCCGTCGAGCGCGGTGTACGTCCCCTCGGAGTACACCTCCTCGGCGGCGCGGCGCACCGCCGCGTACGCCGCCCTGGCCAGGCCCGGCCCGAGGCTGACCCTGGCCACGCCGAGCTTCGCCAGCTCCGGTACGGACGGTGAGCCCGGCCCGGCCAGGACGTTCAGCGGCACCGGGACTGCGGCCACCAGGGCGGCGATCGTCTCCGGGTCCGCGACCCCGGGCACGAACACGCCGTCCGCGCCGGCCGCGACGTACGCCCGCAGGCGGTCGACGGCCTCGTCCAGCCGGCCGGCCGGGTCGCCGAGCTGCTTCAGGAACACATCGGTGCGGCCGTTGACGAAGAGCGGGACGCCGGCCGTGTCGGCGGCGGCCCGGGCGGCCGCGATCCGTTCGGCCGCCTCGGCGGCGGGGCGCCTCCCGTCCTCCAGGTTCACCCCGACCGCGCCGGTGCCGAGCAGCGCGGTGACGGTCTCGCCGACCTCGGCGGCCGTCGCGCCGAAGCCGCTCTCCAGGTCCGCCGTCACCGGCAGCGCGACCGAGCGCACGATCAGCGCGGTCTGGGCCAGCACCTCGGCGCGGTCGGCCGCGTCGCCGTCCGCGCTGCCGAGCGTCCAGGAGACGCTCGCGCTGGCCGTCGCGACGGCCCGGGCACCGGCGGCGGCGACCAGTCGGGCGCCCACCGCGTCCCACACGTTGGCGAGCACCAGGGGCTCGCCGGGGCGGTGCAGGGCGTGGAGGGCTCGGGCCAGCTCGTGCTGAGTGGTCGTCATGCCGGGCACCCTACTTCGCGGCGGGGCTGAGGCGGGAGGTGACGCCGATCCGGTTCCAGGAGTTGATGGCGATGATCAGCGCGATCAGCTGGGCCAGCTCGGCCTGCTCGAAGTGCTCGGCGGCCTCCTGGTAGACGGCGTCCGGCACGTGCCCCTGGGTCAGCAGGGTGACCGACTCGGTCAGCGCGAGGGCGGCCCGCTCCTTGGCGGTGAACCAGGACGTCTCCCGCCAGGCCGGCAGGGAGAGCAGCCGGTGGTTCTGCTCGCCGTTCTTCAGGGCGTCCGTGGCGTGCATGTCGATGCAGAAGGAGCAGCCGTTGAGCATCGACGCGTGCACCTTGACCAGCTCGGCGAGGACGGGGTCGACGCCCTGCCGGGCGGCGCGGTCCAGGGCGATCATGGCCCGGTAGAACTCGGGGGCGAGGTCGGGGAGGGAGATCCGCTGCTCGGGGGCGGACACGGTGGCGTTGTCGTTCGTCGTCATACCGGCCAGCCTAGGGTCCGACTGGACTGGCTCCCTGGCACATTCGGGCCGAGAGATCGTGGGCCACTTCACGGTCGGGGCAGGCCCTCGGGCGGCTCGCCCGAGTGTGGCACGGCGGGCGCCGGAGGGCGAGGGCCCGGACCTGCCCGGATCCGAACGATCGTGCGAGGATCGCGGGGAGGGTGGTGCAGCCGGGCCGCCCGGGGTGGGCGAGGTCAGGGGGCCAGGACCGTGTGTACCGCGTTCGTCAGCATCGAACCGTCGGCATCGGTGCCCGTGCTGCTGCTGTCGGTGCGGGACGAGTACGCCGGGCGGCGGTGGTCCCCGCCGGACCACCACTGGCCCGCGCACCCGGCGGCCGTCGGCGGGCTCGACCTGGCGGCGGGCGGGACGTGGCTCGCCATCGAACCGGGGGCCGCGGTGCCCGGGGCCACGGAGCCGGGCACCGCGGGGCCGGCCGCGGCCTGTCTGCTGAACGGCTTCGGGGCCATGGCACCCGCCCGGGCCCGGCTCTCGCGCGGGGAGCTGCCGCTGATCGCCCTGCGGGACGGCGGCCTCGCCGGCGTCGACCTGGAGCGGTACGACCCGTTCCACCTCGTCCTCGCCGGCCGGGCCGGCGCACGGGTACTGAGCTGGGGCGGCAGCATCCTGGCGGAACGCGACCTGCCGGTCGGGCTGAGCGTGGTGCTCAACGACGGACCGGAGGGGCTGGCGGCGGACCGGACCGCGTCCGAACTGGTCCGCTCGCTGATGGCCGCCCGCGCCGCGCACTTCCGGGCCCGCTTCCGGGCCGCCGTCCGGCCCGCGCCGCGGCCCGGCCCCGCCACGACCGAGCAGGCCTGGGGCGCCTGGCTGCCGATCGTCTCCGGCGACGGCCTGGCGCTCGACGATCCGGCCGCGCTGGTCCAGCGGCGGGAGTTCGGCGACGGGCGGATCTGGGGATCGTCCTCGATCTCGCTGCTCGCCTTCGGGCCCGACGGGCCGCGGTACGACTTCGGCCCGGCCCCGGTGACGGAGCCGGGCACGCCCGGCGGCTGGCGCCGGATCGGTTAGACGAGTGGAGTAACTGGCAGACTCCCCCGTCCCGGCCGGGGCGAGTCGTTCAGCCCTGCGCCCGGGCCTCCAGCCAGCGCCTCGCGAGGGTCGCGTTGACGGTGTAGAAGAACTCCGACTTGAGGCCCGGCTCGCTGGTGAGCGCCTCCACCCAGGTCATCGGCCAGTTGCGGCGGTGGTAGTGCCGGTGCACCGCACGGGTGAAGGCGGCGAGGTTGCCCTGCAGGCTCTTCTTCTCCAGGCCCAGCCGGGTGGCCAGTTCGGTGTAGCTCACCCGCGCGTCGGGCTGGGCGGCCAGCACGTCCAGCACCCGGGCCACCACCTGCACCGATCCCAGCGGCTCGATCATCAGCCGGCGGAAGTCCTCGACGGTCCACTCGACGACCGGGAGCTTGCCGGGCTCCCCGGCCGCCCCCTCCTCCGGCGCGGCCGGGGGCGCCGGAGGAGCGCCGCCCGCACCGGCGGCCGTCGAGGCACCCGCCGTGGCGCCGGTCAGCCCGGCCAGGTAGGCGTACACCTGTGTGACGTACTGACTCGGCACCGGTACCGAGACGAACTGCGGCTGGTCGTCCTGCGACATGTGGTCCTCCCCTGGTGTGGCCGCCGGCCGTGTTCCCTGGCGACAGCCCTGATCCTGACAGACCGCCAGTCACCTTGTCCAGCCTTTACTGCCAGTTACTCCAGGCCCTTCTCACTTCCTCTCCCGACTACTCCATCGATTCGGTCCCACCGGCCGCCCCAGTGAGCCGCTCCCCGGGACGAACGGGAACGCACCCCTTCGGTGGCCGGTGGACGTTCCGGTCGGGGCGGCGGGCGCGGGGGTGGGCCCCCCGCCCCGCCCCGCCCCGCACCCCCGCAGCCGCTCCAGGTCCGAAGAGCGGCGTGTGGGGGA